>NZ_CP159289.1:6538026-6911052 GCF_040448675.1 Dyadobacter sp. 676 | reverse complement strand
ATGGCGCGCCGCCGCCACCGGCCGGCATAATGAGGCCCTCCGGAGAGGTCGACTGGCTGCCGCCCGGCCCGTACCCGATGAAGAATTTCCAGATGTTCCTGCCGGTCGCGGCGTCGATCGCGTGCAAACTGCCCTCGTTGTCGTTGACGTAAATGCGGGAGCCGTCTGCCGAAATATCAGGACTGGAAGCACTCCCCCCCGGGCAGTGCCGTATTCTCCCATAGCGCTCCGATCGAAGGCTCATTCTTTTCGGAATAAACCATGGCCTTTATGCAGGCTTGCGCCGCGCCCGGCGCCCAGTAGGTGAAAAAGAAACGGCCGGTGGCCTGGTCGACAGCGAGCGTGTTTGCGCAGGGACAATCGGCTGTGCCGCGCATGCACGCCCGGGGATCAAAATCCGGGTCGGACGGCAAGTCGGCTAAAAGCGGGTGCGGGTCGAGCATGAATGCCCCGTTCTTTCGGTCGAGCACGTAAATGATACCAATATGGGTGATGAAAATCAGCCGCCCGGTATGCGTGAATTGCGCCGACAGCGGAAAGCCCTTGATCTTCGTTTCCCAAAGCAGCCGGCCGGTAGCGTCGAATGCGTGCATGGCTTCATTATCGGCGATGTAAAGACATCCCTGCGCATCGACGAGCGCCGACGACGCGACGGCGAATTTGTTCACCTCATTACTGCACCAGATCGTTTTCCCGGTCCGAGGGTCCATGGCATACAAGTGACAGTCGCCTGCATTGGTAGTAAGGTAAACATGACCCTGCTTGCCGGTGGTAGGCCCGAGATTGATCGTTCCTTCGAATTTGCGTTGCCAGGCAGGCACGACTTTGCGCGGCCCCTGCATCGGCGAGTAGTCGGAGTTCCGGCTGTCGGCATGCACAGCCGACCAGCCGGGCCCGTAGGCAGGATCGAGCTGTCCGGCGCCGTCCGGCTCGCTGGTTTTACACCCTGCCAAAAGCAACCCGGCCATCAGCAGGCCGTGAAGCAACGGCCGGTCAGGACTTCCTGCGTTCTTTGATTTCATCTTTCACCGCTTGTTGCTGTTGTTTGAACTGCTCGAACTGCTCCCTGGTCAGGACCTGTTTCAGCTCGGCTTCTTTTTCCTTTTGCATTGTCCGGATCGCTTTCAGTTTTGAAATCCGGCTGCCATTTCCCCGCATCACCGGCTCCATTCTTTGCGCATATGTAAGGTTGATCCGCGCAACCTTACCGGCCTGCACCGAATCGAGTTGGAGACTGGTGGTCATTCGCTGCGTTTGCGCTGCCGCCCGTTCATTTGCCGGCTTGTCCGGGAGTTGCCGCTGCGCCAATAATGCGTGGGAGAAGAGCATCAGGCCGCACATCCCGGTACCGATCATTAGCTTCTTTTTCATGGTTGGATAAACATGGGATTGGTTTTCGATGGCCGAATCAAGGCAATCGTCCGCCGCTCGGGAAATTCTTTCGATGAATGACCGGGGAATGTTCACGGACGGGCCCGATGTTCCCGTGAGCGACCATTGAAGCTTTGAAAATTGATTTATGCGGAAAAAGGTCGCATTCGTCGGAGGAATGGGGTCGTTCAGCGGTCAATTTTTCAGGTCATGTACTTTTAAGTTACAATTGCATTGTCAAACACCGGAAGTCCCATGCGCGAAAAGCAATACATCCACATGCCGGCCAATCCATACCTGTTCTGGGCCTGTTACTGGCTGATCTGGGTACTTTTGCTATCGAATTTTCAGCCGTTCGGGAAGGCCGTCTGGGCGGCGTCCGTCAATGTGGCTGCCCAGGGGATGGTCGCTTTCGCCACGACCCGTTTTTTGATCCCCCGGTTTCTGGAAAAAAGAAAATACGTGGCTTATAGTGTGCAGGTGGCGGTGCTGCTATTGGTGGTTACGATACTTTATATGAAGCTGACAGAGCCGGGGGCGCTGTTCCCGACAGTCAAACGGGAAATCCGGTATCCGAGGGCGTTTCAGTTTGGAAGAATGTATTTTCTGTTGTTTGTGATCCACATGACCAGCACGGCTTACAAGTTTGCCGCAGATCGGTTCAACGCCCTGCACCGGCAATCGGAGCTGCTCAGAAAACAGCTTGAAACGGAGCTGCAAGTGCTGAAAAATCAGATTAACCCACATTTTCTTTTCAATACCCTGAACAACGTTTACACACTCGCTTACCTGAAGGACGATAACGCCGCACCGATGATCATGAAGCTTTCGGAATTGCTCCGGTACACTTTGTATGACTGCCAGGCCGACCGCGTCAAGCTCGAAAAAGAAGTGGAGTTTTTGCAGAATATCATCGCGATGCAGCGGTTGAAATCCGACATCTATCAAAAGCAGATCGTATTCAAAACCGCCGGTGTGCAGCCTGACCAGCTCATCGCGCCGTTGCTGCTTTTGGTATTTGTGGAGAATGGCTTTAAATATGCCGATCTGGATACTAATCACGACGGTTATATCGCTATTTCATTAAACGTGGATGCTGCCGGCACATTGCTGTTTGAGTGTGCGAATACCAAAAGGGAGCGGATAAATCAGGAGGGCGCCAGCAAGGGAATCGGGCTGAGCAATGTGCGAAAGCGACTGGAACTGATTTACCCGGGAAATCATGAATTGCTGCTGTCGGAACTGAATGATCAGTTCGTTGTGCGCTTAAAAATATTTCGTTTATGACCATTAACTGTCTGATCGTGGATGACGAGTTGCTCGCCAGGCGGCTGCTGACTGAGTACGTAGGAAAGATACCCGAACTAAAACTGGTCGCTACATGCGCATCTGCCATGGAGGCGCAAAGTTTTTTACAGAAGCAGCGTATCGATTTGCTGTTTCTGGACATTCAGATGCCCGATGTAACCGGCATTTCGCTGCTCCGGTCTCTGCCGAATAAGCCCGTTACCATTCTCACGACGGCCTTTGCGGAATATGCGGTCCAGGGTTATGAACTATTTGTGCTCGATTACCTTTTAAAACCGATTTCATTCGAACGGTTTTTTCAGGCCGTCAGCCGCGCGGTGGAGTATATTAACCTAATCAAAGTATTACCCAAAACTGCGGAAACGGAGACGCCGCTTCAAACTGATATTTTCAGCGAATACATTTTCGTCAAATCCGATTATAAAATCCATAAAATCGCCCATAGCGACATCGATGTGATCGAGGCTTATGGGGAATATATTCTGATTTACAGCGGCAGGCAAAAGATCATGACCTTGGGACAAATGGGCAAAATGGAGCAGATGCTGCCCAAACCCGGCTTCGTGCGCGTCCACCGCTCGTTCATTGTCAATTTTTCAAAAATCGACGCCATTCAGGGCGGTACCATTTACATAGGCGACAGGGAGGTCCCGCTGAGCAAAGGCTACCGCGATGCTTTTATGCAGCTGGTCGGGAAAAACCGGCTGTTTTAATGTTTTCGCGGATTGCGATTCGGATCGCAATCCACTGAATATACCTGTCAGGGAATTCTTGTCGGAACGGCGGTATTATCCGACTTGCCGATATCAGTTGACGAGCCTGGGAGGTAACGGATCTTGTAACCAATTTTAGTTTAAAAAATTAGGCACCTTCGCGTTCCTATGTTACTTTTGGCGCCAATTGCGACTACTACCTGCACAACCTGCGTAAATCATTTTGAAATCACTTGTGAACCAGATATCGGGACTGTTACTACTGGCGGTGATGCTGGTGAAGGTCTTTGTGGTGCCTGTGATTTACCTGGATTACCAGCTCCGGAAAGATTACATCATCGCGACCCTCTGTGAAAACAGGGCGCGTCCGCAGTTGCATTGCGACGGGAAATGTTACCTCGCCAAACGGATCGCCCAGGCGGCCAGGCAGGAGCAACGCCAGGCGGAAAACGAACTGATGAGTAAAATACTTTCGGCCCATGCGCCGGCTCATGAAAGCATTACACGGCTGCAACCGGCTACTTTCGTGGCCATTCCGCAAGTCGTGGCGTTCAATTTCTCCGACCCGTTCAGCGGACAGAACCTTGTCCGCGACATTTTCCGTCCACCCATCTGCTGACATTGTAAACCGTACTTTGTCATAACAGAAACCTGGCCTTCGGTAACCATTACCGTCAAGGCCGCTAATCCATTTATTAATCATGAAACTTTCCAGGGCTTTGCCAGCGATGCTGGCTGCCGTGGCGGGGATGCTCATGCTTGCTTCCTGCGAAAGCGAAGCACAGGGGCCTGTACCTTCCACCGGCGATAAGGGTGCGCTCACCATCGAATTCGACAATATTGTAGGGGATAAAAACCTGGTGCTCGGCGGTGGCGCGAGCATTAACGGCGCGGGCGAGGACTTTGTCGTTACCAAGTTTAATTATTTCGTTTCGAACATCAAGCTGCTGTGCGCGGACGGGACCTCCTATACCGTGCCGCAAGATTCGAGCTATTTCCTGATTATGGAAAATAAAAAAAGAATCCCAGTTCGTACGGCTCAAAGGCGTCCCGGTCGGCACTTACACCGGCCTGGAATTTATGCTCGGCGTCGATAGCACGCGCAATACGATGCCAATCGAAAAGCGGACCGGCGTATTGGACCCCGGCGGCTCGATGATGGAGGACGGGATGTACTGGGCCTGGAATTCGGGCTATATTTTCCTGAAAATGGAAGGGACCTCTTCGAAAGGAAATCCGGTCAACGGTAAGTTTTACTACCACATCGGCCTGTTTGGCGGGTACAGCACCCGCACCGTCAACAATACGCGCATAGTGAAACTTGGCTTTGGCGAATTGAAAGCGGATGTGACGACGTCGAAAGCACCGGAGGTGCATTTGTTTGCCGACGTGCAGAAAGTGTTCAAAGGGCCGGGCACCAGCCTGTCTATCGGGCAATATAACAGCGTCATGAGCCAGCAGCCGGAAGTGGCCGCGCAGATTGCCGACAATTACGCGCAGATGTTTTCGGTCGACCATATTCATTGACGGACGATGGTATCGACTTTCAAACCTGGCCGGGCAACCGGCCAGGTACCTTTCGCATGCGCCATTCTGGCCGGTACATTCGCGCTGGTAACCATCGCCTGCAAGAAAAGCGACGATCCGGGAGTGGAGCCGGGCGATGGCAGTCCGACACCGGTTCACTGGAAAAAGCCCGCGCATTTTCCCGATCCGGTATACGACATGAGCCGCAACCCGCTTACCGAAGAGGGCGTTGAGCTCGGCCGTTTCCTGTTTTACGACGGCATTCTTTCGCGGACCAAACAGATCGGCTGCGGTACCTGCCACCAGCAGGAAGCTGCGTTTACGCACCACGGGCATGAGCTTAGCCATGGCGTTGACGACCTGCTCGGCACGCGCAATTCGCCCTCGATCCAGAATCTGGCCTGGAACCCGTCGTTCTTCTGGGACGGTGGCGTGCACGACCTGGACCTGGTGCCGTTCAACCCGATCGAAAACCCGGTGGAGATGGACGAAACGGTGAAAAATGTAATCGCAAAGCTGCAAAATACGCCATTGCCGACGGCCAGGATGCCGGTTAATTATCCGCTGATGTTCCAAAAAGCATTCGGCGATGAGCAAATTACCAGCGAGCGCATGATGAAAGCGCTTTCGCAGTTTATGGTTAGCCTGGTGTCGGCGGGGTCGCGGTACGACTATTTCCGGCAGGGCGACCCGTCGGCGCTGACCGCGGAAGAACGGCAGGGAATGGCTGTGTTCCGGGCCAAATGCGGCAGTTGCCACGCGGGCGAGCTATTCACCGATTACAGCTTCCGGAACAATGGGTTGGTCCCGTCCGGTGCCGACGACCAGGGCCGGTTCGGGATTACGGCCGATCCGGCCGACCGCTACAAGTTCAAAGTGCCGAGCCTTCGCAATATAGCGCTGACCGCGCCTTACATGCACGACGGCCGTTACCATAGCTTGCAAGAAGTGCTCGACCATTATTCGGACAGTATTCATCCTTCGGCCACATTGGACAGCCCGTTGACCCGGCCCGGCCAAAGACCGGGCATCAGCCTGAGTGCCGCTGAGAAGCAATCGATTATAGCTTTTCTGCGCTCGCTCAGCGACGAGCAGTTTATCCGGGAAAAACGTTTTTCCGATCCGGGCGTCGGGACGAATTTTTAAACGAGACCTAAAATGAAAAACCTGAGTTTTTGCATCATCATGCTGCTACTGGCCTCGCCGCGGCAGGCTTTCGCATGCGACATATGCGGCTGCGCAAACAGCGGCGCCTATTTCGGGTTACTCCCGCAATCACACAAATCGCTGGTAGGCGTGCGGTACCAGCGGATGCGCTTCGTCACGCACGGCGAGAGCAAAGTGCTCCGTACCGAGGAACATTTCAATATCGGCGAGCTCTATACGCGCTTTTTCCCGGTCAAGCGGGTTCAGGTAATGGCATTCGTACCTTTCAGGGCGGACAGGCAAATTACCTCCGCCGACGTGAAAAGGCAGAGCGGCATGGGTGACATTACCGTGCTTGCCAATTACAACCTGTTCAATACCTTCATGGACGGTGAGAATGCGCGGACTTTCAACCACACGCTGCTGATCGGCGGTGGCGTGAAGCTGCCCACTGGCCGGTTTAGGTTTGACGAGAATAATGTGCTTCATGTCGCCAATGCCAACTTTCAACTGGGAACGGGCAGCACCGATTTCATTTTGAATGCCTTTTACACACTTAACAGGGACCAATGGGGACTGGCCGCGAATGTCTCACGGAAGTTTAATACGAACAATGCCGAGGGATATCGATTTGGAAACCAGCTTTATGGCACAGTGAACCTTTACCGGTCGATCCGGATCGGAAAGCTGACCGTCACGCCGAGCGTCGGCGTTTACGGCGAGCATGCGGGGCATGGCATTCAAAACGGCGAAACGCTTGGCATAACCGGAGGCGAATTGCTGAACGCCAGCGCCGGGATTACGTTGTTTTCCGACAAGTGGACGGTCGGCATTACTGGCCAAAAACCTGTTGTGCAGCAAAGCGCGTCGGGACACGTGGTAGCCAGGGAGCGTTTGCTGGCGCAGGTCGCTTTCCTGTTTTGAGAATCGGTTCCCGCCTGGGCTGCGGCGTCACGTCCGCAGCCCAGGCAAATGACTGGCGGCTTACGATTATAGACGGGGCGATGGGGGGAGGTGTCGGCAATTTTACCAGTCCGGCCGGGCCTGTGAGATCGGGAGGGGAGCCGGGGGATAATGTAAGACCTGTTATTCAGACGAACAGAAGCTATTCATGTAACAATTTAGACATTGGCTGGCTGTGTTTCGGGCAAAACGATGGCGTCCGTCACTGCTTCAAATAATGAAGGGCCACGCACCCGGATTTGAAGACTACGGTATCAACCAATTTTAAATTAAACTTCTCCTGAAGGCTGCCCGCGTCGAGCAATCGCCTTCCTTTACCCACCATCACCGGATGAACAACTAAATGAAATTCATCGATGAGGCCTGACGAAACCAATTCCGGGAGCAGGCTTACACTGTCTACCGAAATTTTTTTTCCGGGCTGCTGTTTCAATTTCCGTAGTTCCCCGGCGGGATTGCCGCGAATAATCCGTGCATTGTCCTCTACATTTTCCAATGTTCGCGAAACAACGACTTTATCGATAGCGCTGAACCTTTCCGCAAATCTAATCTCATCCGCCGTGCCGGATTGATTTTTTGCGACATCGGCCCAGTAAGGGAACATCAGCTGGTACATGACGCGACCGAAAAAAAGCAGATCGACGTCGTCCATCGTTTCCGTGAAATAGTCGAGAAGCTCTTCATCGGGATTACCGATAGTGTGATCGCAATACCCATCTAAGCTGATATTCATAGCGAATGTTACAGTTCTCATTTGGTTTTTGTTTTGGTCTTCAAGGATACAGGTTCAAAAGTAGGTTGAGACATCAAATATTATAGAGGCGATCCGCGACAAAAAAGGGGGCTTTTGAGCCAAAAGTTACTGCCACGGGGAAAAAATAACAATGGTTGTAACCTTTTTATTCCGCGGCGGTTCCACATCAAATCACAAAATTTTGCCATGAAAAACCGCCCGTCGCCACTCATTGCGTTACTATTCATTTTTGGGGTGAGTTACGTCTCTTGTGCAAAAAGAGACGAACAACGGAGATCGCTATATACATCTGTGACGGTGGATAACTCCTGTATACTGAACCGTTTACGGGCAACCGGGCTATGATGACGTTAGCGATAGATTCGCCTGAGAATCAACGTTGAACTGGTAGCACACGTGTTGTAACCACTCCCGTAACCCTGAATGAAGGAACGGCACCCCGGAGAACTACAACATCGCCGCTATTATTTACGCCCAACGGAGCGACGTTGCTTGTGTTCACCGTGGAGAAGGTATTAAACAATTCATCCCCCGAATAATGAAGTTCGTCGGAAAAATAAAGAGATTTACAAATGGTCTGCCGGTAATATCCTACTTTTCCGCCTTCATCGATTCCGACACTGATGATACGCCAAATAAGCGGTTTTAACGTAAAGCACGTTTTCATTTTCATCTTTTCATCGCTGCTGTATGCCTTATGCCAGATGCTGCTGAGCAACATTGTGATGGAGGATGATTTATGGGAAAAGTTTGCCGTCCAGTTAACGGCCCACTACATTGTGGTATTTACGATGTGTGTGGTGGATTACAACCTGTTGATATTTTTGAATAAGCACCTGCCGTATTCCAGAAATATACTGTACCGGATTGCCGCGGACCTGGCAGGGCTGATATTAATATGTCTGACGCTGATATGGCTTTTCGATTTTACGATCTACAACATACTTCTTGTTCCCGCGGCGGGACTGCCTTCGTTTGCAACCAAATTTGCCTTGGGAATGCTCACCAATACGCCCATATTGCTGGTTTTTGAGCTGATATATTATTTCCGATCCGAACAAAAGGCGATCGCCGACTCCGAAAAGGCGAAGCGTGAAGTCCTGTTGTTTCAGCACGAGACATTGAAAGCACAGATAAACCCACATTTTTTGTTCAATTCACTAAATGTGCTCTCTTCATTGATTTACCTGAACCCGCAGAATGCCAACAAGTTTACCAAGGCGCTTTCCAAAAGCTACCGGTACGTACTTTCCCTGAACCAGCGAACTGCCGTAACGGTCGCAGAAGAAATGGAAGCACTTGACTCGTATATTTTCCTGATGCAGATGCGGTTTGAAAACGCATTCACTTTTAAGGTTCATAAACCAGGCGCATTTGAAAGCAATAAGATCGTACCCCTTACCATGCAGCTTCTTTTGGAGAATGTATTCAAGCACAATGTTGCAACCGAAGAAGCGCCTCTGGATATACAAATCACGATCGGAAGCGAATATGTTACGGTGGAAAATCAGGTACAGCCAACCAGCAACGCGGACAAAAGCGGTATCGGATTGAAATACCTGAAAAAGCAGTATGAGTTGCATGGTAAAGAAATTGTCGTGGAGCACACCGGCAGTCAGTTCATCGTGAAAGTCCCTTATATTCAGCCATGAAATACCTCATTGTAGAAGATGAGCGGTTTGCCGCAGAAGAACTGAAGCGCATGATGACCGCTTTGCGTCCAGGTTACATTTTGGAGAAACAAACCAAGACGGTGGTTGATACCATAGCATTCCTTAAAACATCAAATGTTGATTTGATTCTGATGGATATCAGGCTCGCCGACGGCAGTTGCTTCGAGATGTTCAACCACATAGAAGTAATAACCCCGGTTATATTCACGACTGCTTATGACGAGCATGCGATCAGGGCCTTCAAATTAAACAGCATCGACTACCTGCTAAAACCTTTCGAGGAAACTGAACTGGAATCGGCACTGATCAAATTCGAGAATATTTTCCATAATCATTCATACCAATCTAATTCCGAGCGATTTAAGCAGCTGTTGCCAGCCGGTAAGAAAAACCGTTTCCTGATTTCGAAAGGAGAAAACTATCATTACATAGAAACGACCGATATCGCTCATTTTTACAGCGAAGACGGTGTGGTGTTTCTGCACACATTCAACGACAAGCGATATATCGTTAATTACACGCTGGACCAGATTGAACAGCAGCTGGATCGCCAGTTGTTTTTTCGTGTGTCCCGAAACTGCATCGGCAATGTAAAAGCGATTGAAAATGTAGCCAAATATTTCAATAGCCGCTTGCAGCTTTCCTTTTCGCCGGCATGCCCGCATGAAGTGCTGGTGAGCCGGGTACGCGTTCCGGACTTTCTGAAATGGATGGACGGTGTTCTTGAATAGCTAACAACCGGCATTCACAATTCCATTCCCTGTATTCTGCACTTCGACCTGCCCATTCCGAACCCGATGGTTTATGCCTTTCGATGTTGCATTGTTCGGCTCACTTTTGCTGACAAATGAAATAAATGTAAACGCCGGTAACGGTCGAAGTCATGAAATCAGCATCATTATTTGCGGCAATGCTCGGGTCCTTGTTTTGCCTGGAAGCGAACGCGCAACAAGTCTCTTTTAAAACGGAGTTCATCGGAAATTCGGGTTACTGGTTTCTGCCAAACGGAGACAAACCGAAAGAAAAAATTGGTGATAGCAAGGGGTCTGCCATCATATATCAGGGCGCCGTGAATATTCCGCTGTCCACGAAAATGAATGAAAATAATCGTCCCACCGCCTGGGGCGTGGGTCTCAGCGGTGCCTACGCCTCGCTTGGCAATGAGAAATTCGGGGGCGAGATGGTTTCGGAGATCATGAACCTGCAATTGGGTGTTTACCACCTGCGGCCGCTAAACGGGAAATGGTCGGTCAGGGCCGGTGTGGGCATGGGAGTATTTACTCCGTCCACCGATTTTTCGAAGATCAGATTCAGGAATGTGCTTGGGAGTGCCGGTGTTGTTTTTATCCGCCATTTGAAACCAAACCTGGCTGTCGGAGGTGGCCTGGCACTGAACAGCTCCCTGGGTTATCCGATGGTATTTCCGGCCGTTTATGTGAACTGGAAACACCACGGGAAGTTCAATGTCAGCGCCGAGTTGGTCGATGGCCTGGATGTTGCGGCGAGTTACAGGTTCAATGACAATTTGAAACTTTCGTGGGCATTTGAAATGAACGGGCAAATGGCACTGCTCGAAAAAGAGGGCAAAGATGTCATATTCTCGCACCAATACATTGTCACAGGGCTGCGTCCCGAGGTGAAGCTCGGCAAGACCGGACTGACGGCGTCTGCCATGGTCGGCCTGAATCTATATCGTCCGGCTGCGTATAGCGACAGGACCTTGAAGGGAATGTTTGCTTCCAATAATGACTACTACTTTTCTGCGTCTCCATATGCGTCCATAGGCTTGAAATGGGACTTCAAGCTATGAGAATCAAAAAGACATTCGAAGACATGGGAGTAGGGGCCGTCTATGGTTTGGCATATGCGTTAAGTCTGGCCCCGATGTCGTTTCTGTACGGCATAGCTACCCTGGCATTCTTCCTTGCTTACTATATCCCCGGATACAGGAAAGCGGTGGTGGTTCAAAACGTGGCGCGCTGCTTTCCTGACAAGCGGTATGGGGAGATAATTTGCATTGTCAAGAAGTTTTACAGCTGTTTCACCGCCTATTTCGCCGAGATCCTGAAAGGCATTTCGGCGCCGGCAGCGGTGCTTGACAAACGGATTGTTCTTGAGAACGCCGAGCTTATCAGCGCGCACGTGCAAGCGGGAAAGAATGTCATTGCCTGTATGGGGCATTGCGGAAATTGGGAAATGCTGAATTTCATGCCCTACAAACTCGGGCTGCGTATGTACGCAGTGTATAAGCCCCTGCGCTCGCAGGCAATGAACAAGCTAATGATCAAAGTCCGGGCGCGGTTCGGTATGAAGCTGATACCCGACAAGCAGGTAGCGCGCCATATCCTTAGCAAAGGCCCGCTGCCAGCCGTGTACCTGTTCCTGGCAGATCAGTGCCCGTCAGGCGGAGACGAAAGGATCAGGCTCGAACTATTTGGCCAGCCGACTTATGTCATATCCGGTATGGAAAGGCTGGCCCGCCAGAGTGAATCGGCGGTTGTATTCCTGCACGTTACGTTGCTGGCAAAGGGATATTACAAAGTAACGTGCCTGCCGATATGTGCTCAAGCGCAGTCCACAAGAGAGGAAGAAATAACCAGAAAGTATGTCGCCTGTCTCGAAGACAATATCGTTGCAGAACCGTATGGCTGGCTATGGACCCACAAGCGATGGAAAAAATAGGAATCCGGCTCGTGGTGTGCCGTAAATTACCCCGGAAATTGTCGCAAACTCCCTCCTTTAAGCCTATACTTTATTATCATCTTTGTGCTGTTGTATTCAGTGGAGCAGTACCACTTTAAAAACGGGCGCAACCGAAAAGCCAGAAGAGTAGGATTAAAAAACACGATCATATGTCAACAAACAGCGTTTCCCTGCACAGGGTGATCAAGGCATCCCCTGAAAAATTGTACAAGGCATTTACCCAGGACCTGGCCCTGGCTTCCTGGCTTCCGCCATACGGCTTTCTTTGCACTGTCCATGAATTGAATGTAGAGCCCGGTGGTTCGTTCAGGATGTCCTTTCATAATTTTACTACCGGCAACGGCCACTCATTCGGTGGGAAATACCTTGAAGTCAAACCGAACGAACTGCTCAGGTATACAGATAAATTCGACGACCCGAACCTGCCCGGTGAAATGGTTACCACCGTTTGGCTGACGCAAACCCTGGTTGGTACCGAGCTCAAAATTTCACAGGAAGGAATTCCTGCCGCAATACCAGCCGAAATGTGTTACCTTGGCTGGCAGGAATCCCTGGAAAAACTTACGAAATTGGTCGAACCCAACATACCGGATGCCTGATAATAAGGTGAGGCTTTACCGGCGGGCACAGTACCGGCAAAGACGATTATTATTTAGGGCGGCAGTCACAGCGACTGCCGTCCCTTTTTGCTTTAAGCCACAGCTCGTTTTGGTGAAGAGCTTTTCCCGTAACATTGCCATGCTGTCGCTGATACGGTGCTTACGGGCCCTGCAATAACGAATCGTTGTCGGGATGCTTTTTATGGGGAGCATTTCGCTGACCGTCCGGCCGATCGCGGTTAAGAGGCTATCCATTGTTTTGCGAAGAGGTGTTGGATGTGAATAGCGACGGATAAGTCACAACCACCAGTCTCAAACGCGCCTGAAAAGGTGACGGGTTGTTTTAACCCTTACCTGTCAGATCAAGTAGTTGCTATTACAGATGATGCGGTATTGAAGCCTATCTGTCTGTCGCTCAGAGGGGCCTCTAAAAAGTGGACCATGCCTTCCGGATTGGGGCATGACCCTAAATCAATTTTTAACTATTTTTGAAGACAGGGTCAGGCTATAAGTTCTCCCCAGCCCCCATTTGGAATTTACACTAACGCATAATCCCTCCAAAATATTTTCCATTCAGGCGGGATGCTATTTTACAGCATCAAACGCATAGATATTTAAATTCGTACTCACGTATATTTTACCTTTGTTTCCGCTATATGCGGGTAATCCGGTAACAAATCCCCAAAACCAGGAGTCGGAACGTCCCTCTTCATATTTGTCCGGCGATTCCATGTTCCACAACATTTTCCCGGACTGTATATCGGCAGCCCGCAGCGCATTAGTGGCGATCCAATACACCGTGCCGTCTTGACAGTAGAGATCACTTGCAAATGCGCTTGATGGTAGCGACCAGCGTTTCGCCCCCGTCGTTTTATCCAAGCAGTACAATGTGGCGTCGCCCGAATTAATGAGTAGGTTTGAGCCGTCGACAATCAAATCCAATGCAGTTGTGTTGGTTTCTGTTAGTCGCGTTTGCCAAACCCTTTTACCAGTCATAACCTCATAACAATCCACAGTGGCGCGCGAAGTCATATAAACAAAGTCGCCGTCGATAACGGGCACGACGCTCGCAGTTGTGCCGTCTTCACTAATACCCATAGGAATTCGGTCATATATCCATTTTCTTGTATCCAGATCATACACGCCGAACAGGGCATGTACGTTAGAGTACTTTACTACCGGACCCGGCTCCGCGTAGGGTATGATCAAGTAGCTTTTCCCGTCCTTTTTGAATGCATGAAAGTTTACAATCGCACCACCCATATCCACGCGACCATCAACTTTCTTAAAATACTCATCGCTATACTTCGGCATTGCGATTTGTCGCAGGTCGCCATTCTGATAATTACCCTCATAAATAGCATCTTTGGCAATATCGAGCGCCATTATTTCTGGGTCGGACGCTTTGATAAAGTAACGGTCGTCAAGAAAGGAAGCGTGTGGGCCAATACCAGGTAGCTCGCTCTTCCCTTTCCATATGGTCTTGCCTGCATCGGTGTCAACAAAATACCGGGATCGCCCATCATGTAAAAGCATCCTGCCTTTCTGAACATCAATGCCCTGACGAATGGTGTTGGCGATCCTTTTGTCGAACAGGTCGTCCCATTCCCAAATGTTCCTTCCTGTTTGCATGTCTTTAAGTTGTAGGAAATTGTCACCATAGCCTTCCGGCGGCGTAGAATTTTTCATTGCCACGCAAAGAAGCCCCTTCTCATCAACTAAATATCCTCTTGATATTGCTGACAAGCGGGCACCGTCCGAGATACGGGATTTCCATAAAAAGGGCATTTTAGTAACCACGCCATCCTTGTCGACCTGGGTACCAATCTTCTCCTGGTTGCAGCTCTGCAACCAGGAGAAGAACAATATAAATAGTAGCTTACGCATTTATCTGAGGTCAATTTGGAAGTGACCACTTTGGTCACCGTTATTGAAAACCCAATCCAACGTCGGTCTTACCCTATCCGGTCGTTTAAATTCGCCATGATTTGTGTTGGGAGCTTCCAGGTGGATTCCTTGCCAGCTTCCTCCATCATTCGTCGCTGATCGTTGGGTTACTACTCCGTCACTCGGGTAGTCATGGTACACGGTATAAAAATGATATACCTGATCTGTACAGTAGTCATCACAATAACCGGGTGGGGGACTTGATGCATAGCACGCTTGCCATTGGTTTGCATCGCACGTTACAACAGTTTCATACCATGAGACCAATTCTGTATAATTAGAACCAATCACTTCCTCCCATCCGGCGTTTGAGTCATTGTTAACCCAGTTTTTACCTTCTTCCCATTTGCCCTTGCGCCATTGATGGAACCCATGCATGGGCAGGTTTGCCCAACTCAATGCTTCCTCACCATTTGCGATTGTATTATAAATATCAGCGGCAGTCGACGCAATACTTACTCCCTGATCATCAGTTCCATTGTCAGAAGAATAAGTACCGACAGTTCGCCATAAAAGCGGGTAAACTTCGTTTCCCCAAATAAGTATTTTCGGTACGGTAGCACCCTGAAATTGGACGCCGGATTGATAGTTACTATTGGGGTGCAAATCTACCGCGGTTTGTCCCACGAGCCCGAAGCTATTCATTAACGTACTGTTCGCTTTGGACGCAAGCGTGCCGGAAAAAAAGCTGGCCGAGAATACTCACTTGGTGGATTAGTATTCCTAGGTTCGGAAAGATTGGAGGTGCTGTTCCTGCTCCAACTCCCGGTCCGGCCATCATCCGGTCGATACCATTGTTGATGAACGCAGTGTTTGTTCCATCCGAAGCCGATGCAGATATTTTTGCACCTCGCAAAGGTGATCCCATGGTTACTATGCCTCTCCAGTGCAAATTGTTCCAGAAACTGACTTGTCTCGCGGCCGTTCCTCCCAGGCTATGGCCTATGCCAAGCCTGTTAGCTCCTCCTGTGCTTCCTTGAACTGCAGTCGCTATGTTAGCAATCCCGTTACTCGTATTGTATCCCTGACGGATTGGGGTAACTACTCGTCGCAATGCATTATATAATGGGGCTAATTTTTCATATCACAAATTGTCTCCTAACGTACCGGTTAATTTGTATTGTATTGTCTTTGTTTAACGCAAGTTATGGAAATGAAAGTGCCTTGTATGCTGCCCTTTTCTTTGCTATTTTACCTGTACATGCAGAAGTTATTTCCTGGATTGCTGCCTCAAAAATTCTTGGCTGTACTTTATTTTCGCTAGTTGCATTAATTTCATTTGCGAAAAACCTTGAAAAATCATATTTTTTAAGGAACCTAAGTACTGTCGGGTCCTTAGTTGCTGCTTTTGGTTTTAAAGAACAGGCAATCATGGTTCCGCCAATATTAGTTTTACTGGCAGCAATGTATCAAAAGAAGGGACTGTCAATGGCATTAGCTAAACACGGGTACCTGCTAATACTTAGTGAGATGGGGTTGTATTGGTCATATCTTGGTTCTCTTGGCTTAGCCCACGTCTTTCCTAAAAAACTAGCATCGGGAATAATCCATACATTTTGTATGCCGTTGTACGGTCTTTATCTATATGTTCAACATGCATTTATTCCTTATAATTTAGCTATTAGGTATTCTTTGAGGTGGATCCGAAAATCGGCACACATTTTTGCACAACCTGATGCAAAATGAAAGACCCCAAATCGGTAAAAATTCGTAGGAACTACGATGCTGAGTTCAAAGAGGAAATGACCAGAATGCTGGCTTCCGGCAGGAGCGCCAAGGAAATCTCGGAGGCGTTTGGAATTGCCGAGAATCTTCTCTATCGTTGGAAGAGAATGGCAACAAAAAAGACAAAATCGAATAGCGAAGCAGATCGCAACGACAAAGCAGCGAAACTGGCTGCGGAAGTTGCTAAACTGCGTGCTGAAAATGAACGCCTGAAAACCGACCGTGAAATCCTAAAAAAAGCCTTAGGTCTTTTGAGCCAGTCCGACTCAGGGACGTCTATGAGCTGATATGCTCTCTTTCTCGGACGCACAAGACCAATTATTTATACTCACTTTTTGAGGTTAGCCGTACAGCTTATTACCGCTATCGGCGAGGGGAAAGCCATAATGCTGACAAAAATATAATCGGCCAAAGCATGAAGTGCGGATTGAGTTTATCCGGAATTTTAAGCGGTACGGTAGCAGACGCATTAAGGAATCTCTGAAACAAAAGGGTATAAAAATAGGTCGTAGGAAAGTTGTTAAAATAATGCGAAAAGAGGGTTTGAGAGCTATTCAACCGCCGAAATTCGTTCCAAGAACGACAGACAGTAGGCAGTATCCGGCCTATCAACTACGTATTTGTTAATTGGTGAACCTTGTTAAAGTGTTGCGGATACAGGTCAGTGATGTTTTTATGATTGATTGTGGAGATGTTTAGTAGAGTGTTTTTTAGCCAATTGTAGGGATTGACGTTGTGTTTTTTGCAGATAGCAAAGAAGGAGTAGATCATAGCAGCCCGCTGTGCTGCTTCGTGTGAGCCAGCGAATAAATAGTTTTTCCGGCCCAGGGCCAACGGGCGTATAGAATTTTCAATTTGATTATTATCGATCAACAGATTTCCGTCGTATAAGTAGGCACTGAGTGCATCCCAACGGCCGTAACTGTACTGCATCGCCTTTCCGATCTGGCTTTTTGGGAGCGTACTTTTAATTTGTTCGAAGATCCATTTGCCCAGCTCGTTGATAACTGGAAGGGATTCTGTTAGCCGCAGCTCTTTGATTTCAACAGCATCCAGCATCAGTTGGCGGGCTTTCCGCTCCACAGCGTACAGTTGCTGGATCATCGATAGTGCTTTTTGCGCCCTGGTTTTGTCGTTGTCCAGGGCCCGTTCAAATTCCCGACGCGCATGCGCCCAGCAAGCAAGATGGATAACATCTTTCCGCTTCCCATGCTTTTCATAAACTGCGTAGCCGTCCGTCTGTAGATAGCCCTTAAAGCTTTCCAACATCGTCTTCGCTCCTGCTGAGCCTCTTGTCGGTTGGTAATCAAAGAGAACGACATCATCCAAAGGGCTGTGGTAGACCCAATAGTATCCCTGATGGCAAGCGCCTTTCTTGTCAGTTTCCAGTACTTTAATCGGACTTTCATCCACCTGCCAATAGCCCTTCGATTTCATATCAAAGACCAGTTGCTCATAAAGCGGTTCCAGCTTGATCAGCGCTTCTTTGGTCCATCCTTCAAGTGTTGAAGATGCGATCTGGATATTTTCCCTGGCAAAACGCTGCTTCTGCCGGTAAAGTGGAAGGTGGTCTTGGTATTTATCGGTTAAAATGCTAGCCAGCAGTCCCGCAGATGGTATTCCTTTGTCGATGACCCGCTCGGGAAGTTGACCGATTCTGACCCCTTCACCATTTTTGGGTGCATATTTATAGCGTATATATCTTTTGATCAAAAAGCGTGCGGGTTCGTAATCCAGCTCTTCAGTAACTTCCTTGCCGATACATACCATTTCAGAAAGATCACCGGCAGGATAAATCTCGATCTCTTCGACGGGTAAATGAGAAGGCAGTGCTGCACGGCCCTTATGGTTTGGCCTTTTACGGATGTAGCTGATTTTTTCATGCAGAATTTCTTCTTGTGCAGCAGCCTGTTCGCTAGGAGCTTCAAAGGGAAGCGCAATCTGGGCCGGATCTCCTTCAAAGCGTTCACGCTTTTGACCGAACTGCATCCGTTTGTACATCTCTACCTGAGATTCCAGGTATGCGTTCTGCTGGGTTAAACCCGATATCTGCTGATCCCGTTCTTTTAAAAGAGCGAGCAATTGGTCTTTATCCAGCGTTTCCAGCGGGGCATTTTGCATACTTAAAAGTACGGAAAAACAGCCTTTAAAGCTAGCAAAAGCACTTATTGCTGTAAAATAAAACGCTTTCTACGACTGCTTTTCAGTACCTGGATTCCTTCGATCATCAGCACCAGTTCGCTCCAAGAAATACTTCCGGTTGCCTGTTTTTTAGGGGAGGGAAAGGTGCCACTTTCCAGTCTTTTATAATAAAGTACAAAGCCTCCCGGCTCCCAATGCAGCATTTTAAGATGGGTCCGTCTTCGGTTAAGAAAGATAAAAACTTCGCCACTGGTGGCCACTCTACCTAACTCGGAATCCACCAGGCCACAGAGTCCATCAAAACCTTTACGCATATCGCAATCGCCTCGGTACAGATAATATTGGTGGGATGAACCCAGACTAAACATTAGTAAAGCCGGATCAACTCAGAGAGCACCGTCAGATCACCGCCCTGATAATTTACCTGCACGCCATTTGGATAAATGACTTCATAAGCATTGTCCATGGCCGAACGCTGGGCGGATATACGAACAAAACCCGTCGCTTTTTCAACCAACTTTTCCTTTCCGACCCAATAGCCAAATTTAGCTACTGTCATGCCGTGCAACTTGCAGAATTCACTTTGGCTCAGGCCACTTTTACGCCATTGTCTCACTAATTTGAACATTTCTTCTGACTGATCCATAATGCGTTATGTTTTTGCCAAAAGTAATCAGGCGGCCGCTGCTAAAAAATATGCACTTGATAGGCCGGATACAGTAGGCATGGGAAACGGGTATCCCCTAATCTTCTGCTGGATCAACCTAAGCCAAGCAAACCCAATTGTGTGTGGGTTTCCGATATTACATATATGCCTCTAAAAGGTGGCAAATGGGCTTATTTGTGTGTCTGGCTTGATTTATTCTCACGCCAGGTAGTTGGCTGGCAATTAGATGATAATATGCAAGAAAGTCTTGTTCGCGAGCCATTAGAAAGGGCTCTTTTGAAGCGGAAGGTAAAGCCAGGTATGATCGTACATTCAGACCGCGGCGGCCAATATCTTTCGTATAAAATGAAGAAATTGATCCGGACCTTTAAACTGAAACAGAGTATGTCGCGCGCCGATGATCCGTACGACAATGCGTGGGCGGAGTCGTTCTGGAGCAGGCTGAAGGCGGAGCTGAATATGCCGAAAGGTGGATATGAGAGCCTAGAAAAATTGAAGCTCGTCCTATTTGAGTACTTTGACGGATACTACAATACAAGAAGGCTGCATTCCTCTTTAAACTATCTGAATCCGGCCTCCTTTGAGGCTGAATATTATCGGCAAACCGGATGAGAATTCAAACTTTAAATATTTATTCACCCGCAAAAGTGTAAACCAAAACGGAACCACATCACTCAACTGGTTTTGGACACCAGTGTCCCCTGACGAAGTTCAGGTCAGGGTTTATTTTTCGCAACAAGGGGTACCTGAGACTGACGCCCAGGCGTTCTTTTGTCACTTCAAAACCAAGTTGTGGAAGAATAACCAAGGGGCAATGATAAAAAATTGGAAACAGCTTGCCTGGAACTGGATATGGCAACGAAGCTAAACTTAGGATATACCTTCATCTTGATTGGCTATTTAGGAGTATGCTCTAATTTCATTTCAGGGAAGTGGCATCTTTTGGGTTAGAGGGACTTGGTTGCTCGAAAGGTGCAAGCATGTCAAAAAGAGATCATATTCGATATGCATCGGGGATTTCCTTGGGGGTATCTGCGGGCAAATGGCTGGGAATTGATTCGAGGTTAGCCAAGTTGAATTGGATATCACGCTGAATTCGATATTTATAAAAGCTGGAAGTGAAAAACCATTTTCACTTCCAGCTTTTATAAATAATTTCCTAAGGGGCATTCATTGTGACGACAATGGGACCGGTTTCGTAGAACGTTGTTCCGACATATACCCTGGCATAAAAGCGGTAAGTTCCCGGGTCAAGAGGGGGAGGTGACACCCACTTCCCGAGGGCCCCCGGAGTGGTTGCTTCCTCAGCGGACAGCTTGTAAACACCTGCTTCACTGGCATCGGCTATCGCATACCCCATCAGGTTATCCCAGTCACCGGAAGTCGTCTTCGCCCGAATCTCTACGCCGGTGATGGTGGTACCTGCCGGGGCACAAGTGCGGACGCTGATGGGGATCATCACCCGGCTTGGATTAGTCGTACTACGGGTGCCCACCACAGTGGCTGGGGAGATCATACTGCCCGTCACGGAAGAGCAGCCCGCCAAATCTAGCCCTGCATGGTTTTGTGGGCCGGGAGCTGTGCCACTCCAAACGTTTGCCGTTTGTCCCACCTGACCATCAAAAACTACCGCATAGCCCCACTTGGCTGGATCATTGGTATAAGCAGTTGATGATCCAAAGCTTGACCCGGTCAGTTTTACATTTCCATTATAAAATTCCAGTTCTTGTAAATCCCCATAGCAATCCGAATCTGCTAAAAACCGTACATACCGCCAGGTAGTAGTTGTCTGAATAGGATATTCGTTCCAGCCCACAACAGGTGTTCCACTGATCGTGGTCAGTGTCGTCCAGCCATTGGCATTGGAAATATCATTCGATCCCTGGATAACACTACCTATAATGCGACCGGTACAGCACGTTTCGGGACGGGTGTGCAATCGTACCTTGGTGATATTGCCCGTGGAAGGAGGGGCATTCAGGGTGATGTTAAGCGAGTCACTTTTGTAGAAAGTTGTTCCGACATATACCCTGGCATAAAAGCGGTAAGTTCCCGGATCAAGAGGTGGAGGTGACACCCACTTCCCGAGGGCACCTGCGGTGGTTGCTTCCTCAGCGGACAGCTTGTAAACACCTGCTTCACTGGCATCGGCTATCGCATATCCCATTCGGGTATCCCAGTTGCCGGAAGTCGTCTTCGCCCAAATCTCTACGCCGGTGATGGTGGTACCTGCCGGGGCACAAGTGCGGACGCTGATGGGGATCATCACCCGGCTTGGATTAGTCGTACTACGGGTGCCCACCACAGTGGCTGGGGAGATCATACTGCCCGTCACGGAAGAGCAGCCCGCCAAATCTAGCCCTGCATAGTTTTGTGGGCCGGGAGCTGTGCCACTCCAAACGTTTGCCGTTTGTCCCACCTGACCATCAAAAACTACCGCATAGCCCCACTTGGCTGGGTCATTGGTATAAGCAGTTGATGATCCAAAGCTTGACCCGGTCAGTTTTACATTTCCATTATAAAATTCCAGTTCTTGTAAATCCCCATAGCAATCCGAATCTGCTAAAAACCGTACATACCGCCAGGTAGTAGTTGTCTGAATAGGATATTCGTTCCAGCCCACAACAGGTGTTCCACTGATCGTGGTCAGTGTCGTCCAGCCATTGGCATTGGAAATATCATTCGATCCCTGGATAACACTACCTATAATGCGACCGGTACAGCACGTTTCGGGACGGGTGTGCAATCGTACCTTGGTGATATTGCCCGTGGAAGGAGGGGCATTCAGGGTGATGTTAAGCGAGTCACTTTTGTAGAAAGTTGTTCCGACATATACCCTGGCATAAAAGCGGTAAGTTCCCGGATCAAGAGGTGGAGGTGACACCCACTTCCCGAGGGCACCTGCGGTGGTTGCTTCCTCAGCGGACAGCTTGTAAACACCTGCTTCACTGGCATCGGCTATCGCATATCCCATTCGGGTATCCCAGTTGCCGGAAGTCGTCTTCGCCCAAATCTCTACGCCGGTGATGGTGGTACCTGCCGGGGCACAAGTGCGGACGCTGATGGGGATCATCACCCGGCTTGGATTAGTCGTACTACGGGTGCCCACCACAGTGGCTGGGGAGATCATACTGCCCGTCACGGAAGAGCAGCCCGCCAAATCTAGCCCTGCATGGTTTTGTGGGCCGGGAGCTGTGCCACTCCAAACGTTTGCCGTTTGTCCCACCTGACCATCAAAAACTACCGCATAGCCCCACTTGGCTGGATCATTGGTATAAGCAGTTGATGATCCAAAGCTTGACCCGGTCAGTTTTACATTTCCATTATAAAATTCCAGTTCTTGTAAATCCCCATAGCAATCCGAATCTGCTAAAAACCGTACATACCGCCAGGTAGTAGTTGTCTGAATAGGATATTCGTTCCAGCCCACAACAGGTGTTCCACTGATCGTGGTCAGTGTCGTCCAGCCATTGGCATTGGAAATATCATTCGATCCCTGGATAACACTACCTATAATGCGACCGGTACAGCACGTTTCGGGACGGGTGTGCAATCGTACCTTGGTGATATTGCCCGTGGAAGGAGGGGCATTCAGGGTGATGTTAAGCGAGTCACTTTTGTAGAAAGTTGTTCCGACATATACCCTGGCATAAAAGCGGTAAGTTCCCGGATCAAGAGGTGGAGGTGACACCCACTTCCCGAGGGCACCTGCGGTGGTTGCTTCCTCAGCGGACAGCTTGTAAACACCTGCTTCACTGGCATCGGCTATCGCATATCCCATTCGGGTATCCCAGTTGCCGGAAGTCGTCTTCGCCCAAATCTCTACGCCGGTGATGGTGGTACCTGCCGGGGCACAAGTGCGGACGCTGATGGGGATCATCACCCGGCTTGGATTAGTCGTACTACGGGTGCCCACCACAGTGGCTGGGGAGATCATACTGCCCGTCACGGAAGAGCAGCCCGCCAAATCTAGCCCTGCATGGTTTTGTGGGCCGGGAGCTGTGCCACTCCAAACGTTTGCCGTTTGTCCCACCTGACCATCAAAAACTACCGCATAGCCCCACTTGGCTGGATCATTGGTATAAGCAGTTGATGATCCAAAGCTTGACCCGGTCAGTTTTACATTTCCATTATAAAATTCCAGTTCTTGTAAATCCCCATAGCAATCCGAATCTGCTAAAAACCGTACATACCGCCAGGTAGTAGTTGTCTGAATAGGATATTCGTTCCAGCCCACAACAGGTGTTCCACTGATCGTGGTCAGTGTCGTCCAGCCATTGGCATTGGAAATATCATTCGATCCCTGGATAACACTACCTATAATGCGACCGGTACAGCACGTTTCGGGACGGGTGTGCAATCGTACCTTGGTGATATTGCCCGTGGAAGGAGGGGCATTCAGGGTGATGTTAAGCGAGTCACTTTTGTAGAAAGTTGTTCCGACATATACCCTGGCATAAAAGCGGTAAGTTCCCGGATCAAGAGGTGGAGGTGACACCCACTTCCCGAGGGCACCTGCGGTGGTTGCTTCCTCAGCGGACAGCTTGTAAACACCTGCTTCACTGGCATCGGCTATCGCATATCCCATTCGGGTATCCCAGTTGCCGGAAGTCGTCTTCGCCCAAATCTCTACGCCGGTGATGGTGGTACCTGCCGGGGCACAAGTGCGGACGCTGATGGGGATCATCACCCGGCTTGGATTAGTCGTACTACGGGTGCCCACCACAGTGGCTGGGGAGATCATACTGCCCGTCACGGAAGAGCAGCCCGCCAAATCTAGCCCTGCATAGTTTTGTGGGCCGGGAACTGTGCCACTCCAAACGTTTGTCAATTGTCCATCAAAAACCACATTATAGCCGTAAGTGGCGGGATCGTTGTTGTAAGCGGTTGAAGACCCAAACCTTGATCCGTTTAGTTTTACATTTCCATTGTAAAACTCCAATTCCTTTATGTCTCCATAGCAATTGGCCCCTGCCAGGAACCGCACATATCGCCAGGCAGTAGTTGTCCGGATAGTGTATTCATTCCATCCTGCAACCGGTGTTTCAGTTATAGTGGCCAGGGTAGTCCAGCCATTGGGACTGGACATATCATTTGATCCTTGAATAACACTACCGACAATACGTGCGATACAGCAAGTTTCGGAACGGGGATATATTCTGACTTTGGTGATATTACCCCCGATGTTCGATGGCAAATCGACATTTTTAACTTTACTCCAGATGCGGTCCGCGATCTCCAACATCCCGGCGTCGCCCGGATGCCGGTCACCCGTGTTGTTAGGGAACGCAGCCATGGATACCGGGTCGTTTCCTGCCAGATAAACAGGATTCGATATCATATCGCTCAGACTTACGAAGGGCAATCCACGCTCAGTCGCCACTTGCTGAATTTTGGCATCAGCGAGTGGTTGGTCCGGCCACATTGAATTGGTCAGGATTACTTTTGCGCCGGGTGCACTTACTGCCAGTACTTTGTCGATCAACGTGTTATATGCTCCTTTGAAATTGTTAAGCTCGACCTCGGTATCAAGAACATTTTCTCCCAATCGGATAATGACAAGGTCAGGCTTCCAGGATGACGAGCCAAAGCTATTCTTAATACGGTTTTGAAGGGCCGTAAAATCGTAAGTAACCCAACCCGCAGGGCTGCTGATATAATCCCGTTCAAAAGGTGCCTCCCATAGCGGCAGTACCTGCGCGTTAGGATCGAGTTGTTTGAAACGGGCTTCAAGGATATGCGCAAAGTCTTTTGCTTGTGTGGATGATGCTCTTCCCCAGCCCCCGGCTGCACTAAGCGCAGGCGATTGCCATCCATCAGAACCAGTCTGAGCTACTAGCTTGGTAATGCTGTTTCCTATAATGACTACCCGGCTATATTTGCCCGATGAGAGTGATGGAGTAACTATCGGTTCAGAGACTAACTTGGGTGTACTACATCCCGAACTATTAATTAGGTTATAAGAGTTTGATTGAAGTAAGTTGTTCCAATGATCCTTTACTGTAATTAATCGATTAAAGCCGTCGTATGCGTAGAACGTGTTAAAGCTGGCAGGATCTTTAATGGAGATAATCCCCACCAAAGGCTTGTAGTCGTAAGTTGTGGTTTGGTTACCAATTGTCTTGGACTGAAGAAGACCAATCTTATTCCCATCATACCAGCTAAAATAATTCCAGACACCGTCCCGACCTTTAAAGCGCTTTGGTTCACCGTTCGGAGTGTATCCATTTGCATTATCGGATCCAAAATCACCCACTAGATTTGTGTACCCGGAATTGTATTTAAATAACCCTGAACTGATGAGCGATAAAGGTACAACTGTCTGAGGCACCGGGTTAGCGAAGCTGTAAACTCTTTCAACTTGCACATTGTTATAACCCGAAGCAGCGTTGTATCTCCTAAAAAGGTTAACGTTTCCACTAGCCATTGCATCTGTGCCATTTTCATCGTTCCAGACTTGCTGTTCTACCAGCACTCCGTCCATGCCCAGGTTTTTCATGCTTAAAATACTCTGAGACGCTTCATCAGAACCGGTGGTGGTTTCATAGTCATATACGTATTTATTGAGCGTTCTGATAGTTTTTCCGCTTCTGGTATTACTGGCTTCACTTTGTAGTCCCAAACCATTGTACCTATAAGTAACTAAATCCAAAGTGAATTTAGCGGTGTCAGCCTGATCGTAGGTGTAATTTTCTACCTTTTGAGGAAAGTATTGAAAGGCATAATTTTTGTATGCATACGCCTGAACTACTTTAATCCTTTCATCTCCGCATATGGCGAATAAATTTGCTGAGAGCCCTCTTGCAAAACGAGAATTGTATCGTTGATAAGTAAAACTTCTTTTGCTAACCAAAAGGTTGTCTTTTGAATAGTAACTTTCACTTAGAAGTTTTCCTCTTTCCAGAGCAAGACTATTTTTTTCCTCGTACAAGCTGGCTCCATCTCCAATTCTTTGATTATTGGTAATTGCTTCATCCAAATGCAATCCATCACTGGATTCATAGTTCGTAAATTGATGAACCTTATAGCTGCCATCCCCGAACTTTTCTTTTACCTGCCGGTACCCAATGTGAGAGCCAGATGAATTGGCTGATAGAGGCAATGTATTTTGTGACGACACATAATGAGCACTATATGTACCGGTCGCGCCAGTCATCTCATCAACTTTTAGTGTTACGTCATAAATATATTGAGGTTTTCCGTTGAGAATACCACTGGATTTTTCCGTGCCGTCAACAAATTTATATTCATACTCCTTAGCTTTTACCTGGGTGCCATCATTGATTTTGATTTTTTTTATCCGAATTCCTCCCACACTTGAAGTCGAATTATCCAAGGTAACACTTCCATCTAAATTGAACTTCTGGTACTTATAGGCATCATGAGGTTCATACTCAAATTCACTTGTGCCGCCGGTAGGAAATTCTATTTTTGACAGCGTTCCCTCTTGTAAAACCGTCAGCTGATTAGAGGCGTTTTTGTGGTTTTCGTAGTTGGTCGGAAACGAATTTAAATTATATGTATTTTTATTAAAAAAGCCCCAATGATCTGTTTGGTCAGCTTTATCAAGATAATCCGGTAATGGATTATTCGTGTCGTGGTGGTAGAAAAACTTATAAAGTTCCTTGCAGTTCGCGTCAATAGTTGAAATTTTGTTAATGGCCGTTAAATAAAGTCGCGAGTTCGGATTGTCTACGTAGTCGAATGAGAATTTATTAGTAGCAATGGCGTCATTTGCCTGGATGGTAATTGCTTTAAGCTTTCGCCATTTCAAATTTCCTACAATGTTGTTGGCCAACTCAGCTCTGACTGAATAAAACTCACAATTGAAACAAAAAAACTTATTTTGCATTTCTGTAAGATCGCCACCTGTAAGATAATATTTATAAGCAACTGGCAAGGGTCCGGTAAGAGGTTCGGCTTGGTTATTTCGAAGTGTCCAGTATTTGGCGCTAAAAACATGAGGTTTGTAAGGTAACTCATTTGTTGTTTCAGTATCAAAAATAATCTTTCCCTTTTGAAACTTGATCTCTTTTAGATACGTGGGTCTTTGCAAGGTTCCGTTGTAGTGATTTGTTGAGTCCAGATATGCCGTATTGTAAGATGCACATTGGTAAGATACACCTGCACCCAAGAAGCCTCTGATCCTGCCCGATCCGGAAGTAGTTTTGTTTGCAAGTGAACGGTAAAATGAAGCAATAAATTTACCTTCCTTCAAGGGAGCTATTTCATAGTTAAATTCGACTATTTTTCCTTCCGTTGTTGTTATCTTTTTTAGATACCAGGTATCTGCCATCCAGCCTGCTCCCGGGGATGAGCTTGAAGAAAGATCTTTACTATCATCAACAAAAAACGGCAAACTGAATTCTATCGCACTGGTATTTCCTCCAAACTCGTATTTAGTTCCATCAGGCGTGGTTATAATAAAACCATTGTAGCTATAAAAGAAGTAATTGCTAGTCACCTCATCTTCACCATACTTTAATTCAGTACCTGGTTTGGTAAATTCGTTTGCCAGCAATTGTACTTTCATGGACGTCTCACTACCAACTACCCAGCTACCATCATAGTCTCTGTAAAACTTCCCGCTATATCCTAGAAAGTTAAAGTTGAATTCATCTGGTTGTAGATCTGCGTATAGCTTACTAAACTGTCCTGGTGGTGCAGTCGACATTTTTTGCTCGAAAAGCGTCTTCATGAATTCCTTAGTATCCCAGTTTGAGCTATTCAAATATGACGATTTGTAGTAGTATCCTAAATGCCTATATGAATTTTCAGGAGAACTTAACCAGGCAGTATAAGCAGTTTCGTCGTGGAATCCTTTTACAACCCTGGTTATAGCGCCTCCGGCATTTAAATTCCAGTTTAATCCAACCCATCCAGGATGCTGATTAACTCTTACTCCTGATGCATGGTAACTCAGACTGATAGGAACTTTAATTTTTCCTTCATCAATCGTGTAAATAGGAATGTCTATGTTGGGTGTACCTGTATAAAGTGAAACCGGGACCTCTCCATATAAGCCGATACTGGCTGCATTCGGAGTAGGCATTCCTATGTCTGGCTTTTGAAATTGCGCCAATGAAATGCTGCCGGACCCCACCCAAAGCAGGAGGAAAATATTCAGATAAATAATAAATTGCCTTATCCTGGTTTTCGAAAAAACATAGGAATCCCTAGAAGGCACAATGAAGGCTTTCATAATAGATAAATAAAAGACGTGAGGATTAAATAAGAATTGGGATTGGTTTACTGCTTGATAATTGTTTCGGAGACTTTCATGCTGCCGTCCTGAATCGCGATGATGTAACTGCCAGGCGGTTGATGTGTGAGGTTAAATCTTGTTTGGTAGCGCCCTTCATTCAATTCGACGCGCTGTGCCATTAAAGGGCGTCCGTTAATGTCCGTTATCAGGAGTTGAATGCTTCCCTGATTGTTTTTACTGCGGTAACGAATGACTACGTAATCCGATGCAGGATTTGGTGACACAACCAGCCCACGATCCTCGGAATCCAGCGTGTCAGCCTGTTCTTCGGCATTTAATCTGGCGGCTGTCTGAGGTTTATCCAAGCAGCGAAACCCAAAGTCTAAATCATGGATATTCTGGCCAGGAGCATTTGTAGTGAATTTGATAACGGCATAGTTGTTAATTAACATGGCGTCACTGTCGATCTCTCGATTGCCACCTTGCAGGCTAGCCGTTGGTTCTAGTTGGGCGTATCCAGGCTGCTTGACAGCGACCCGAAGCTCGTATGCCGTTCTGGCTTTAATACCGCCTGACACCAACGTATCATTAAAGGCGTAATGCCCGAGGCTATCAGTCCTGACAGCGGCCAGCAAAGTATCGCCTTGATACAACCCTACATTTATATCAGCCAAAGCGGTTTCCTCCGCGTCCTGAATGCCATCTTCATCACAATCCTGCCAGATGCGGTCACCTATCTCGGTAGGAGGTACTTCGGTGATCAATTCTATATCCCCTACATTATTAGCTTTACCAAACGGATTAATTTGATTTTTAGATAGCAGCGATAGGCCTTTTACGGCCGCGCCAGTACTGTTATCGAACCATTTGACGCCTCCGCCCAAATACCCTTCCTGCTCAGGTTCCCTGGCCGCTACCAGCAGCAGGTCCTGGTCTGGGAGCAGTGCTAATCCACCCGCCGCAGTTTCCTGGTGCCAGGTTATCCCGCTGGCTTTGAAGGCGTCGTCGAAGTAAAATTCACCGCCTTGGGGGCCTTCTCCATTGCCCTGGCCGGCGGATATCCGGTCGCCAGCCTGACCATTATGCTCTAATTCATATCGCTTCGCTGCCCGCTCGTTACCACGGTAGGCAATACGGAGCACATCGCCGCCGGCCAGACCACGAACTTGTTGAAGTTGGCGGATGCCTTTGGGCCGGTAGAGTTGTCCCTCACCCGTCTGATGGCCTAACCGATCCATCAGGCCTATAATCATAGATCCATCAGTGTCAAATTCAATGTCGGCAAGAATTGGTTGAGGATAAATCATCCACCCGTTGTTGTTTGCCAAAACAGCTTTTTGATAATCATCAGTCCACGGGCGCCATCCGGAGACACCATAGTCGAGCGTGCCTCTGGTGTAGTTAAGGGCCATACTGAACACCGTCTCAAATTTCTGGCGAGCAGGATCAAAAGCCAATACGGTTGCAGTCAGGTCAGCGTCCGTCGCTTTTTCACCCGTCGCATCGCTGACAACTCCTACGTAGACTTTGCCCCCATAAAATTTCACGGCAAAAGGCCTTGTTACTCCGTTACGGCCCACTGAGGGAATGGAGTAACCCGTAATGTCGGTCGCCGCAGGTGATCGTTCCGCAGAAGAAAGGGCAATTTTATAGAGCTTGCGATCGAATAAATTAGTCACCCAAAGCTCTCGACCATCGTCGGAAACATCTATCCCGCCCAAGCCGGTTTTACCGACGAACGAAAACATCAGGGAGTCGTGACTGAACGCGCTTTCTTCGCTGGCTACTTCGCGCAGGTAATTAGCCGGTGCCGTTGGAATACCTAATGCTGATAAATCAACAAATGGCTTTACATCCTGTTTTTCAGGATTAACAACGTAGATGCCTCCAAGCCCCAGGGGACCTATCGGGCTATGGCGCTTTGCAAACGCGGTGGCGAACAGCCGCCTGCTGCTGCGATCGTAGGCGATGCCCCATAAAGAACCTACCTGAGCGGAATTTGCCAGTGTCATTGCTTCCCCGGTAGTCGAATCGCCGGCCTGGTAACTTACCAAAGCGGCCTGCGGTTCTCCCGCCTTTTTTGAATTGCTCGTCGTATAGAGCGACTGGACGGCCCGGGGGTGGCTACCAACAAATTGACCCGGTTGCCATAAGGCCAAATTGATCGAAGCAGGGCTCGTAAGGAACTTTGTGCGGCTTTGACCGGGTGCAGGGCCAAAACCTTGCGGTAGTTGGTCGAATTCAAGCCGAACGCGCTGACCGGCAGGCACGTCTAGCTGGTAATACCCCATTGCATCGGAAGTTGCGGAAGTAAGAAATTTACCTTGGGCATCATACGCCCTGACGCCCACTTTCATAAAACCTCCTCTGGGCCTGTCATTTGAAAGTGGGGAAGATGAATACCGATGGACATAGCCTGAAACTTGGCTAAACAGAGGATTCTGAGTAGCAAGACATAGGTTAACCAGGATTAATAAATACAGCTGTTTCATAAAAAACACAGAAATGCTTAGAGAAAGATTATTGAAAAGCAGTTTGTTGGAAAAAGGGATTCTACTCCAACAAAATTGGTGCATTAGGACGTGGGATAAAATGCTCCCTTGGGGTTAGTTTGGGTGTATTTTGGGGGGATCGCCTTTTTTGGGGATTCAATTGGCGAAGGACTACCTGTGGCAGAGTGGCCGTTAAGTTAAAAGCGATGCTGCCGTTTATCAATAAAGAAGAAAATGGAATAGGTAGGGGTGATATAAAACAATCTGCATTGCATGAGGATTAGAAGAGCCTCATGCAATGCAGATTGTTTTTATCTACTTATTTTACCAGTTTTTGTAGTTGCTGACTAATGGAATGCCTATAATAAGCAAGCATAGTGGTGCAATAAAAACAATAAATCCTCCGATGTATCCCCAAAGCTTTATCGAACCTTTTGAATAGTTGCTCTCAACTATTTTTTTTGCTTTGTTGACTTTATTGTAATAATAGCTATTAAGTAAGCTCCACGAAATAAAGACAGTTGAGAATAGTAGTAAGTAATACATAATCTCTCCGATCTTTATCCCAAAAGAAATCCAAAGCAATTTTAGAATGACAAAATAAATCAATGAGAGAACGTAAGAGAAAGTCCATTTTGCTGCATTGACCGCCCTTAATTCTGGTGAAGATTTGTCTCCAATCATTCCAGTGCAAATAAATATTTCGAATATTTTCATTGTTATTTCCACCTATCTGCGTTGCGCCCAAAAGAACTATCAATTTTATCGTTTATGTCGAAGGTATAATCCAGCACCCCATATACCGCGGCACCTGTTGCTAATCCTGCGACCACTGCTGGTGACGCCAGCGCTCCTGCGGTGGCAATTCCAGCTATTATGGCAACATCAATTACGGTAGAGGCGTCCCAAGTATTATTCATCAAGTCATACCCTATTTTGCCTATTCCTAACACGTTGCCAGCAGGTCCGAGAAATTTTGATATTTTGCCCGAACTTTTTAGTAATTTAGCTACTTGACCTGCTTTAAGTAACCTTCCATTCAAAGGGTGTACTAGCCTTTTCGTCTTAGTGAGGTTATAGGCAAATTGCGAAACTACTACTTTTGACCCAGATCCAAAAGGTTTGTCGTAGGAATCTACTATGTCTGTTAGAATAGAATAGTGTTTCTCGGAAAAGTCAATAATATTTCCAATGGTACCTCTTTCCCCTTTGCCGTGCCATATGTCGTAAAATAAATTCTCTGCGTCGCTATTTTTTGTCCCTTTTACAGTAGCATCACCTGCACTCGCCTGGGCTGTGGATCCATCAACGAATACAACTATGTCATCTTTATTGATCGGCTTATTGGAGTCTACATTTGTAGTATCTCCCACCATTCCAAATAAGTCGGAAAATCTTAGCGGGTTATTGTACACGTATTGGTAGGTAGACCAGCTTTCTTGACTCTCTGTCATCGGATCTTCGGTCATCCATCGCCCGATCGAAGGATCATACATTCTAAAACCATAATCCAGCCATTCCGTTTCAGGCTGTTTCTCCTTCCCGTTGTAAAGATACTTGTTTTTATCAGACCCAGTTCGCTGGATGGGTAAGCCAAACGCGTAGTACTCTGTTTCCTGGATCACGTTGCCGGTCTCATCCAGCACCGAGCGCACGTTTCCCAGATGATCACGAAGGTAGTATTGAGACAGGTAGCTTGTTCCATCCTTGACAATCTGCCCTTCTTCTACACCAATGCGCAACAAGCTGTTCTCTGCGCGATACTCGAACGTCCCCGCATAGTATGTATTGACATTATCCGGGGCTTCACTCTTTAGTTTTACTCCATTGGCATCATATGTGTACTGCACCGTGCGAGTGTTGCGCACCACGCGGCGGGGTAGGTTCAATACGTTGTAATTGATCCCGTCGGTAGTACTATTTCCTATACCCCGGTTAAAATCCCGGACCAGGTTTCCATTGCCGTCGTAGACAAACTCGTCATCCGCGTTGGCCCCGTTGATAAATCCTTTAACGGCCTGGCTCTGATTATCCTGCGAGTCGTTTACACGGTGTAATTGGTTGCCGTGATACAGATAGCTTAATTGGTCAATGGGCGTGTTATTGTACTTGCGAGTCAGGCTTTCCAGGTTTCCGTTAGCGTCGTAGCTAATGGGCGATTCGTCGTAGTTCGCGAAATTACCAGTACCCGTGGCCCCTGTCAGTCGGCTGGACTTGTCGTAGCTTAAATTCATTCCGCCACTATTGCTTTTGGTTGTCCACGACAGGCTGTTGATGTTACCGTTATCCTGGTAATTAAGGCCTAACGCAAATGGCTGCCCGGTGTTGGTTTGCTCATTCCCCAGCCAGCCGCGTGGCGTGTACTTGTAACCCAGAATTTGCACTCCTGCGTGCAGGGACTTGGTGCCCACTTGGCCGACCTCATTGTAGAGCTGTTCCGACTGGGTGTAGGTTTTTTTCGGGACACCTCCTTCATAAAGTATCACTTCGGTTTTGCTCAGCCGGTCACCATGATCGTAGGTAAACGTCTTGGCCAACTTGTAGGTTACGCTGCCGGTTTCCTGTGTCGTCCATTCCTGCTCGGGCTTGCCATCGAAGGCAAGCTGATAGCTCACACGCTCATAAGCATTGCTGCTGAACCCGTACAACTGGCGTAATGTCTGAATCACCCGCTGCTTGTCATCGTAGTAGATCACTGTTTGAAGCCAGGAGCCGTACTCGCCACTAGGTAGCAATACCCTGGCAGCTTGGCCGGTATTCAAACCGATACGGTTGGCAGTAGGGGTTTGCGCAAAGGCAACACCCGTCATGCCAGGCTCGGCAGCATAAGCCCGGAAAGGAGTGAAATCATAGTTGTCGTAGTAGGTCTTCAGCAGCGGTTCGGGGGTGTCGCAGTTGCCGTTTTTGCACAGGCCCATCTCGATCTGACGATTAAGGTTGTCGTAGGTATAATAAAACTTCTGTCCACGGCCATCGGTGCTGCTTTTGGGCAAATCCGTGGTACCGACATAATCTATTTTGCCGGCGTTGCTACCAGGCAGTTTTTTGTCAACCACCCGTCCGTATTCGTCGTAACGGTACAGGAAGGCGTGCCGACTCAAATCCGCTTCGCTTTGGTAGCCAGGTTGGAGTACAGCCCGAAGCTGACTTTTCTCATCGTAGGCATAGTATGTGTCCAGATTAACATCCTTAAGGACCCCCTGAACAATTTTGTTGGTAAGTGTCCGCTTAAGAACGATCCGGCCAAGCCGATCCTGGTACTGGGTCACGCTGCCACCTGCCTCGTCAACAGTACGCGTATAAGTCAATTCGCCAGCCGCATATGTGCTGTTCAATTCAATATCGGTAAGAGCCGCGCCAACGGCGCGGTAGTATTTGACTTCGTCGGCTACGTTTACACCATGGAACTGCGTGGAATTGCCGGTAGCCCCCGGCGCTTTACTTCCGGTGACTCGGTTGAGCGGCGCACTTTCGTAAAAAGTTTGAGTTGAAAACGTTTCCGGTTGTGCATTAGCTGCAATCGGAGCCGACACCTTTGTAGAACTGGTGTAATAATCCTTAGCTGCGGTTTTAACATCCGCCCCCGCCCGAAGTTGTCCACCATTGGTGTCGGTAAAAATGTCCTGACGGGTCGTTGCAACGCGTCATACTCGGTTATTGTGACAATATCAGCCTTGGACCCTGCTCCAAAAGCGGCAACTTGTTGGGTCGGCTTGCCAAGCCCATCGAAGTAGGAGACCTGGCTGGTAGCCTGATTGGCCGTGGCAGTAAAGTTGGTGCCAGTCAGGTTTTCGTTAATGCCAGCCTGCTTATAGGTGCGGCTGATAATGTAATTGGCCGTGGGAGTCTGTGCCAGGCTAAAATAGGAGGTAGTAGCTAGCCAACTCAGGGCCAGCCATCGATAAAGATGATTCATACGCAAGGCTTCGCGGAAAAAATTTGGAAAATGTCCTCAGTGCAAGCGTTGGCAGGCACTATTTGGAGGACAAAGTTGAGGTTCTCCGCGTCGGGTTTCAATCACCCGAAAGGGGCAAGTTGGGGGGTGTTTTAGGGGCAGTGACAAAAGCAAAGTAACGTCTTAGCTTGCCGTCTTGGGAGGCGGGGGAATGTGAAGGTAGGAAATGTATTAGCCTATTAAAAGCTAAATCGTTAGTCATATTACAACTCCTGCTTTAAGGTAATTTGTAATACTCGCCGAAATTGAGGCCATCGTTAAGTTTAGTAACTTGACATTAAACCGATGAGACAATGAAACAAAACCGGAGGAAATTCACAGCAAAATTCAAGGCAATGGTGGCTGTTGAAGCCTTGAAAGAACGAAAGTCGTTGAGCGAATTGGCGACCAGATTTGAGCAGGGTCGCCTGGCGATTCATCCAACCCAGGTATCTGCCTGGAAACGGGAATTTTTGGAGCGAGCGGAAAAAGCTTTCGGAGATGAGCCGTCCAAAGACGAGGAATCAGTTGACATTGACAACCTCTTTAAGCAGATCGGCCAATTGCAGGTGGAGAACGACTTTTTAAAAAAAGCTTGAAAAAAGCCGGTCTATGAAGGAGCGCATGGCATTGATAGACAATGGTCATCCGTTGAGTATTCGACGGCAAGCCCAGATTCTTAGTGTCAACCGCAGTCAGTTGTATTATCCGCTTGCTGGTGAAAAATCGGCCGACGCGGAAGAGAATTTGGCACTGATGGAAGTAATGGACAAAATATTCTTGTCCGATCCCACTTTGGGCGTGCTTGGTATGCAAGACGAGCTGGCAGAAAAAGGGATGAATTATAATGTCAAACGCATTCGGAGTCTGCTACGGAAAATGACCATTGAGCCGATTTATCGGCATGGGCCGCCCCGCCAAACGTAACCTTAGCCGCCTGGGAAAAGCGAAATACATTCATCCGTATTTGCTTAGGAATCTTGAGATCAACCGCCCCAACCAACCGGGCCGCCGGGCGGTTTGGCATTGGATATCAGCTACATTCCCATGAAGCATGGCTTTATGTACCTGACGGCCATTATGGATCTATACAGCCGTTATATTGTCGGCTGGCAGCTATCTAATAGTCTGGAAAAAGAAACACAGACAGAGCTGTTGCACGCGACAATATCTCGGCATGGCAAGCCGGAAATCATCAATAGCGATCAGGGTGCACAGTACACCTGCGAGCATTGGGTTAGTACATTAAGTGATTTGAAGATCCGGATCAGTATGGATGGTAAAGGGAGAGCAACCGACAACGCACATATCGAGCGGTGGTTTCGAACTATAAAACAGAAGTACGTCTATTTGAATCCTGAGAAAAACAGCCTTGACCTTTATCACGGGATTGCCCGCTTTGTCCAGCATTACAATTGCAGAAAATATCAAGGCATCGGTCGCAGGAAACCCATGAACCTTTACCTAAATGCTGCTTAATTCTAATTAAAAACAGTCAACCGCTGGTCTTAAAAATAGGGAGTACTTCAACTTTGCCCCCAAACTGCACCTAAACTGCCCCTTAGGGGTAATTTCAATATACGCATTTATAAATTTGCTTTGTAGAACTATTTTTAATAATACGCGTTAGGACACGTTAGCGTTAAAACAATATTCTTTTGATAGCATTCAAACCAATAGATGTAAGCGCGCCACTCCATCTTATTAACAGACATTAAATATTTAAGAGTATGATTTTCAATTCTTTAACGCCAAGATTTAATTTACCCTCACCTAACGACGTTCCTGCTCTTGCGCAATTGACTTCGCAAGAACGTAAGATACTATTAATGACCCTCAATGATTACTCTTGTAAGGAAATCGCTGATTCGTTAAATATCGCTTTCGAAACTGTTAAACGACACCGAAAGAATATCATTCGCAAACTAGAGGTGAGCGGAAAAACTGAATTTCGTCGATTGTTGTACTTATGGACAGTGCAATCTTGGGCTAGTGTACATAGAGATACAGTGAATGCGTTCTAGCTATATTCATTGAATCCGAAACCTGAAATTCAATAGTATTATATCTTTAAGTTTTTTAAGAATTACATTTTTATCGGCGTAAAGTTTCGGTCAATTCGCCAGGCCAATGGTTAAAAAAATGACTGCCTGATTTTGAGTTTGAAATCGTTCCGGGTATAGCCTCCATCTCAATACGGCAGCTATTCGGGATGAGGGCCATGCATGGCTGACCTTTTTGCGGGGCAATTGTTTAAGGTTCACATTGAGCAACATGGCGGTTCAAACTCAGGCTAGTACCAGCAACCAGAGTAGAATCAAAATGGTAGTAAAATAATAAGATGGCTTGTTCCTGTTGCAATTCTTTATGGACACTGTCTCAAAAACTGTGTAAGTGAAGAATCGGGGTTTATGATCCCGATTTTTTACTTTTAATAAAACACAGCTTATGAGACCAGAGGATCTTTTAACGGATGATTTTTTAAAGCAGTTCAAGAGCCGCGACGCGCTCAATGACTTCCTGGGCCAGTTGCAGAAGCGGGGCATCGAGAAGATGCTCGAAGGCGAGTTGGACGGGCATTTAGGCTACGGCAAGCACGAACAGTCGGCCAACAGCAATTCCCGTAATGGCTACGGCAAAAAGAAAATCAGGACCAGCTACGGCGAATCCGAGATCAGCGTTCCGCGCGACCGCGATGCATGTTTTAATCCAATGATCGTCCCCAAGCGGGAGAATATGGTCGATGGCATCGAAGAAGTAATCGTCTCGTTGTACGCTAAGGAAATGAGCGTCTCCGACATTGAAGAGCAGATCAAGGATGTTTACAATTTTGATGTTTCAGCTTCAACAATTAGCCGCATTACTTCCCGGATAGCCGAAGATATTATCAGCTGGCAGAATAGACCGTTGGAAGCTGTGTACCTCATCGTTTGGATGGACGGAATCGTTTTCAAAGTGCGTGAAAACAGCAAAGTCGTCAATAAGACGATATACATCGCAGTTGGACTTAAACGGGATGGCTACAAGGAGGTTTTGGGCATGTGGCTGGGGAAGAATGAGTCTGCAGCCTACTGGATGAGCGTGTTAACCGACATGAAAGCCCGTGGATTACAGGACATTCTGATCACTGCCACTGACAATCTGAACGGCTTCACCCAAACGATCCGGTCTGTGTTCCCTGAATCGGCAACTCAGATCTGTGTGGTTCATCAAATCCGCAACAGTTGCCGGTATGTGGTCTGGAAGGATAAAAAAGAGTTCAGCCGCGATATGAAGGACATTTATGCTGCTCCCACCAGGCAAGCCGCCCTGGCCGCATTGGAAAGTCTTGAATCAAAATGGAATAGCAAATACTCCTACGCCATCAAAAGCTGGCGACAAAACTGGGATGAACTGACTGTGTTTTTTGATTTCCCATTGGAAATCCGGCAGATCATTTACACCACCAATTGATCGAAAACTTGAATGGGAAAATCAGAAAATATACAAAAAATAAACTCTCTTTCCCCAATGATGATGCGGTATTGAAGTCTGTTTATTTGGCCCTTAGAGAGGCTTCAAAAAAATGGACCATGCCCATCCGGAATTGGGGCATGATCCTGAATCAGTCGCTTCGGCGATCCGATTTTAACTATTTTTGAAGATAGGGTCAGGCTTTAAACTCTGCCCAGCCCCGATTGGGAGTTTACACAGTTAATGAGATAGTCCCTACATAAAATTGGCATGGCGACAATTAAAAAAAATACAGTTGAATTGAAACAGTTGCTTTCCCTTTACAACGTGCTGCCATGATCTATTCTTTTTTTGCAATCTGCAAAAAACACAGCGTCAATCCCTTTCATTGGCTAAAACACACCCTGCAAAACATCTGCACCATTAACCACAAGCACATCGAAAGCCTTTACCCACAAAACTTCAACAAAATCCCCGGCTTAATCAATATGTAGTTCATCGGTCGGATACGTTAATACGGTTTGGTACCCATATTAACTTACTGAATTTCAGAAAATGCACAATCTTTTTCTCTTCAAACTTCAACCGCACAACGGGTTATTTCTATGGTTAACAACAAAAAGCCCTGACAAGCATTTGGTGTAGCTCGTCAGGGCTGCGTATTTAATGGCTATTAGAATTGCCCCTAATAAATTCCTCCAATAAATGGTCGCAACTCCACTTGAAGATTATTCATTATTGTAAGACTTTAACCCAAAGGGTAATTTTTCCCATCCGTTAACCGGTATATTCTGCAAAGTGTCAGGGACAGCAACATCCCATAGTAATTTATGGAAATTAGGGTCTTCACAACTCATTTGAACCCAAAATCTACGATTCGCTAATTCCTGGATATCTTTATTTAGCCATTCATCGAAACTACCTGGATTAGCTGGGTCATCTTTTTCAATAGCATTTCCTTTAAATTTATACTCGTATACGATCCACGCATGTGATTTTCGATACTTTATCCTAGTAACCTTTGCAACTGTATACAACGAGCATTTCCCAAGTTTACTATTTAACCGAATGCGATCTCTGACATAAAAGACAGCACAAAGCCCTAAGAGAATTATAGAAAATATATGAGCGGGATTTATTTTGTTTAGTTTCATTAGACAGGCTACTTATTTGGTGTCTGTATTTTTGACGCCATTGTATCAATCACCTGATTATATACCTCCACCATTCCTTCGACCATTCCTGACATAGCTTTGGAGAATCCATTCACAGACATCATTTCAGATGCCTTCCCACCGAATGTTCCAAATCCTAAACCCGTAGCTAATTTAAAGCCTCCTTCCTGGGGAGAATTAATAGTGCTATAAAACGTCCCCTCAGATAAGTCAACACCCATCTCTCCAACCGCACCAGTTAATGAACTCGCTCCTGTTGTTAAAGACAAGTCCGCAGCCAGACCTACAAAATCTATTTTCATTTCTCCTTTCAACAAATTTCCAACCGTTTGTCCAAGTAAACTCAATCCGGCTTTTCCATATAAAGCCTGTTGGCTAACACCTTTTGCTACTACCATCGAGTACGTTTTTTGCAAAATCTGTCTAGCAGCAGCTAATTTTCGAAGTTGGGCAATGGCTTTTGGCCCTGCTTGCCAAGTTGCAAATCTTCCACCTGCCACAACTCCACCTGCATACAATGATACAGCAGCAGCAGCTTCATATTTAATTGCTGTTTTAATTTCATTTCTCGACCAGCTGTATGGGCTCGGTTTTGAACTCGAGTATTTTAAACTATTGAGTTCATACTGCGCAAAAAAGAGGGTCAGGCCTTTTCCCAGTTACCGTGGCCTCCGGTAAAGATATTCCATCATCAGTTCCATCATTATTGATATCAATTAATCCAAAAAGATCAATCTTTCTTATTGGGTCATTTTCAACATAAGCGTATCCAGAAACACCAATACTTAATTCCGCTAGCGGATCGATGATCATCCACCTGCTAATCGCCGGGTCATACTGCCGAGCTCCATAGTCGAGCCACTCGGTCTCGGGTTGTTTCTCCTTACCGTTGTAAAGATACTTATTAATTCCTACTGTCCTAGGTATCGCCAGCCCAAACGCGTAGTACTCTGTTTCCTGGATCACGTTGCCGGTCTCATCCAGCACCGAGCGCACGTTTCCCAGATGATCACGAAGGTAGTATTGAGACAGGTAGCTTGTTCCATCCTTGACAATCTGCCCTTCTTCTACACCAATGCGCAACAAGCTGTTCTCTGCGCGATACTCGAACGTCCCCGCATAGTATGTATTGACATTATCCGGGGCTTCACTCTTTTAGTTTTACTCCATTGGCATCATATGTGTACTGCACCGTGCGAGTGTTGCGCACCACGCGGCGGGGTAGGTTCAATACGTTGTAATTGATCCCGTCGGTAGTACTATTTCCTATACCCCGGTTAAAATCCCGGACCAGGTTTCCATTGCCGTCGTAGACAAACTCGTCATCCGCGTTGGCCCCGTTGATAAATCCTTTAACGGCCTGGCTCTGATTATCCTGCGAGTCGTTTACACGGTGTAATTGGTTGCCGTGATACAGATAGCTTAATTGGTCAATGGGCGTGTTATTGTACTTGCGAGTCAGGCTTTCCAGGTTTCCGTTAGCGTCGTAGCTAATGGGCGATTCGTCGTAGTTCGCGAAATTACCAGTACCCGTGGCCCCTGTCAGTCGGCTGGACTTGTCGTAGCTTAAATTCATTCCGCCACTATTGCTTTTGGTTGTCCACGACAGGCTGTTGATGTTACCGTTATCCTGGTAATTAAGGCCTAACGCAAATGGCTGCCCGGTGTTGGTTTGCTCATTCCCCAGCCAGCCGCGTGGCGTGTACTTGTAACCCAGAATTTGCACTCCTGCGTGCAGGGACTTGGTGCCCACTTGGCCGACCTCATTGTAGAGCTGTTCCGACTGGGTGTAGGTTTTTTTCGGGACACCTCCTTCATAAAGTATCACTTCGGTTTTGCTCAGCCGGTCACCATGATCGTAGGTAAACGTCTTGGCCAACTTGTAGGTTACGCTGCCGGTTTCCTGTGTCGTCCATTCCTGCTCGGGCTTGCCATCGAAGGCAAGCTGATAGCTCACACGCTCATAAGCATTGCTGCTGAACCCGTACAACTGGCGTAATGTCTGAATCACCCGCTGCTTGTCATCGTAGTAGATCACTGTTTGAAGCCAGGAGCCGTACTCGCCACTAGGTAGCAATACCCTGGCAGCTTGGCCGGTATTCAAACCGATACGGTTGGCAGTAGGGGTTTGCGCAAAGGCAACACCCGTCATGCCAGGCTCGGCAGCATAAGCCCGGAAAGGAGTGAAATCATAGTTGTCGTAGTAGGTCTTCAGCAGCGGTTCGGGGGGTGTCGCAGTTGCCGTTTTTGCACAGGCCCATCTCGATCTGACGATTAAGGTTGTCGTAGGTATAATAAAACTTCTGTCCACGGCCATCGGTGCTGCTTTTGGGCAAATCCGTGGTACCGACATAATCTATTTTGCCGGCGTTGCTACCAGGCAGTTTTTTGTCAACCACCCGTCCGTATTCGTCGTAACGGTACAGGAAGGCGTGCCGACTCAAATCCGCTTCGCTTTGGTAGCCAGGTTGGAGTACAGCCCGAAGCTGACTTTTCTCATCGTAGGCATAGTATGTGTCCAGATTAACATCCTTAAGGACCCCCCTGAACAATTTTGTTGGTAAGTGTCCGCTTAAGAACGATCCGGCCAAGCCGATCCTGGTACTGGGTCACGCTGCCACCTGCCTCGTCAACAGTACGCGTATAAGTCAATTCGCCAGCCGCATATGTGCTGTTCAATTCAATATCGGTAAGAGCCGCGCCAACGGCGCGGTAGTATTTGACTTCGTCGGCTACGTTTACACCATGGAACTGCGTGGAATTGCCGGTAGCCCCCGGCGCTTTACTTCCGGTGACTCGGTTGAGCGGCGCACTTTCGTAAAAAGTTTGAGTTGAAAACGTTTCCGGTTGTGCATTAGCTGCAATCGGAGCCGACACCTTTGTAGAACTGGTGTAATAATCCTTAGCTGCGGTTTTAACATCCGCCCCCGCCCGAAGTTGTCCACCATTGGAGCTCATTGGTGTCGGTAAAAATGTCCTGACGGGTCGTTGCAACGCGTCATACTCGGTTATTGTGACAATATCAGCCTTGGACCCTGCTCCAAAAGCGGCAACTTGTTGGGTCGGCTTGCCAAGCCCATCGAAGTAGGAGACCTGGCTGGTAGCCTGATTGGCCGTGGCAGTAAAGTTGGCGCCAGCTAGGTTTTCGTTAATGCCAGCCTGCTTGTAGGTGCGGCTGATAATGTAATTGGCCGTGGGAGTCTGTGCCAGGCCAAAATAGGAGGTAGTAGCTAGCCAACTCAGGGCCAGCCATCGATAAAGATGATTCATACGCAAGGCTTCGCGGGAAAAAAAATTGGAAAATGTCCTTAGTGCAAGCGTTGGTAGGCACTATTTGGAGGACAAAGTTGAGGCTCTTCCCATCGGGTTTCAATCACCCGGAAGGGGTAAGTTGGGGGTGTTTTAGGGGCAGTGACAAAAGCAAAGTAACGTCTTAGCTTGCCGTCTTGGGAGGCGGGGAATGTGAAGGTAGCACTTTACACTTGTGGAGGAGGTTCGAGCTCGTATTCAGGACCTTCAAGTATCTAATAAAGTTACAATGCAACGCGGCTCAATTGACTGTCGTGCCACATTAGAACCGAAATGTCAGCGTTAACATGACATTCCTCGGAGCTCCGGGGAAAAGTCGCAGGTAGTTCTGAGCACCCAGCCAATAGGTTTTATCAAATAAATTATTGGCATTCAGTGCAATCTGCATACTGCTTTTCGAGGGAGTATAGTAAATGGCAGCGTCGAAAATAGTATATGCCGGTATGAGAAAATCTCTTGTAAACCAAGGCACTTTGTTGCCTTGGTGCTGAACGCCCAAACCGATCCCTAAATCCTTGAAAGCGGTATTGCCTCCGAAATTATAGCGTGTCCACAGGTTAGCACTGTGCTTGGGTGTGTTCTGCTTGCGCGTACCAATCAGACTTTCATCGGCATCTTCACGGATCACCGCGTCAATGAAACTATATGATGCATTCACCTGCCACTGTGGGGTAATGTAACCCGCCAGATCCCACTCGATCCCGCGGCTGCGCTCGGCGCCTCGGGTAACGAGCAGGTCAGGGTTAGCCGGATCGTTGGCATTCATCAGGATGTTTTTCTGGTTGATCTCATAAAATGCCAGGTTTAGGCGCATGCGGCTCTGAAAGAAATCGGCCTTAAAACCCAGCTCTTTCAAGTCGCTCCGAAGCGGCGCGAACTGGCTCCCGGCGGGTAAGGTACCTGTTTGCGGCATCAATGTTACCGTATTTGATTGCGGCTGAAAACCTTCCAGGTAAGTGACATATGCGTTGATGGTTTTGGTCAACGCATAGGTCAGGCCAACCCTTGGAAGAAGCGCAGTTTTGTGGACTGTCAATGTACCCGGTGCATTGTAATTGGTAATATCCTCAAACCAATCGTTCCTGAGCGCAAGGAGCATCGTCAGCTTCCCCACCTTCATTTGTTCCTGAATGTAAATTCCATTTGTGGTAGTTAAAGCGGAAGGTAATGCTGTCCGTACATTCAGGTTGTAATCCTCTACATTGCGGATGGTGTACTGTGGGTTTTGCAGATTAAAATGATTGACGTTCGGTCTGGGCAATGTGACGCCGTCTATCGTGATCGTCTGGTAGTTGGCGGCATTGGAGAGCACAAAAGAACCCGCAACGGTACCATCTTTCAGCAAAAATCCTCTGGCAGCATTCTGGCCGCCGCCTTTCAGTTTCTGCCAGCGAGTAAGATCATAGCCTACCAACAGCTTGTGATTGATGCTGCCAATATTGAAGTTGAAATCAAAATACGCGTTTAGGTTATCAATGTTCCAGTATTGCTGCCGCTGTACAAACTGCATCGCGGCAAGGCTGGTAACAGGTTGGTTATTGATATCAGGGGCAAATGCATTAGTGGTCCGGTGTTCTTGCAAATCCTCCGTCCACGATTGTTTCATATAAGCTGCGTTGAAGCCAATGCTCGAATTGAACTTATGCGCAAGACTACCCATGATGATCACCTCTTTGGAGCGGAAATGGTCGTTGGGTGCGCCCAGGCTAAGGGTGATCGGCGTGCTGTTTAGACTGGTTTGTCCTGCTATCGCACCAAAAATTGGCTGGCCGCGATCAAGAGTACCGTTCATATCGTTGTAAATCAGCTCCGCATTCAATGAAGTCTTATTATTGGGAATGTAGCTGATCGACGGCGACACCAGCAGGGATTTGTTGCCGACCATATCCCGGAAAGACCGCGCCTGCTGATAAGCCCCATTGACACGATATAAAAGTGTTTTGGAAGCATTCAACGGTCCTGTGAAATCCGCCATGCCGCGAAATGTACTGAAACTTCCTGCGGCAAGGCTCAATTCTTTTCTTTCGGTCGCAAGCGGTTTTTTGGTCACCATATTGATGCTCCCGCCAGGATCCACAGACGAAAATGTAGCACTGGCAGGGCCTTTGATCACCTCTACGCGCTCGATGTTGGCCGTCAGCGGTTGCAGGAAGTAATACTGCCTGGTACGCATGCCATTGATGATTTGCCCCTCCTCATTCTGGCTGATTCCCCGAATGGTGTACTGGTTATAATAGCTCGAAGGGATTACACCGCTGGCAATCTTGACCGCGTCACCCAGCTGGAATGCCTGCCGATCGGCAATCAGCTCTTTGGTGATGGAAGTAATTGCCTGGGGTATGTCTTTGTTCAATGCAGAGATCCGGGTGGCCGAAAAGGAATAGTCGCTGGCGTAATCCTTGCTAACCCGCCCCATTACTTCCACCGTTTGCAACTGCGTCGCTTCGGGGAGGAGTTCAATTTTCGTCAATGCATTACTTGCCCTCAGGCGTGTAGGTTTGTACCCAACCGAGGTCACCAACAGAATGCCACTGCCTTCCAGCCTGAATTTGCCCGTGGAGTCCGTAACCGTACCATTACCCGAACTGGCCATCGAAACACTGGCGCCTGGGATCGGGCTGCCAGTCGCAGCGTCGGAAACCGAGCCAGTGATAGTCTGCGCGTAGAGCGGGAAGCTGGCTAGCAGCAGCATGGTGATAAAAGTCCTGATCATATCGTTTAGGTTATTCTGTTGAATTGGTTTACACCGTTTTCAAATACAAACTTTCCAGCTCATTGGCCGAGATCTTGTCGGCGTCGATCACCGCTTGCAGCACGCCTTCCTTCATAATGCCAATCCGGGTGGCTACTTCTTTGGCGCGGAAAATGTCGTGGGTGGCCATTAAGATCGCTGTCCCTTCTGCGGCCAGATTCTGAATGATTTGGGAAAATTCATTGGAAGCTTTCGGGTCGAGGCCGCTGGTGGGCTCGTCGAGCAGCAGTACTTTGGCTTTTTTGGCCACGGCAATGGCGATACCTACTTTCTGGCGCATCCCTTTAGAATAGCCGCCCAGCCGCTGGTCGAAAGCCTGGGCTTGCAGGCCCGCGGTAGCCAAGAACTTACGCAGCTCGTCTTCGGAATAATCGAAACCGGCGAGCGACGAGAAATATTCCAGGTTTTCCAGGCCCGTCAGGTTGGGGTACAGCATGACAGTTTCAGGAATATAGGCCAGGTACTGCTTGATCTCCTGCGGGTGCTCGGCCACGGAGACGCCGTTGATGGAGGCCGAGCCTTCGCTGGGTTCAATGAAGCCCAGGAAAAGGTTGATTGTCGTGGTTTTGCCCGCCCCGTTTTGTCCGAGCAAAGCGAAAATTTCACCTGCGCCAATGCTCAGGTTCAAGTTGTTCAATGCAGTGTGGCTGCCATATCGTTTGGTCAATCCTTTGGCTTCAAGCATTTTGAATATCTTTTATCTGGATAAAATTGATTTGGAATAAAAACACGGCGCAAGCCGCTAGCAAAATGCCCCAAACGAGCAGGCTCACCAAGCTGCCAGCGAGCGGCTCTGTTTCATAGTCAACAGGTTTGTAAGGTGGGTAGCCCATCCAGTCGATGCTGGGCGTCGGAACGTTTTCGAAAATGAATGGATAGAAATACTCGCGAACCTGCCGGTGATGCGCTTTCACGGATTCGAGGTAACGCACCTGGCTGGCCAGGTCGGTGTTGGCGATTTTGTTCAATGCCTGCTGGGCGGTGATCACCGGGTTGAACGCGCCGATAGTTTCTGTAAGCGATTGTCGTTCGGCCAGTTTTCCAAAAAGCTTTTCAGCAGAATTTGTCGACTCGAGATCGCCCGCAAACTGCATGGCATAGTACCAGCCCGGAGAATACTGGTCTTCCGGGATCGGGTATTTGCGGTATTGAGGGTAAACCGCATAAAATTTCTCCATGGTCGGTCCTTTGGGCAGATCCCACTTTTTATGGTAACCTTCCCGCTGGCGCACGGCCGTCTCTGCCGCCTCCGGGATTGGCACCGCATTGTTGACAGCGATATTGGCAATACCTGGAAACAGGATCGCCAGGAAAATCCAGACGCAAACCAGCGTGGTAGCATTAAAAGCAGAGCTTCTTCCGAGCGCCACGACCAGGGTCGCCACCAGCAGCCAGAAAAGCACGTAAGCCAGCAAAACGAGCAGCAGCTGAAAAGTCGGAGCAGCTAGTGGAAGTTGCAAGGCGAGCACCGAAATTAGGAAAATCGCCAGCGCGATCAGTATTACCGCCGCGTAGCGGATCAGGAGTTTTCCGGCGATCGTCTGCCCGATACTACCCGTGGTGGTGCGCACGATTTTCCAGACGCCGTTTTCCTGTTCTTCGGAGAACACATTGTAAAGCAATGCGATGATTAATAGCGGAAAAAGAAATATGAAAACAAAGGAAGAATCCAGGTTCCCTACCAGCAGCGTTTGCGGGTTGGTCAGTTCGGAATCGTACAACTGGCCCTCGATCGCGAGCATTTTGACTTTCAACGTATAAGGGTTTACGTCGCGCTGCCCGACGGCAAACTTCGCCCAGGGTGTGGGCGGGTTGCTGGTGTAGAAAAACGGGTAATAGGCGGTGGTACCGACTGTTGCTTTCGCACCGTGCGCGACAATGTCTTTCAAATGTTCTCGCTGCACTTCGGGCACTTCATCGATCGTCTGCTGCTGCTGGCCGATCAGGCGGTTGCCGTAAAAGAAACCATACAACGCAAAAAGCAACAGCGCTACGGCCCCAACGAGCACTGTCTTGCCCAAAACAAAATTTTTGGTTTCCAGCAGGAATACTTTGCGGCTGGCGATCATAACTGGTATTGACGTTTAGAGGAAACAAATTTTAACAGGGGAAAACCCGCCAACACCCAAAGCAGCAAGGCCGCCACGCTGGCCGCGCTGGTAGCGAGGTTTTGACTCACAGATACGGGCTGAAAAACGAAGTCGGGCATGTCCTGGAAGTTCTTGGCACTGACCCGCTGGGTGCTGTTGTTTTTGAAAGAAACCTGCGTCAGGTGGATCTCGTTGAGCCTTTTGGTTTTTTCAAAGCGGTATTGCTCGGTCTGTTTCTGAAATGCTGTGAAGGAATCAAAGTCGGTGCCTGCCAGGTTCATCGAAATGTTGCGGATCGCCAGGAAGGGATCTGCGAAGCCGAAGAATGTTGACACTGCGTTTTGAGACTTGTACTTACTGATGAGTGCATCGAAATGCCTGTTGTAAATCGCAGAAGTAATGCTTTCCCCTTCCTGCATGACCAGCGCGCCGTAGTTAATAGGAAGATGTTGGATCGAATCAACGCCGTACTTTTTCAGTGTAGCGTTTTTCAGGTTTGCAAAATGCGGGTCGTCGGGATTGTGGCTGTCGCCCTCCTTGCTCACATCAGATTCAATGGCGCGTTCAAATGCGATTTTATCCGGTGCTTCGAACAAGCTGCTTCCCAGCGTCTGCGCCCCTTTTGGCAAAACCACGAAAAAGAGCATCCAGCTCAGCACCAGCATCATCAGCGCATTTTTAGCCGAGGCGCTCATGGCCGATACCGTAACTACCAGTAAAGTGATCACTAAAAAATATAACGCGTACAGAAAAACGATCAGCATTATACGCAACACCAGTTCGCCGCCCACGCTTTCGGGCGCCATGGCAATGCCTGCTGTAAGGCCAAGTATTAATAATGGAACAAACAGCGCCCAGGTTACAGCAGTCAGTCCGGCAGTTTTGCCAACCATAATGTCCAGGTATGAAGCCCGCTGACAAAGCAGGATCTTTAAAACCCCGTTTTGCTTCAATCGGGCGACGGTCTGAAAACCGATAAAGATGATAAAGAGCGGCACCAGCAATTGCAGCACCATCGCCATGCTCAGTTCGCCGAAGCGCAGCATGCCATTTGAAAAACCTGCCTCGCTCATATTGACGGTGTTTTGCCGGTGCGCTTCCAGGAAAACCGAGTTGCCCACGTAGCTATCCAGCCCATAATCAAAGAAACTGAGCGGCGATTTTTCGCGGAATACCAGGTAACCGTAATGCGCTACCCGGTGCGGGTGCCGGTTGGGCTGGCTCGTCCACTGCTCGTGGACTTCTGCGCTTGCCGCCGCCTGTTGTGCGTTGAATTTGCCGACATATTGCCAGCCCGTGAAGACTGCCAGTAGCGACACGGCCAGCAGCACGAGGAACAACACGAGAGTAGTTTTGCTCCTGAACACAGAATGCCATTCCTGCCGGGCGATGGTCCTGATAAATTTGAAATGCATATGGTAGTAGGAAGATGACGACTACAAAGAAAATCTATTTGCATCATTGTTGCAAATATAAATTCATTCATCACGACAAAAACGATTGATGACAGCAACTTCTAGCTCTGGCCTATAAGCCAGCGCCTGTCCTTAGTTAGCCTTAGCGCAATGGTTGATATCGTCGTTCATGCCTAAATCAGTTTGTAACGCGACAAAATTCCTATTTATGCAACAATGTTGCATGAATAGGAATTTTGTCTAATTTGCATCATTGTTGCACAAACCAATATTTATTTACAATGAACAGGAAAAAATTGCCGGTTACCGTATTAAGCGGTTTCCTGGGAGCGGGTAAAACAACGTTGCTCAACCACATCTTACATAACAAGGAAGGCTTGAAGGTGGCTGTAATCGTCAATGATATGAGCGAAGTGAATATAGATGCCCTGCTGGTTAAAAGCGAAAACACGTTGAGCCGCACCGAGGAGCGCCTGGTCGAAATGTCGAATGGGTGTATTTGCTGTACGCTCCGGGAAGATTTGATGATCGAAGTGGAAAAGTTGGCGAAAGAAAACCGTTTCGACTATTTATTGATCGAAAGCACAGGTATCTCGGAGCCGGTGCCGGTCGCGCAGACATTCAGCTTTGTGGATGAAGAAAACAGGATCGATCTCTCCAAATGGGCTCGCATTGACTGTATGGTCACCGTAGTCGACGCATTTAACTTCGCTGCCGACTTCGGGTCCGTCGATACCATTTCCGGCCGGAATCTGAACGACGACAAGACAGACACACGCACGATCGTGAACCTGCTGACCGACCAGATCGAATTTGCCGACGTGATCCTGCTGAACAAGACGGACCTGGTAACCCGGGAGCGATTGGACGAGCTGCGCGCCGTCATCAAAGCGCTCAATCCCGGTGCACGGGTCATCGAAAGCGTTTTTTCTAAAATCGATACGCGCGAAGTGCTGGGCACCGGACTATTCGATTACGAAAAGGCAGAACAATCGGCTGGCTGGATCCAGGAGCTCCAAGCGGCCCAAAATGGCGGACATACGCCTGAAACGGAGGAATATGGCATTTCCTCGTTTGTTTTCCGCGACCCGCGCCCGTTCCACCCGGAGCGTTTCTGGACCTACCTTTCCCAAAACTGGCCTGCTGGCATTATCCGCAGTAAAGGCCTGTTCTGGATCGCCTCGCGGAAGGCGGAAGCGCTGAACTGGAGCCAGGCAGGCGGCTCGGTAAGAGCCGATCCCGCCGGTGTATGGTGGGCAAGCATGCCTGAATCGAAACGGCTGCGTTACCAGGCCTATATAGAAAACCGGGCACAGATTGAAGCGCGCTGGGGGCGCTTTGGAGACCGTATCAACGAGCTGGTGATTATCGGGCAGGATATTGATCAGGACCTGATTACTACGGAGCTTGTCAAATGCCTTTGCACCGAAAGCGAGATCATCCATATGCAAAGCGGTGGTCGGTTCAAAGATTCGTTTCCGGTTTTTGGATGAATCCACACTATAAAACAGCAGACCTGCATGCCTAAATTTTCTGCCGCCCTGTCAAGTCGTCGCTTGTTTGGCGGCCTGACTTCACTATTCTTTTTTTGTCGTTCCATATGCATTGGCGCAAGTGACAAGCTTCAAAATGGCAGGCCAGGTGCGGGATACGACCGGACGACTGCTTCCAGGGGTCAATGTAGTGCTGGTCGTTACAGGCGGCAGTGTACCCCTGAAGGCGGCGACTACTTCTACGGAAGGAGTTTATGAATTTCAGGATGTACCTGCCGGAAGCTATTTGCTTAGGGCCTCTTTAATGGGATATGCGCCTTTTTCATCTGAAACAATAGTCTTAGATGAACGGATTTCTTCAAGTGCTCCGAAGAACATCACCATGCATGAAACGGTTACCAGTCTTACCGCAGTCAATGTCACGGCACGCAAGCGAGCCATTGAAATCGACAAGGGAAAGCTGGTATACAATGTTTCGGGTAGCGCACTCGCTTCGGGTGCGTCGGCACTGGATTTGCTTCGGCGCATACCTGGGGTGAGTGTGGGGCAAGACGATCAGATTACATTGAAAGGTGCGTCGGGAATTAATGTGATGATTGACGGAAAAATGACCTATCTCTCCGAAAATCAATTGATACAATTACTCCGGGGCACAAATGCGGAGAACGTCGCCAGGGTAGAGGTAATATCTTCTCCAACGGCCGAATTCGATGCAGCGGGCAATGCCGGGATCATCAATTTTGTGACGAAAAGAAGTATGTCGGACGGATATTCCCTGGAATACCGCTCGGCTGTTTCCAAAGGGAAATATTGGATGTTGAATGAAAACATGGCCGCCAGCTACCGCAGCCGCCGGCTTACCCTCACCGGCTCTTTCGACTATAACATGCCGCACCGTTTTATGCAGAGCACTAACGGGAACACTTTTGCCGAAAATGGCAAGCAGGTAACGATCCGCCGGGAACTCAAAACACCTACCAAAATTGATTTTTACACCTATAAAGTGCAGGCGGACTGGGAAATCGCGCCGCGCCACCATTTGAATGCCGGTTACCACGGATATCTCGACGATTACGTGAAAGACAACGCTTTGTCCACGGTCAGAAAATATAATGCGGACGGCAACTTGCTAGGCATTGTCCAAAGCAACAATTATCTGGAAGAGCCCTACCATTACGACGCGCCCAACCTGGGTTATCAGTTTCAAATCGATAGTCTTGGTAAAAAATTGACTGCCGACGCGCACTACATTTCCTACCGCAACTTCTCGGACGGCACACTTTCAACCGACTATTTTGATCAGGCGGGTATTCCGCGCGCGCCCAGGGAACTGCTGCGCGTGCATCAGCCGGGCACTGTAAGAATCCGTTCTATTAAGGCGGACCTGGATCTGCCATTTCAAACATTTGCATTAAAAACCGGTCTTAAATACGCTGATATCCGTAACAAGGCTAACTATCGTTTCGACTCGCCTTGGAATGGCGAATTCGTGGAGGCGGCTTCGATGTCCAATACTTTTCATTATCGCGAGCGAATTGCAGCCGCTTACGTTTCGGTCGGCAAGAAGTTTGAAAAAACCAACATTGAAGGCGGGCTCAGGGTTGAATCCACTATGGCCGAAGGTTACACTGTGGAGGCAGAAGTCGATAACCGCTGGCGATATATGAAGCTTTTTCCATCGATATCCATCGATCAGGTCATAAATCGGAATCATGAAGTGAACGTTTCTGTGAGCCGCCGCATCAACAGACCTACTTACTCAAATTTAAATCCGGTCAGGTGGTATTACGACCAGTACTTCTTCTACGCAGGTAACCCGTACCTGCGTCCCGAATTGGCCTGGATCTATTCGCTGGGCTATACCTGGAAAGAGCAATATGTGCTGACGGCCAGCTACTCCCACCGAAGCGATTACATTGCCAAGAGGCTTATCATCGAACCAGGCACAAATGCGGTCGTCAGCCAGAGCGCCAATTTTGAAAGTATGGAAAGGTTTGACCTGATTCTGTCGGTCCCTTTCAAGCCCGTCCCTTTCTGGGATATCCAAATCACCGGCGGCACCAACTATACGGCCTACCCGGTGCCGTTACTGGATAGAATGAAGACTTTGAAAAAGTGGGCAGGCAATGCGGTTGTCAACCAGCAATTGAAATTACCGGCTGGGATTCAAATGGAGCTTTCGGCCACTTGGTTTTCAAGTGAATTATGGGGGATTTATAGGAAAAAATGGATCTTCTCTACCGATTTAGGACTTCGTAAATCCTTCCTAAACAACAAAGTCGACATCCGCATCTCATTCACCGACTTCCTGCGCACGAATCGCTACGGCGGCCGGTCACTAACGGATTACACCAATTACTATTATGACGACCTGCCTGATACTCGACGGATATCCTTGTCGGTAAGATATCACATTGGTGGCAAGCTGCAACTGGGGCAATCGCGGCGCATTGAAGAGCAAGACAGGCTGTAAAAGCCTGATTTCGACAATTGAAAAAAAAGCAATGAGGAGGTTTATGAGTAGATCAAAATTCAAAAATATGTCTATAATGCTACGAGAATTTCGGTTTAGATTTTTTGTTCATGCTTTCTGTGAACAAAATAATGACCTTTGGACAACAAAAGCGCCACTTGTGTCTATTTAAGGTTGCGCTGGGCGCCTGGCATGGCTCAGTATTGGAAGGTGAAATGGTCGTGTGAATCATCAACTTAGATTTAAGTTGTCTCTACTGACCTGCCCGACAGCATAGGAGTGCTGCCGGGCAGGGAATTTATTTCACGACTAGGAAACTTGTCGAAGCCTGCCAGTCTTTGTGAATAGTTTGTTCCTTACGAGAGCGACATTCGCACTAATCCTCGACTTTCTCACTCGACAATAGCGCATCGTAGTTCGGATGTTTTTATGGCCAAGCATTTTACTAACATCCTCCAGGGGAATGCCATTATTTAGCATCATGTCAGCGAAGAAATGCCTGGCATCATGCGTGTCCAGCTTTCTAATACTGCCCGTGATGTCCCGGATGTCGCAGAGGTCTGCAAGTTCCTTCAAATAAGTATTGTACCTGAAATTGCTGTTTACCGGAATCAACTTATCGTGGGCGATGCAGTATGGATGGTCCTTGTACTTCTCAATCAGTTCTTCTACAATCGGGAGTATAGGTACCATTTCGCCAACCTGCGTTTTTCCTCGTTTCCGAACCAGCCACCTCTCTCTTGGGACCGATAAGTGTGATGCTATCCCGTGTAAGTCCATAAATGTCCTGGTACGCAAAGCCAGTAAAGCATTGAAAAATAAAGGCGTCGCGCACCTCAGCCAGCCTGTCAACGTGCAATTTCTTTCGGTGGATTCGCTCCACCTGTTCAAACTCCAGCGGGATTACCTCGACATCACCGCCCGAGCATTTAAACCCATCCATCGGATTCCTCGTTATGAAATCCTTCTTGACGCCAATTTTTACTATCTGTCTGGTCCACTTCACATCCTTGCGGGCGGATACCTCCGCGAGGGGTTTGGGCTTGTGAAGCGTCAGGTATTCGTAGAGCTCTTCTGCGAATAAACCGGATAGGTCAGAAAAATTTAGATCCGACTTTTTATACTGAAACTTGATAAATGCTGTGATATGCCTTTTAAGCTTCCGCCAATGCCGCAGCGTATTGTCTGAACGCATCTCGCGCTGGACCATCAGTTCAAATTTCTCGATGTGCTCGTCGAATGCTTGAAGCAGGGTCTGTTGCTTCTTTAAACCTTGCTTAGGGGCATCGTCGTTATCCTCGACAGGTTTACCTTTGAAGACGTTTTTTAGCATCGTCGGCGTGATGTGTTCAAACTGTGATTGCAGCACCATAAATTGGGAAGTGAGCGAAGTGCGCGCCTGATCGATTGCAACGTTGATCAATTTGGCCTCCATACCAGACGCGGTTACCTTTTTCGTTTGATTGCACCAGGCATCAGTTGCACTTTTTTGCCGAGAGAGATTTCGTCATCGAGACCATCGATGGTAATCCGGGCATAAATCGGCGCTTTGCCGTCTTTGGTTGCTTTGGTGGAAAATTCGGTGAAATTGACCACCCCATTTCAGTTTAAACTGACCACCTGTTCCGGCTGAAATTGACCACCCCGTTTCGGAGCAAACTGACCACCTGTTTCGGAGGAAACTGACCACCCTGTCAAGCAGAAAAATGCTGTAGAATCACCCATATTTTTGGCGGATACCAACCGTGGAAAGTATGGCTAATTCGACTATCAGCATGAATAAGATAAGACAGATCCTAAGGATGTACAGTCAAGGGCGCAGCAAGCTTTTTTATTGCTGAGCAAACGGGCGTTTCCCGCAATACGGCCAAGAAGTACATGGCTACTTTTGAAGCGAGCGGTCTGACTTTCGAGCAGATCAACGGCCTGAACGATAAAGAGCTGGACGAGTTTTTCGGTGCAGTTAGACAGATGCCGCCGCAGGATAGGCTGTTGAACTTACAGCGCTGTTTTCCCCGGATAGATAAAGAGCTCAAAAAAACCGGCGAGACACGTTATTCGCTCTGGGAGAGCTACAAAAAGGAATTCCCTGACGGTTTTGGCTATACCCAGTTCTGCTTCCACCTGGCTCAGTGGAAGGCCCGGGTAAATCCTGTTATGCACCAGGACCATAAAGCGGGCGATAAATTCTATATCGATTTTGCCGGTGTAAAGCTGAGCTTCGTAAACAGGGAGACTGGCGAAGTAATTGAGGTTGAAGTCTTTATTGCCATCCTGGGCGCCAGCCAGCTCACCTATGTGGAAGCGGTCATGAGCCAGCAAAAAGAAGATCTGATCCTGGCTTGTGAGAATGCTTTTCATTACATCGGTGGCGTTCCGGCAGCCGTAGTCCCGGATAATCTCAAGGCGGCCGTCACCAAAAGCAACCGGTATGAACCTACCCTGAACGAGACTTTTGAGGACTTTGCCAACCATTACGGGACCACCATATTACCCACCAGGGCTTACCGGCCACGCGATAAGGCGTTGGTCGAAGGGGCTGTTAAAATCGTTTACAGCCGGATCTATGCGCCTTTAAGAAAGCAGGTTTTTAACTCACTATCCGAGCTAAACGCAGCCATATGGGCGGCCCTGGAAGTCCATAATAATCAGCTCCTACGCGGTCGCAATTACAGCCGCAGGCTTCAGTTCGAAGAGATCGAGCGAGGCGCACTCTCTCCGCTGCCGCTGCTCCGCTACGAGTTCAAAAAGCAGTCACATGCGACCGTGATGAAAAACGGGCACGTGAACCTGAGCATCGACAAGCACTATTACAGCGTCCCGTACCGGTTCATCGGCAAGAAGGTCAAATTGCTGTTCTCGGGCACGTTGGTCGAGATTTACTACCGTTATGAGCGCATAGCCCTGCATCAGCGTGTCAAAAGCCCCTACAATTACTCGACCGATAAAGAGCACCTGGCCAGCACGCACCGCTTTTTGACCGAATGGACCCCGGATAAGTTCGTCGAATGGGCTTCTTCGATCCACGATGACGTAAGGCTTTATATCCTTAAAATACTGGACCGTAAGCAGCATCCCGAGCAGGCCTACCGCTCTTGCATCGGCATCTTGTCCTTCGCAAAAAAGGCCGGCGAACAACGGCTGATCAGCGCATGCCAGCGCGCGTTGAGCTATGGTATTTATAACTACAAAATCATCCAGATGATATTGGAAAAGAAGATGGACCAGTACGAGGACAGCCTGTTCGCCGACGAGCTGCCGATGCCTAACCACGACAATATCAGGGGTGAAGAATATTATCAGTAACCTTTTAAACAATCTATACAATGAACAATGACACCTTGGAGAAGCTGCGCAAGCTTAAATTTTATGGCATGTTCCATGCCTTCAAAACCAGCCTGGAAAGCGGAAAAACCAATGATTATACGGCAGATGAGCTATTAGGGTACCTTGTGGACGCCGAGTGGGACGATCGCAACAACCGCCGCGTAGAGCGGCAGATCTACCAGGCCCGGTTCCGTTATAAGGCCGTCGTCGAAAATATCCATTACCATGCCGATCGCAGTCTGGACCGTAACCAGGTCATGCGCCTGGCTGATTGCTCTTTTATCACCCGCAATGAGAACCTGCTGATCACCGGCAGCACCGGGATCGGCAAAAGCTATGTGGCAACTGCCATCGGCCATCAAGCCTGCATCCAGGGGTACCGCGTACTTTACGCGAGTACCCCAAAACTGTTCGCCCGCTTGAAAATGGCCAAGGCTGACGGCTCTTATATCAAGGAAATCGCCAGGATCGAACGGCAGCACCTGTTGGTGCTCGATGACTTCGGTATCCAGCCCTTCGATGCACAGAGCAGGGCCGCCCTGATGGAGATCATCGAAGACCGGCACGGAAAAGCATCGTTGATTATTACTTCGCAGTTGCCCGTCAGCAAATGGCATGAAGTGATCGGAGAAAAAACCATTGCCGACGCTATCCTGGACCGCATTGTTCACGACGCGCACCGCATAGAACTGAGAGGGGAATCGATGAGAAGAAAGAAAAAAATAGAGCCCGAAAACAGCTACCAATAATACGACCTTAATTAACTAATTTTGAAACTGCTTCTGCAGCTTTTTTCTGCTACCGGCCGCCAGACAATTAGGTGGTCAATTTGCCACGGAATCAGGTGGTCAACTTCTCCGAAATACCCAGCTTTGGCTTTGAACAGCCAGAAGAGGATCGAAAGTTTCTGATTGCTTTTCATCCTTCACATTTTTAAGTGATCTAATGTTCCCCGCGGGGACTTCCGCAGGCGACGCATCGATTTCCTCAAAACCACATCACACAAGCTATTTTCGGAAATTCGGTTACCTAATTTAGAAAATCAGATAGGTAACCGAAACGGTAACCGAATCGGATAGGTTACTTTGATCAGGAATGACTCAAAAATGGATCAAGCAGAAAATCTGGGGGGAGATTAAGCATAAAGTTTGGTAAGCCTGAATAGGAAGAATGGAATATCCCTCACACCTCTGGATGAGGATCTAAAAGCCTTGATCTTCGCATTGAATGACTCTGCCGAAGCGTTGGTACTCCTGTTATTGAAGAAATTAAGGATGTCCAGATAATGCGTTTGAATAGATCGGGCAACGGTTTTAAAGGAATCTAAGCCGCAATTTTCAACTGCATTGTACCACAATGCCAGTCTTTTAAACGCCTGCTCTTTGGACTTGCAAACCCGAAAAACGGTTCCTAAGCCTGTTGCGAGCGTGTAAGCCTGGGCGATTAGTGGGTAACGCTCGAAAAGCAGCCTGGAACGATGAACCTGTGAAGGTGTCCACTTGTCATGGTGCTTGAAAAGCAAATATCTACTCCTGACAAGCAGCTGTTTTAAGGTATCTCCGTTGGCAAGAATTTCCGGCTGGTAAACCAAACCAGATTGCCTGCCAGCTTCAATAGCCTGATTTTCTTGATCCAGGGCTTGCCAACGATGTTGTATCCTGATTTCCTGAACTGCATCAAAGGCAAGTTTTTGCACATGAAAGCGGTCGATGACCTTCAGAGCTTTTGGAAAACATCGACTGACAATCAACCCCATGTTAGCGGCCATATCCAGCGTTACTTCCCGTACTTTACCTCGAATACCTTTCGGAATCTTTCTCAAAACCTCGATGACCAAGCTAGCTTGCGTGCCTTTGACCATAGCCACCAATGAGCCTTTTCTGCCTCTGGCTGCTTTGTTAGTCACAATTGTATAGAGCTCACCGTTGGAAAGAGAGGTTTCGTCAATGCTTAAATACGGGCCGGTGTTCTCAGGGTACAACAACCAGTCAGCAGCATGCTCGCGTTGATCCCAATCTTTCTAGTCGCTTATATGGTCTTTATACTGTTGTTGAAGCTGTTTGCCGTCCAGATGAAAGTATTTCCCTAATTGTGAGCAGCTAACAGGATTATTATCAATACATTGTTTTTAAAAAATCAGCGAACTCTTTAGTCATCCGAGTTCCCTGTTGCACCACATTCCAATCCCTGCTGATAATTTCGCCAGTGTCCTTGACTTCCCAGCGTCGACGCTTGATACAGAGCGTAACTTTTTGATTACGAATAGGAAAGTCCTGAATGTAAATCTCAGGTAAATAACCTTTGGATTCTAATTTTTGATCCTTGTATTCGGAAGGAGGAAGATTTTTCTCTTCCAAGTAAATATGCAGACCAGTGAGGCCTTCGACGATTTTGGAAAGCTCGAAATAATCGAGGATACCCTCTGGTAACAGGAAGCGGACTAGGGCTAAATAGGACTCTTGCAATGTATTCAATGTTGATTCATTGCAAAACAACTACTTTTTTCACCGCTCCCCAAGTTTTCGGACTGATCCTCAAAAATTTTGAAACAAGCTGATTTTCAGAACATTTTAAACGAAAAAAGCGCCCTTTGAGGCACTTTCAGTGATCCCGCTGGGATTCGAACCCAGGACCCATACATTAAAAGTGTATTGCTCTACCAGCTGAGCTACGGAATCGGTTGCGATTTTGATGCTTGGAAAACTTGCTTCGAGACCGGTGTTCTGCTTTATTTTAACTTAACAACCGGTGTCGTTTGGAGCGGTTTTTGTTTCTCGTTGCGCCGTATCGTGGTGCAAAAGTACAATTTGGTTTTTATCAAACAAATTTTGAGAGTACTATTTTTCGGGCGGAAATGGGGAAAATTTTGCAATTGGCTGGCGTCAAGAAGCTTAAATGTCTAAAAAAATTTAAACTTTTTTTGAGTTCATGCGCCGGTAATATGAGAGCTGCACGGACAACGGGGCGGCGCAGGTAGGAGGGATGTTTTGGAAAGGGCTTTTTAGACAGGTACCGGCTGTCAGCCGGGCGTTTCAGATATAGGTGGGAGCAGGATTTTTAGTGACGACCTGTCTGGAAAATGATAAATGTGGAGTTTGGCGGCGGCGTTTGTTTCTTTCGTGTTTAGATTTAGTTTGAATAATATTTTTACGAAAAATCTAAACGAGCGGTATGACAAAAAAACTATTTCTATCCCTAACGTTTCTCTATTTCGTTGTCACGAAGGTGCTTGGACAAAACGGGACGATCAGCGGGTTCGTGCGGACGTCGGATGGCGAACCGGTGGAACTGGTAACGGTGAATGTGAACGGCACGGCCAAAGGTGCATTAACAGACCGGAACGGAAAATACCTGATCCGGAAAATTGAACCCGGCTTGCATAGGCTGGTTGCTTGGCTTCCTATTTCGCGCTATGTGGTTTCGATGCTCAGCCGACGCTTTACAATGGCCTGCCCGGACTGACGAGCGGTAACCTCGATCCTGCCAATGTGGAGGAAATACAGGTGATCAAAGATCCGTCGGGTACGCTTTTCGGCGGCGCGTTTTACAGTTACGGAGGGATGATCAACACCATTACCAGGAAACCCTTTCACCAGTTTGGGGGCGAAATAGCTTACAATGCCGGAAGTTTCGGCCTGAACCGTGTTACCGCCGACGTTAATGCGCCGCTCAGCAAGGCCGATAGAATTGCCTTGCGGGTCAACACGGCCTACCACAGCGAGAACAGTTTCCAGGACGCCGGTTTCAAAAAGCCGTTTTTCGTGGCGCCCGCGCTGGTCGGTGAACCCACAGAAGCCACGAAATACGACATTGAGCGCCGCCTATAAATTTTAGCAAAGTGATTGATTATCAGAGGCCGGAAGTACAGCGCTGCTTCCGGCCTTTTTTTATTTGTAAATTTTTTTGAGTTGTGCCGATAAGATCGGGCGTGTTTGAGGGATAAACGGACGGAGATCCAAAAACAAGATCATCAGTCAGTTATTACCCAACTCGTTTCACAGCTCATGAAGACATCGACTAAAAAGAACTACCGCACGCTGAGCGACCTGGTCAGCGCCTGCCAAAACCATGACCCGCGTGCACAAACGATATTCTACAACCGTTTCAGGAGCGAACTGATGCGCATTTGCTCACGTTTCGCCCGCACGCGCATGGAGGCTGAGGACATCTACCAGGAATCGTTCGTCAAGATTTTCAGATACCTTAATGATGTACAGAACCTCGAATCGATCGAATCCTGGATGCGGTCGGTTGTTACCCGTACAGCCATTAATTATTACCACCGCACGACGAAGAAGGAAGTCCTGAACCATTCGATTGACATGGCCCCGCTCGATCTCGAGTCCAACGACCACATTTCGATTGTCGACAGGCTAAACATGGGGCTCATCAACGAGATGATTTCCAAACTGCCCGAAGGCTATAAAAAGATTGTGAACCTGCATCTGATTCACGGTTATTCGCACATTGAAATCGCAAAAACGCTTTCGATCACCGACAGCACTTCCCGCTCGCAGTTGCTGCGGGGACGGAACCTGCTGATGAAAAGATTGAAGGAGCAAGGTATTTCCGGCTACGAAATGCCCTGAAGATCAGCTAACGGTCACCGGGTCGGTTTTGCCAAGCAATGCCGTCTGAATCCGGCTTACCAGATGTGCCAGCGATTCGCTCCGGTCTTTGTGCGTGCACGCATACCAGCGCCGGGTACCGATGTCCGCGCGGAAAGGCAGCGTGGCCAATCCCCCCCGCGTCCAGGTACTGACGTGCGGCCCATTCGGCCATAACTGTGATTCCCATACCGAACCGCACCATTTCGACGATCGCCTCGGTCATCGGAATATGGATCACTTTTCGGGGCGAAAGGCTTGAAACAAGGTCTTCATTGAGCAGCCCGTCGCTTTTGCCGATCTGGAACGCCACCAGGGTTTCGGAATGGATATCTGTAAATTCGAGCGGCGTGTTGCGCAGTGCGAGTGGGTGTCTATCGGAAAGCAGTGCTATCATGCGGTCTTCAAAAAGCGGTTCGAAATGCAGGCTGGTGCTGCCGTTGGTGCCGTTTACGAGTGCAAGTTCCAGTTTGCCGGCTTCAAGGTATTCCATGGGGCGGCGGGTGGCTTCGGCTACGATCTGGATGTCGATGCCCGGGTAATCCTGGTGAAAGTCGGTAAGTAGCCTCGGCAGCCAATGGTAGCAAGTGTAGCATTCGGTGCTGATACGGATCGTCTGCTTTTTGCCTTCCCGCATGGCTTTCAATTCCGCTTCCAGTTCGCGTATAACGGGTAACACTTGCCGCGAGCCTGCCACCACACGCTGGCCGGCCTCGTTGAGCACCAGCTTTTTGCCAATTCTGTTGAAAAGTTTCAGTCCGCTTGCCGCTTCCAGGTCGCGGATCTGGTGGCTCAATGCCGATTGGGTAAGATTCAGCTTTTCGGCTGCCCTGGTAACGGAGCCTTCGCTGGTGATCTTTTCGATGATATAGAGATGTTGAAGCGTTAACATGATTTATATATGAAATTAGCTCATCAAATTTATAAAAATAAATCATTTTGCTCATGTAAATCGACTGGCTAACTTTGTGGTGTACTAAAAAACGACAGCACATGAAACTCCAAAGATTATCTTGGGCAGGACTTAAAGTCGAATCCGACGGACAGGTACTACTGATAGATGCCGTGCAGAATTACCGGCGCGGCGCATCCATCGGTCCTGAAAATCCGGTACAATTTGTCTCCGACACCGCTGCGGACGCGGTGCTGATAACACATCTGCACTCCGATCATTACGACCCGGAGGCGATCAGGGCTGTTCTGAAACCGGAAGGGAAATTTATCGCTTCCGAAGCAATCGTGCCCGAATTAACTGCCGACGGCTTTGCCCCAACAGGTGTTTCGCTGAATGAGACCCGCCGGTACGGGAATTTTGCGGTAACGCCCGTATTCGCCATGGACGGCGTGGGCGACAAGCAGGTTTCCTGGGTTATCGAGGCGGACGGCCAGCGTATTCTGCATGGCGGCGATACGATGTGGCACAACCAGTTCTGGCAGCTTGGAAAGACCTGGCAACATTTCGACGCCGTGTTCTTGCCTGTGAACGGCGCTGTGGTGAACATTCCGCGCGTCGCACCAACGCCGGTTCCTATTACGCTGACGCCCATTCAGGCGGTTACGGTGGCACGCCTGCTGCACGCCGACGTGCTCGTGCCGATTCATTACGGTTTTCATAAAGAAGGCATGTACCATCAGCACCCGCAAATGGAAGAAGAAATGGCGCGGGAATCGCTGGCGCAGCAGGTGAAAGTGCTGTGGACCGAACCCGGCAGCGGAGTAGTCTTGCCGGTCGTTGCGGCGGACGCTTAACGCTCGGCACAGACTTTTTCAGCAAGTTTGTTGTTATGGTATTTCAAACTCCCATCGACAGACCTGAAATGAAACAGTTAAGTCTTTTCGGCTCGCAGGAAGCATTACAGTTCCCGGAGAACCTGCTCGACTACTACCCGGGCTTTGTTCCCGCGGCCGAAAGCATTGCATTGATGCAAAAATGGATAGCGAAAGTGCCGTGGCGCCAGCAGTCCATGCAAATGTACGGCAAGGAAGTGCTGGCGCCGCGTCTGATGGCCTGGTACGGCGACACCGACAGGGCTTATGCCTTTTCGGGCACGCGGTTCGAGCCTTATGCCTGGACGCCCGAATTGGCAGACCTAAAACAGCGTATCGGGGAAAAGACAGGTTTCACCTTTAACAGCGTGTTGCTGAACTATTACCGTAATGGGAACGACTCCGTTGCCTGGCACGGCGATAACGAGCACGAGCTCGGCCGGAACCCCGTGATCGCATCGCTAAGCCTGGGGCAGGAGCGTCGGTTCGAATTCCGGTACCGACCCGACCACAGCCGGAAATACGGCCTGACGCTCGAAAATGGTTCTTTGCTGATCATGAAGGGCGATTTACAACATACCTGGGAACACCGTGTCCCCAAATCGAAAGCCGCGAACGGGCCACGCATCAATCTCACTTTCAGGACGATCAGGTGATAGCGGACGATTCGCTTCGCTGATGCCTGTTTAGGACAAGAAATTTAAGAGGGGTTCCAACGAAAACCGCGTGGCCGGTATCTAAGTAACCGGAACCAATTTGACATTAGCCCATGAAAACAACCCGTATTCTCCTTACGCTGATCATGCTCTGGACGGTAGCCGCCTGCAAAAACGAAACGGCCGATCCTGCCGACGATAATGCGAAAAGGGCGTTTAAAGAAAACAATGCCCTGATCGGGAAATGGAAGATCACCGAATACCTCGGCGATCCGGGCGACGGCAGCGGCACTTATCACCCGGTGGAAGCCACGATGGCCCATACCATCGAATTCAAGGAAAACGGCGAATTCGTCGAGGAGAAAGGTCAGGGCCAGTCGTCGGTGCCGATGTTCAACGCTTACAAAATCCTGGACGACAAAAGGCTTGAAATGATCCCGATCGACAAAAAGGCACCGTCGCATATCTGGTTTTATTCCGACCTGTCGGCCAGCAAAGTGACGATCAGCTACGGATGCATCGAGGCTTGCTCGGGCAAATATGTAGCGGTGGAATAGTGGTGCAGGATGGCGATTGTAATTTTAATCATGGATAGAAATGGGCTGAAATATCAGCCCATTTTTATTTCCGCCTGTTTGTAGGATAAGTTCTAGTCTTAATCCATCAGAAATAAAGACTAGAATTTAAAAGCAAAAATGTAAGCGTGTTCGAACACATTTTAAGGTTTTTTCTTGTGAATGTCGGTGGCGCGGTTAATTTTGGTGTGGTTAGATTTCTAACGAATTTATTCTACTCTTAACTCATTAACCGATTTTTTCACTTTATGAAACCGAGATTTACCCAAATTCTGTTTCGAACAGCCGCTGTGGTGGGACTCGCCATGCCGCTGATGGCGCCGCTTGACGCGGCCGCGAGGCCGACAGCATACCCCGCAGCGCGTGCGACGGGGCCCGTCAAAGGCAAGGTCGTCGATAGCAAGGGTGTTCCGCTGATAGGCGTGAACATTGTGATCCAGGGAACGACCGTCGGTACGCAGACGGACGCGGAGGGGCAGTTTACCATTCAATCCAGCAGTGCGGCAGATGTGCTGGTGGCCAGTTTTATCGGCTTTAAATCGCAGCATATTCCGGTCGGCAACCGGGCGGTGATCGACATTACCTTGCTGGAAGATGTTTCGAGCCTCGACGAGGTAGTGGTAACGGGTTATTCCAGCAGATCGAAGTCCGAGCTCGTAAGCTCGGTGTCGGTGATTAAAGGTTCGGAATTACAAACCGTTACGAGCAACAATACCGCTACGCTGTTGCAGGGGCGCGCTGCGGGCGTGGTGGTGTCGAGTGCGAGCGGCGCGCCGGGTACGGAGCCGAGCGTGCGTGTACGCGGGACCGGTTCCATTACCGCAGGGGCGGAGCCGCTGTACGTGATCGACGGGTTGATCGGCGGAACGGCCAATCCCAACGACATTGCCTCGATATCCATCCTGAAAGATGCCGCGGCGACCGGTTTATATGGTTCCCGCGCTTCCAATGGCGTCGTCGTGATTACCACGAAAAGCGGAAAGGCCGGCAAAACGCAGATCAATTACAACGGGTCGGTCGGGTTCAGCAAGGTGCTGCGGGGGAATTTCGAGGTGATGAACGGGCAGGAACTGTACGATTTTACGAATTATATGTATCGGAACGATTACGATACCAAACGTGCCAATTATATCGCCCAGCTAAGCGCCAATACCCCAAACCCGACGGAGGAGCAGATAAACGCCTATTTGACCGCTAACAATTTTCCAACAGCCTACGCGGGTTATCAAAGCCGTTTTATGCCCGCCACGCCCGGTAATACCGATTGGCTCGACAAAACTTTCCGGACCGGTATTACACACAACCACGCGTTGTCGATGTCGGGCGGTACCGACCGGACCCGTTTCCACTTCGGGGCCAATTACTACAACGAAGAGGGCGTGATCCTGAAAACCGGGTATGAGAACGTCAACTTCCGTGCCAACGTCGAGCATAACGTGAACGACAAAGTAAAAGTGACGGCCCGTGTGAATACTTATTTCAATAATCGCCAGAACGACCAGGGATATTTGTATCAGGGGTACATTAACTTGCCGTGGGATAATCCGTATAATGCGGATGGTTCGTACCGTTATGTCGATGCCAACACCACCGACTGGTATGGCCGCGACAGGAACAACTTTTTGTTTAACAACCAATACAACTTCAACCAGAACCGCGGCTCGGGTATTCAGGGCGATTTTAAACTGGAATACAATATCCTCGACTGGCTGACTTTCTCGACGTCCAACCGCTACACGATCACCAACCTCCGTACCGAATCGAACGTCGATGCGCGTACGCCGAACGGTAAGTCGTACAACGGCTCGCTGACGAATTCCTACGAGTATACCAACGGTTTTATCACTTCGAACCTGCTGAATGCGAACAAATCCTTCGGTGCGCATACTTTCAACGCCATTCTCGGCGCGGAGTTTCAGGGAAACAAAACGGACGGAATGGGCGGCACCGGCCAGGGCATTTTCCCGTCGCTCGATATCCTGAACGTGACCGCAACGCCGACTTCGCTGACCGGCTATAAGACCAAAAATGCGTTCGCGTCGGCATTCATCAACGTCGACTACGATCTGCACGGCAAGTATTTTGCCACCGTCTCGTTCCGTCGCGATGGCTCGTCGCGGTTCGGCAAGGACAACCGCTACGGTAACTTCTATTCCGTCGGCGCCGCGTGGAATGTTTCGGGAGAGGAGTTCTTCGCTTCCCTGAAAGATAAGATCCATCTGTTCAAGATCCGCACGAGTTACGGTACGACGGGCAATGCCAACATTGGTGATTTTGTGGCGCAGGACCTGTATGATTTCAATGCGCAGTATGGTGGCCTGCCGGCCGGTTTCCCTGCCCGCAAGGCTAACCCGAACCTGACCTGGGAAAAGGCTTATACCTACGATGCCGGGATCAATATCGGGTTTTTCAACCGCGTGGATCTCGTAATCGACCTGTACAACCGCCTGAACAAGGATGTGTTGCAAAATGTGCCGCTGGAAGCAACCACCGGTTTTACTTCCCAGATACAGAACATCGGGTCGGTCCGGAACCGCGGTATCGATCTTGAAATTACATCGAAGAATCTCCGCGGTGCATTCAACTGGGAAACAAGCTTCAATTTCTCTATAAACCGCAACAAGGTGCTGGCGCTCAACAAAAACGAGCCGATCGAGAGCGGTAACCAGCGCATTGAAGTGGGCAGGGAGCTGGGTTCGTGGTATATGCGGAAATGGATGGGCGTCGATCCGGCCAACGGCGACCCGTTGTGGTTATTGCAGACGAAGGATGCTTCGGGCAATATCGTGGAATCGACCACCAATGTTTACAACAGCGCTACACGTGTTTTCGTAGGTTCGAGAAACCCCAAATTCACCGGAGGTATCACCAATACATTCAAATACGGCGGGCTGACGCTTTCCGCATTCTTTACGTTCGTTTCGGGCAACAAGGTCTATATCTATAACCGAGAGCTGTTCGACGACGACGGCGCTTATCCGACTTACAATAAAATGCGTTTGCAGGACGGCTGGACACGATGGGAGAAGGAGGGCGACATCGCTACCCATCCGAAGGCGGTCGTGAACGGCAACAAGAACTCGAACAAAACGTCGTCGCGTTACCTGGAAGACGGCAGCTATCTGCGCCTGCGTAACGTGCGCCTGACGTACGATATTCCCAAGGTATTTACGGACCGTCTGAAAATCAGTGGATTGTCGGTGTTTGTCAGCGGCGACAACCTCGTTACATGGACTAAATTTTCGGGCGTCGACCCGGAAGTGGATCTCAGCAACGGTACCAACAGCTCACGTTATCCAAGCAGCAAAAAGCTGATGTTCGGTGTAAACCTTAATTTCTAAGCCAATAACCATGAAGCGATATATCAAATCAACCGCATTCGCAGTACTGCTGGGCGGGACATTGCTTACGGGATGTTCCGACGAACTGACCATCACACCTTACGACGGCCTCACCTCGACACAGGTTGTGAATACGCCCGAAGGCCTCAAAGCGGCCACATTGGGCAATTACGCCATTTTAAAGGACGGAAACTATATCCGTTCCTACCATATGATGTCGGAATTCCCTTCCGACAATGTTTCGTTGAGCGGTACCACGGCCGATCCGCTATATTTTTCCTATAATTACAATCACATTAAAACCAGCGCGTTGGCTACGAATTTCTATACGAAATCGTATCAGGCCATATACGGCACAAATGTGATCATCGAGCTTTTGAAGGAAGGGCAGTCGGCCGAGCTCGACCAGGTTCTCGGGGAAAATTACTTTCTGCGGGCATTGCTGCATTTCCACCTGGCCAACGTATTCGCACGTCCGTACGCTCCCGATGCGGGTGCGTCGCCCGGTGTGATTCTGGTTAAATCTACGGTGCCCCCGGCCGAGAAGCAGACCCGCGGAACGGTGAAGGAAGTTTATGCCGCCGTTATCCAGGACCTCGAAAAGGCGATCAGCCTGATGACCGTCGCCAAGAATAACAATTTCGCTTCCAAAGAGGTCGCCTATGCGATGCTGAGCCGCATTTATCTTTATATGGAAAACAACGAAAAGGCCATCGAATATGCCAACAAGGTCATCGGCTCTAACCGTTATTCGCTCGTTCCGACGGCCAATTTGCCAAAATATTATACCACCGTTCCCGAGTCGAATACCGAAACCATTTTTGCGATACGGCACACCGTGAAAGACAACCGCGGCTACTCGGCGATCGGCGCGATGTATTTGTCAGACGGCGAGGGCTGGGGCGAAATGTATGCGTCCGAAAAATACCGCAAACTGATCGACAAATTTCCGAACGACAAGCGCCGGGAATACATCATTCCGGTATATGAGAAGAATCCCGACGGTTCGATCAAAACCGATGCGGCAGGCAACAAAGTGCTGGCAACCCGGAACGGCTATCCGAAGTACTATATCAGCAAGTTTTCTTACCAGGAAGGTTACCCGATGCTGAGCTCGCCGGTACTATTCAGACTGGCCGAAATGTACCTGATCCGTGCCGAGGCCAATGCCAAGCTCGGCAGGAACGCGGAAGCGCTGGAAGACGTAAACCTGATTCGCAAACGTGCCGGGTTGTCGGGTAACGAGCTTTTCTCGGCCACTAACATGATGGGTTACACCAGCGTGCTCGACGTGGTGCTCGAAGAAGCGCATCTGGAACTTGCCTGGGAAGGCCTGCGTAAATACGATGTTTTCCGAAACAAACGCACAATGGAGCGCAATTATCCAGGTACGCATTTGGTGGCCGGTGCCGTGAAACAGGAGATCCCGTACACGCACCCGCGCGTGGTGCATTTCTTCCCGGAAGCGGAAACAGTGCTGAATCCCGCGCTGGTTCAGAACCCCGAGTAACCCGTTACTTTTTTATCGGCCTTTCGATGCCCCGCGTTCTTGCGGGGCATTTTTTTAATACCGTCATTCGATGTTGTAAAATGATTAACTTTATACCAACCAGTCATTTCAAGAATGAAGCCCCTGCGCATCGTCCCGATCCTGCTTTACACCCTGTTGATGGCGCTGTCCGTTTCGTGTTCCGACGACGCGGTGGTTGCCGACGGGCAGGAGATTTATTTTGAAGTATATTATACAAACGAAGCCTGGGGAAGCCAGCGGAAAGGCTTTTTAATTGATAAACAAGGACAGGTGAGGACCTACGACATGCCCGCCAACTGGAACGACGCGAATATAAAGACGACGCTCTCGAAAGAAGAAATGGAAGCCAACGTTTCGCAAACGACGGTTTCTTCGATTAAAATTGACGGCGCTGAGCTCGAAAAGTACATCAAAACCTCGGCCGGGATCGCCGGAAAGGATTTCTCGAAACCGGTACCAGGCGGCGCCGACCTCGGTCTAACGCGCTTTTATAGCTACACCTACAATGCTGGCAAGAAGACTTACACCGCCGTGCTGCTCCGGCAAACAGGCAACGTAACCATCCATAATCAGGATACCAATGCAAAGGCGGTGGCCGACTGGCTGGTGAAAATAATGGATGAGGTATATTAAGGTTTTATACAAAAATGGGCTGCACAAACATGCAACCCATTTTTGTATGCGTCGATCCGTTACGGTTTGAATACCGATAACCGGTAACGGACCTCCTCGTTGGTGATCAGCACCTGATAAATGCCCGCCGGAAGTTTGCCGAGCTGGATATTCAGCCTGCCGTTTTGAACGGCGGCTCTTTCCTTCACGATCACTTCCCGGCCCGAAGCGTTGATCACCCGTGCCTTAACCCAGGAACTTTGCAGGTTGGGAAGTTCGATACTGAGCATCGATTGGACGGGGTTAGGGTAGAACCGCACATTCCCGGCCAAAGGCGCGTCGATAGCGACGATACGGCTATATGCGTACCTGCCATCGAAATCCACCTGTTTGAGGCGATAATAGGTAATGCCTTTGCCGAAATCCGGATCGGTAAAACTGTAATGGTTTGCCACGGAGGCATTACCGATACCTTTCACCCGTCCCGATTCTGTAAAGTCCTTTCCATTGTAGCTTTCCTCGATAGCAAAATAATCGTTGTTGCTTTCCGAACTGGTCGTCCATTGCAGCACATTGCCTTCGGAGGTGTGTTTGCCTTCGAAATCTACCAAAGTCACAGGCAATGCAGCTCCCGGAGGCGCATTCGAGAGGCCGAAACCCGAGAATCCGGTGTTGAAAGTCGAAGTAAATGCATAGTCGCCGCTGAACGCCGGGGTCGCTGCCACCGCTACCAGGGCGGTTGTCGCCGCGTCGCTGGAGGCGATACTTCCCGGGCTTTTGCCCATCGACTGGATGCTGGCCGGCATGAAGGTATTTAATTCGGAACCTTTGTAATAGAGCGTAATCTCGTACTGCCCATTGGGATTATTGTTGGTGGGCGTTACTTTGAAGGTCTTGTTCGATACCTCGTAGCTCCCGAACCACGACGTCCCGTTTGTGCCCGAGCGATCCACTTCAACGGTGGTGCAGCCGTAATCGTGCGAACTAAGGTTTTTGATTTTCGCCAGGAGGTAGCCTGTCGCAGGATCGTAGAAAACGGCCGTTTCGTTTGGCCCAAGGTATTCGCGTGCCGCATCGCCGGTGTTCACCGCCGACATGATCTGCGTCGAATTGGTGGCCGTCACCTTCACGTCGTCGATTGCCCACCAGTATTGCCATTTGGCGACGTAACGAAAGCGTACTTTCATATTCAGGTTGGCGTAGGCATCGGGTATGGGCAGATGTACGACATCTGGTGTGTAAGTCAGCATGTTCCCTTTGCGGCCCGTTGCCTGGTTCTGGGTAAGCAGGGCGTGCCAGGCCGATCCATCCCACACCTCCACGATACCCTGTTCGTTATAACCGTCGTTATATGGCCGCCAGTCCTGCGAAAATGTGAGAACCAGGTTCTTTTTACCGGAGGTATTGATGGATGGTGATTCGAGATATTCGTCGAAATCGTAGAACTGGCCGTTTTGGATGTCGCTGTTGGCGAAGAAAAACGGAGATTTTGCCGCGTCGAGGCCGGCGTCGGTGTACTGGGTGATTTCCCAGGAGTGGAAACTGTTGCCGCCATTGACGATCGACCAGCCCTGTGTTCCGTTATTGAAATCGGAGTTCAACAGCGTGTCGGTGTAATTGCCCGGGGCGAGGTCGTCGTCTACAATTGTGAACCGGAAGTTCTGAAAACCGACGGCCGCATATCCGTCGCCGCCATTGGCATCGATACTGTACGACAGATCGATTGTCTCCGCTTCTTCCACATAAGCATCGTTGAAAACCCGGATTACCACGTTCGCGGTAGGCGCTCCCGCCGACAATGTTACCGATGCGGGCGATATCGTGTAGTCGGTACCTTGTTTGGCTGTACCCGCCGGGGTGTTAAAGGTAACCGTAACCGGCTGACTTGGCGCTTTGTCGATCTGAATAGTGACGGTCTTGTCGATATAATCAAGGCACCCGGTTCCGGCCGTTGTTGCCTCGCCTTCGTTCATAACGGTGCCGGTGGCGGCGAAATGGACCGCCGGTGTGACGGCGCAGGAATACACCCGGAAATCGTCGATATACCAGCCGTCGTAGCCGCCGCAGCCGTCGGTACCCAGCTCAAACCGGAACTGGATGGTATTGCCCGCCACAAGCCCGAGGGCGGAAAGGTTCACCTGGCTTTGTCCCCACGTGCCTATTACGGAGCCTTCGTCCGAGCCGGTAAAGGCTGGTTGGGATGCCAGGGGGTTATCATTCCCGGCCGATGCGTAGTTGAGAAAATTGTTGTAAGGATTGGCCGTGAACGCCGATGCCGGCAGGAGTGTCCACGCGCCATTGTTGATCTTGTACTTGATATTACCTCCATCCCAGGTATCCTCCATGTCTACGTAATGATCGAATGCCAGGTTCAGATTGCCGGCCGTTCCGGCGGGGATCGTAATCACCGGGCTTTCCAGGCGGATCAGGCCATTCTGCAAATTGGTATTGCAATCGCCCCCGGTGTAATCTATCCCGTAGGCCACTTTCCCCGGCCGCCCGGCGGGTGCATTCGCTTGCTGCCATCGGCGGGAAAACCACGTCGGCGAGGAAGTTTCCGAAGCGGTTGTGAAGCTCCCCAGGCCGGATTCGAAATTTTCGTAAAAGATGGCCAATCCCGGGTTGGCGCCTTCGCACAACGCGGGCGCCGGTTTCAATACGGTGTAAAACTCGCAGCTGACGTTTTCGCGCATTTCAACGGCGGCGATCGTTTTGGCCAGCTCTTGCAAATCGGCGACGGTTATGGATTGCCCCGAGCTGCCCGAGGGACCAGTGCCGGTAGAAAGTGCTGTGAGATTAATGCCCACCAACCCGGCGGCTGCGGCTTCCAGTATGTCGGCCTGGGCCGAAAAGTCCGTCGTAGAGGTCATGAATTGCGATTGCGCACGCCAGAAAATGTGGGCTGCCTTCGTCAACCCGATTCCATTGATGGTCTGACCGTTATAGGTTCCACCGTCTACGAGCAGTGCATAGGCGTGGTTCAGGATACCGCTGTTGGTGTGCACGCCGCCGTTGTCGTCCGACGAACACCAGTACTGTGCGTCCGACGTTTTGCCCGGCTGGCCAAAGCAGGCGGGATTCCACATGTCCCGTTTTGCCGATTCCGTAGCCTCGATTTTTTCACCTATAATCCACCGGTCCGAACTTCCGCAACCGGTTCTTGCAGCACTGGATTCTCCTTCATCCATGTAACCGTTCAGGATGTCGACTGTTTCCCCCCAGATATCCGAATACGCTTCGTTGAGCGCGCCCGGCTGCCATGCATACACCAGTTCGCTGGTGTACTCCGTGTATGCGTGCGCCCATTCGTGCGCCACCACGTCGTCGGTAGCGATACCGGAGCAATAATTCGCGCTGACGCCATCCCAGTTTGCGTTCGGACAGTTAATACCCGTTTTGTTGTTGATCGTGATCATGGTAGCGTCGGCGCCGTTGTACGACGTGCGGCCGAACGCGTTTTTCATCAGGTTGTAAATAAAGCCGGACGTCGCAACCTCCGATTGCTGCCACTTGTCCAGCGTTCCGGGGAATGCATTTCCCTCGGTCCACACCTGGTTCGCCAGGGAATTTTCGTACAATTTGCGGGTTATATGGTGGGTACCCGTGAATTGCTCTACGATCTGTCCGCTATGCGCGTCCACGAATACAAATTCCCTGATACCGGCATTATTCCGTACTTCGACCTGATAAACGAGAAGCTTGGGTCCATTGTAACCCTGCACCAGGCCCTTCTGGAAAATGTACAGGGTACTTTTGCCGGTTGTCAGGTCCTCTGCGGTCTTGTATTGGGCATTTACATGCCGGACTGCCCTTGATTCGGCATCGTGCTGGGCAATGGTAGGGCTTACATTTACCTTGATATCGGAAATATAGTTGCCGTTCAGCGAGGCGAGGGCGAGGCCTTTATTGTAATGGAATTTCATGAGCCCGTCGTAAACCGGTACGCCCTTGTACGTTTGTTGCAATGTGACATTTTCCAACCCGTAAATATCCGCCTCCTGCTTGCGGAGCCGGAAATCGTCCTGATTGGCACGGAGCCCGAACAGCACTTTGTTTTCGGTGATAAAATTCATCGATTTCTGCACGGCGTCGCCGCCCCTGACCTGAAATGCCCGGTCGGAAGGAAATCTGAGAAAACCCAGTGAATTGGTAGCCCTGTCTATCGTCGGTAATGCGCCTGTCCGGGCGGCAAACGCTTCGATCTCGCCCTTGGTGGATGCCTGTGAAAAAGCAAGCGGGACGTACAGTAATAGCAGGAAGATAATGAGTAGACTTTTTTTCATAAAGCATGTAGAATATTGGGGTGATTCGTGTCGAATTTACTGAAATAATCTATTGTTTGAAGCACCGGCGAAAGTGATTTGAATTATATTGATGTGTTTTTCGCATCTCTGCCCATTTCGATCCATGTTGTTTGAAAGAAGGTTCGTAAAGGATTGGAAGTATGACTATGATCCCGTAACGTGGATACCGTTTCGGTTAAGGGATTATTTCGACAGAGTAGTCAAATCGATAAAGTTTCGGCGAATGCCAATTCGTTTGTTATTAAATTATTAGGTGGCCGGTTTGTTTAAACCAATCACCTGCATTTGTTGTTACCCGCATTAGGACCCTGCTGTCCGGCTTCGCATCAACAACCACCCGCCTGGGTCACGCGTAATGGAAGGATTTTTCGATTTGCATGCCTCTTATGATTTGTTTCCCGAAATAGAAGCAAACGCCGCCGGAAAGTCCGGCATTCTGCTCTCCGTGGTTATACCGCTTTTTAATGAACAGGACAATGTCGTTCCTATGCTGCAAGCGGTACGGAAGGCCCTGTCCGGATTGAACTACGAGGTGGTTGCCGTGGACGACGGCTCGGGCGACGACACTGTCGGAATGCTCAGGCAGGCGTCCGACGAGCGCCTGAAAGTCGTGCGGATGACCCGTAACTTCGGCCAGACGAACGCGATGGCCGCGGGGATCGCCCATTCGTCCGGCGAGTATATCGCTACCATCGACGGCGATCTTCAGAACGACCCCGATGACATTCCCGGCATGCTCGATCAGGCACGGAACGGCCAGTGGGATATTGTGGCCGGCTACCGCGCCAATCGCCTCGACGGCTGGCTGCTGAGGAAACTGCCGAGCAGGGTAGCCAATGCCATAATCCGCAATCTGACCGGCGTACATTTGCGGGACTACGGTTGCACGCTTAAAATCTTCAAAAGGGAAAGTGCCGAACGGCTGGGCTTATACGGAGAACTTCACCGGTTCATTCCCGTGCTGGGCAATATAACCGGCGCCCGTATGACCGAAGTGCCGGTACGGCACCATAAACGCCGTTTCGGCAAGTCGAAATACGGCCTCGGCCGTACAACGCGCGTGCTGGGCGACCTGCTGCTGATGGTTTACATGCAAAGATGGATGCGGAAGCCGATGCACTTTTTTGGTGCGTTGGGCGGCACATTCTTCGGCCTGGGCATGCTGCTGCTCGTATGGCAGTTGTTTTTTCTTTTTTCGGGAACAACAGGCACCTTAGCCGGCCTGTCGCTGGTACTGGCGGGTGTGATGGTGATATTGATGGGGCTGATCGCCGAAATGCTGATGCGCAGCTACTACGAGGGCGCGGGCAAGACGCCTTATATCATCCGCGAAATTATCGGTGGCACGGCTGTCCGTAACGGCCATTCGCTCACTTCCGGGCGCACCGCCGGCGAACCTGTCAGATCCTAGTACTTTTTATGCAAACACGACCCCTTTACATCCGGTACCTGTACGCCGGCCTTATTCTCGCGATTTACATCCTCGGGCTTCTGCTCCCGCTCTTCGATAACGACAGCGCCCACCACGCACTCATAGGCATGCACATGCACCTCACGGGCGACTACGTGAGCCTGATCGACCGCGGGCACGACTATCTGGATAAGCCGCACATGCTTTTCTGGCTGTCGGCGCTGGGCGACTACCTGCTGGGCATCGGCACGTTGTCGTACAAGCTGCCGAGTTTGTTGCTGGCCATTCCGGGCATTTATGCCACCTATCGGCTGGCATCCCGGCTATATAGCGCCCGGGCCGGGCAGCACGCCGTGCTGATCCTCGTTTCGACGCAGGCCTATATTCTGGCACACAACGATGTACGGATGGACGCCCTGCTGCTTTCGTTCATCATTACAGCGACCTGGCTGCTTTACGAGTACACCGTTACCCTGAAACCCCGCTGGCTGATCGCCGGAACAGCCGTGCTGGCGCTTTCATTTTCCACGAAAGGGATGTCGGGCGCAGCTCTGCCGGTAATCGCCATCGGCTCCCAGCTGCTTTACACGCGTAACTGGCGGTTCCTCTTTTCGTTCAAATGGGCCTGGGGCATTCCATTGTTTTTCCTGTTTATAAGCCCGGTTCTGTATTGTTATTATTTACAATTCGACCTTCATCCCGAAAAGGTCATCCGCGGTATGACCCGCATTTCGGGAGTCGCTTTCATTCTCTTTCATCAAAATACCGAACGACTGGCGGGCGTCAACTGGGGGAGTTCCGGCGGTAACGACCCGTTCCTGTTCTTCCATTCGTTGTTGTGGGCGCTTTTGCCGTGGTGTTTGCTGGGCTACTGGGCGGTTTTCAGAAGGGCGGGCGAGCTGGTGCGGAGGAGGTTTTCCAAAGAAGACGATGGTGAAATACTTAGCTGGGCGGCTATTGTAATCATGTTCTGTATTCTCACTTCGTCCAATTTTCGTCTTCCGCATTACCTCAACATTCTCTTTCCGTTCTTCGCGATACTCATTGCGGGAGAACTCGGGAAAGTCCGCAGCGGAACCCGCGAAAGCCGGGTACTTACCGGCGTTCAGATGTTCGTAGCGGTGGTAGTGTTGCTGCTGGGGCTTTTTATCAACCTGTATTTGTTTCCCGTGAAAGCGTATGCGATTGTTTTGCTGGCGATACCTGCCTTGTATTTGGTGGTTTATGAATGGCGCGTTACTAGAGGCTGGCCCGACCGGCTCATCGGCATCTCGCTCAGCGCCTCGATATTCGTGAATGTGCTGATGAACGGCAACTTTTACTACGAGATCCAGCGGTATCAGGCCGGGCAGCATATCGCGGCGAAAATCAGCGACCTGGGACTGGATGAGAATAATATTTATGTGATGAACTGGGAAAGCCCGACATTGAATTACTATTCCGGGTATTTTTACGCCGAGGCCGATTCGGCGTCCCTCACAGCCCGGGACGATTTCTGGGTCGTCGGGCCGATCGACGAGATCTTCGCATTGCAGAAGGCGGGAGGATTGAAGGCGCGGGAAGCCTATCATTACCTGGATTTCGATACAACCAAACTAAGAGCCGGTTTTATCAATCCCGAAACACGCCGGGAGTCATGCAGGAACATCGGTCTTGTGTATCTGAAAAGGGACTAACACATGATGACATATCTGAAATGGCTGCTTAAATTTTCCGTAACGGTGGCGCTCCTGTGGTGGGTCTTTCACCGGATCGATGTTGAAAGTGTTTCGCAGGCCATGGGTAAAGCCGATAAATGGCTGCTGGCGCTGGCATTTGTTCCCTACCTGGCGTCGCGCGTCACGGCCTCGGTAAGGCTTACCACCATTCTTCACGTACACGAAATAGGGCTGTCGCATTATGGTGGGATGCATTTGCATTGGGTCAGTATGTTTTACGGAATGTTCCTGCCCGGCGGCCTGGGTGGTGATGCCTACAAGCTGCTGCGGCTGAAACAGCATTTCCCCGCGCATGGCACGCTGCTGCTCACGCGGATTCTGCTATGGGACCGCATTATCGGGTTTGTGATGCTGGGCGCGCTTGCCGGTTTGATCGCTATGGTCCGTTTTTACGATAATATTATGGTGCTGGCTATTCCCGTCCTGGCGCTGCCGGCTGCATGGATTTTGTGGTGGAGCGCCCGTAAATGGCTGCCGGGCATACTTCCGGTCCTGGGCAGGATATTGCTGCTTTCTTTCGGTACACAGACTTTTCAACTTATCTGCACGGGTTTTCTGCTTTATTCGCTGGGCGGATACTGCCATCTGGAAGAATATGCATTGCTTTTCCTGGCTTCGTCGATCGCTACGGTGTTCCCGCTGAGCATCGGCGGCATCGGTGTCCGGGAGCTGGTGTACCTGCGGGGATCGGCGCTGCTGGCCGTTTCGGAACCGATAGCGGTAACGGTCAGCGTTTTGTTCGATATAATCGTGACCACCACCGCGGTTACGGGAGCTGCCTTGGTAATAGGCCAGCGGCCCGACGCACTCCCTGGCGTCCACCCGGCCGGGAAGGATGCGGAAATTGCTTTAAAGTAGCGTAAGAGGCCGCCCTGGATTCCCTGGACGGCCTTTCGGAATGAGACGCTGACGCTATGGCTGATAAAACTTTACAGTACCGTCTTCCTCATTGCTGGTCACCAGCAGGCTTTTGCCGTTCGGGCTCTTATCCGAAGGTATGAACAGGACGCCTTCGGGCGCGTCGCCGGTTTTGATGATTTGCAGAAACTGCGGCGCGGCGGGGTTGCTTACGTCGTAAACGCCGATCGCATCCGCACGTTCCATGGCAATGAATGCGACATGCCTGCCGTTTATCCGGCCGACCGTAACGCCTTCCGGCTCCACACCTTTGTCGTCGGAACGGCCGTCGTCGTAAATGCCCGCTTTGATCGCTTCCTGTTCAAGCGAGTTGCCCGACTCGTACACGCGCTTCATGTCGGTCGCGTGGAATATGCTGAAACCGCGTCCGCCGGGGCTGTAAAGCTCTTCGTATATTCCGTCGTTTTCATTGTCGCCCCGTGTGCTTGTTACGCGCAGGCGACCCAAATTGGCGGCCTTTTTAAGTTCGTCGCCGTCGGGGAAATATGCAGGGTTCAGTTTGAGCGAACTCACGCGTTTCTGCTCGTCGAACGTGCTGTATTCGCGGGCGTCGCCTTCGTCGGCCGTGATCACATAAGGGGTACCGTTTACAGTGAAATAGGAGATCGCATCGGGCAGGTAGAACGATTTGACCGGCCAGTTTCTCAGCTCCACCTTGTTGTCGTTATCGCTGGCGTCGAAACTGTTGAGTATATAGCTCATGTCCTTTGTACCGAGCGGGTGAAGGTTCAGTATTTTACCGTTGACAAGGTCGATTTCCGCAATGCCGTTATTTTCCTGCAACGTCACGAAAGCCGTCTGCGAATTGTCTGAGATTGCTATATATTCGGGCTCGATGTCCTGTGCAAAGGTCGCTTTCGGCCCGAACATGCGGAAGCCTTTTGGGGCGAGGTCGCCATAGGCATTTGCGAACCCCGCGAAATCGAGGGTTTTAACGGCATACCCGTTTGAAACATCGATAATGGACACCGATCCTTCGGGGTCGACGCTGTAATCCGCATTCGGTTCGCCCTCGTTGGCGGTAACGATAAAGCGGCCATCCGGGCTGAACGTCACCATATCCGGCAATGCGCCTACGGTAATTTGCCGGATCGTTGCCAATGTGCTCGCGTCGAGTACGATTACGCTGCCGTTTGCCTGCTTGTTGGCCGCTTCCAGGGCGATTGCCAGCTTCCGTTCCGAAACCGCCACGCTGTTGGCAACGCCTCCGAGGGCCGATACGTCGATCGGCTGTAATTTGGTAATGTTCGGAAACGCAGAAAGGTCGAGCACGTCCACGATAGCCGCTTTTTCGTTGTTCACGGTGAAGAGGCGCTTCGAAACTGGGTCATAGGCCGAGATTTCGGCCGCGGCGAGGTTACCGAGGTCGATGCCCGCCACTTCCCTGAAAGCCGAAGGATCTTCCTGGACGGGGTTTTGAGGAAAATGGTCGGTACAACCATTCAGGAGTGCCGCCGCGAGCGCCAGCGCAAGTAAAGGTCTCTTTTGCATTTTGGTTCGTAAGTAGTTTAACGATTAAAAATACTCACCCGGCAAAATGATGGAACGGGGCTTGGGGAAACTTAACGGAATGTTAACGAAAGGCACGATTTTGCTTCAAAAATCGCTTGTTTGGTTCATATTCGGGTAACATCGCTTGACATTAAGCGGATAGCTACACGGCCCTGATCTTTGGTGGCCCGCAGCCTTACAGCCTGGAAGAGGTCGGTTACTTCGCCTGCGGTATACACCAAAAGGATACACGTTCCTGCGCATCGAAGGCAGCCGGTACAACATCGACTGCAAAGGTGCCCGGGGAGCCGAAGGAATATTTACAGGCCGGCCGCCCAGGCGATCCCACCCATGATATGTTTCATTGCAGCGGGATCGCTGTATGTGGATGCAGTGTGGCCCATTGCCGTGTAGAACATCCTGCCCTGGCCCACGGAACGAGCCCAGGAAACGGGATGGTCGCCGCGCATTGCTTTGGGCCAGAAGGCGGGATAGGTGCTTTCATCCACGGTTAGCAGCACCTGAAAACCGGGTTTTCCGCGTACGCTTTCATGGAAGTTGTACCATTCGTCTTTCTTCGCCCATCGTGCGGGCAGGCCGTCGGTCGCGGGGTGCGAGCCGGGTTCCGTTACAATTTCGGCTTTGGGAATGGGGTAAGGTAAAAAAGTGTGGCTTCGGAAGCGTGTACCGAGCAGCGTTCCGTACCAGTCCCATTCGTATTCGCAATCCGATGCGGAATGAATGCCCGCGTAGCCGCCGCCGTTTTCTACGTACTTTTCGAATGCCTGCTGCTGCGCTTCGGTAAGGAAATCGCCGGTGGGGGATAGAAACACCACAGCTTTATAGGATGGCAGGCAGGCTTCGTTGAAATAGCCGCCATTTTCCGTCGCCGTTACTTCCCAGCCGCGTTTTTTGCCTTCTTCCCGAATGGCTTTCACACCTGCTTCGATGGAGGCGTGGCGATAGCCGTTCGTTTTGGAAAAAACCAGAATGGCATTTGGTGCGGTGGCTTTGCAATTTGCGGGAACGGCGGTTTCGAACACCGGTTTTTGCCAGGGTAGCCGGCGCATCGCATGCAGCGCGAAACCAGCCGCACCAGCAACCACGATCGCCGCGATGGATATTATTTTGAAAAGCGTACCCCGGAAAACTGGCTTCATTTTTTAACGGTAACGGTCGATTTATAGGCGTGCAGATAGTTTTTGGCATTAGGCTGCGCGCTGCCGGATTGCGTAATTCTGACGCCTTCCAGCGTGGAGCCTTGGACGTCGTCGGTCACGATGGCGATGCGGTAATCCTTCTTTTCGCAGGACAATGTGAGGTTGCTGATTTTGATATCCTTCGCGTGGCGCATGTACAGGCCCCACGCGGGAAGCTCGTCGAACATCGAAAACTCGGGGTAGAACGTCGGTTTTTCCGGCACTTTATCCAGTTCGTCGAGGCCGACTTTCGCATACATCGGATTGCCGCCGCCCGGGTGTTTGATTTCGATGTTTTTCAAAGTCACATTGGTAATGAGCGCATCGGGCATTCCGACGATCGACGACGGTGAAATGTTGCGGGGCATGTCTTCGATGGGCCCTTCGTATTCATAACCGGCATCGGGCTTGGTAGCAGGTACCTCCACATACATATTGGAAATGCTCACATTTTCCATTCTCCCTTTCTTCCCTTTTACCCTTTCCCCAATGCGCAAAAAAGATCGCATTGCCGGTATTATAGGCCTTTAAGCTATCCACGATTACGTTTTCAACAAAACCGCCGTCTACGGCAGCCAGCGTCACAGCCGAGCGGTAGGTGTCGAAGATTTTTACATTATAAATTTTGATATTACTAAAACCGCCGTAAGAAGCGGTGCCGAACTTGATGCCATTGGCACTGGAACGGATCGTACAGTTCCTGACCAGTACATTGCGGCAAACCTTGGACGCGTCATGCGATTTGAGGCAAATACCGTCGTCGTCCGAATCGATGTAGGAATTGGTGACGGTCACCCCGTCGCAATCGACGATGTCGATGCCGTCGTTGTTCCAGTAGGCTTTGCTGTCGACGGTAATGCTGTCGATAGCCACATTTTTGCATTGGTCGTAAATCTGCACCCAGCTCGACGAGTTCTGCATGGTCACGCCTCTGATATTCACGTTTTCGCAATTGCGGATGTATGCGAGCACGGGGCGGGTTTCAGCTTCGGGGCGGTCCTGGCGGAAAAGGTCCTTAATCAGCCCTTTATGGATCATATCCACGATATTCCGGGCGATGTACCGGCCCCGGCCGTCGATAATGCCCTGGCCGGTAATACCGATATTCTGCTGGTCGTGCGCGAAAACAATGGCGGTCCACACCTTTTTATCGTAATCCCAGGGATTCAGCGAGCCGAGCAGCACGGCACCTTCTTCGAGGTGCAGGGTCACGTTGGATTTCAGATGTATGGAACCGGTAAGGTATCGGCCTACATTGAAAACCAGCCTGCCGCCGCCATTCTGCGAAATGAAATCGATGGCGTATTGAATGGACCGGGTATTGAGGGTAACGCCGTCGGAATGGATGCCGAAAAGCGAAGTCCGGTAATCTTTCGCTTGCAGTTGCGGGCAGGCGATGGCGAGCAGGGCAAAGGTCAGGTAATTTTTCAGGCTCATAAAAAAAGGATTAGGCAGGTAAGAACGGTTACTTAACTCAAATCCCCGTAATAAGTTGATTTTGTGGTAGAATTACCTGTAAAAAAGAAAGATTCCCCCGCAACCGGAGGAATCTTTGCAAAAAAACCACATCCTAAGTTAAAGTCAATTCCAGCCGCCTCCGAGTGCCCGGTAAATATTCACCATGGCGTTCATCTGGCGCATTTTGGTTTCGATCAGTTCAAATTTCGACTCCAGAGCGTCGCGCTGGGTGAGCAATACTTCCATATAGTCGGCACGTGCCGAGGCGAACAACCGGTTCGAGATCGCGGTCGACTGGTTCAGTGCTTCCACTTCTTTCGTTTTCAAGTCGTAGCTTTTTTCCAGGTTGCTGATATTCGAAAGCTGGTTTACTACCTCGATGTAGGCATTCAGGACCGTACGCTCATAGTTGTAAATGGCCTGGATCTGCCGTGCATTCGCATTAGCATAACCCGCGCGGATCGCATAACGGTTGATCACCGGACCGGCCAGGTCGCCGGTCAGTGACCCCATGATCGATTCAGGCACACGCGCCAGGTAAATCGGGCTGAATGCCTGGAAGCCCAGGCTGGCCGACAAACCAAGCGAGGGATAGAAATTAGCTCTTGCCACATTCACATCGATTTTCGCGGCTTGCAGATCGAGCTCCGCCTGTTTGATATCCGGACGGTTGGAAAGCAACTGCGAGGGGATACCCGCCTGGACTATGTTTGGAACAAGGTTTTCGAACCCCTGACTGTTGCGCTGCACCGGCTGCGGATAGCGCCCTACGAGGAAGTTGATCCGGTTCTCGGTTTCGACGATACGCTGCTGGATGCTGTATTGCATGTTTTGCGTCTTCAAAACCTGCGCTTCGAAGCGGCGTACGGCCAGCTCGGTAACACGCGTCGCTTCTTTCTCCATTCTCACGATCTTTAACGCGTTATTCTGGATGTCGATATTCTGGCGGATAATGGCCAGTTGCGTGTCGAGCGCCAGCAGCTCGTAATACGAGTTGGCGATTTCGGCTGCCAGGTTGGTCATCATGAAGTTCTTGCCCTCGATGGATGACAAATACCGCGTTGCCGCTGCCTTTTTCGCGTTGCGCAGCTTATGCCAGATATCGACTTCCCAGCGGGCTACCGCCTGAATGTTTACATCCGGAAGCGGGTCCGGCGTTTCTTTACCGGGCTTGATGTCGGTAGTAGCCTCGCTGGCGCCGATATTGGTGTAGCGGGCCGCCTTTTCGACACCCGCGCCGCCGCGCAGGCCTACGAATGGCAGGTATTCCCCTTTGCGGGCACCGATCTCGTTTTGCGAGATCGCGATTTCCTGCATGGTAATGTTCAACTCCTGGTTGTTTTTGAACGCGGTGTCGATCAGCGCATTCAGGTACGGATCGGTGAAGAAGGACTTCCAGCTTACCTTTCCGGTGTTGGTGGAATCCTGCGAGCCGTTGAAGCTCACAGGTACCGACCGGTTTTCCGTTTTCTGGGGCAGCGTCGGGATGTTACAGGCCGAGTAGGTCAGCCCGATGAACGCGATGCCGGCCCAATTCAATATTCTCTTATTTCGCATGTTCGTCTTTATCTTCTGAAGTTGGGAAAGCATCGATGGCGTGAACGAATCCTTCGGACAGCGAGCTGTCTTCTTCGTCTCTGATCAGTTTTCTGCCATCGGCCAGTTTGGCGAATATGTAGTACAATCCGGGAATGATGATGACCCCGAAGACGGTACCGAACAACATACCACCCATGGCGGAGGAACCGATCGTACGGTTACCGATCGCACCGGCGCCGGTAGCGATGATCAGAGGGATCAGACCGGCCACGAATGCAAACGAGGTCATCAGGATCGGACGGAAGCGCACCCGCGCGCCTTCGATCGCCGCCGCGAGGATCGTAGCCCCCCTCGGTACGTTTCTGCACCGCAAATTCTACGATCAATACGGCGTTCTTACCGAGCAGACCCACGAGCATGATCAGACCGATCTGCGCATAGATGTTGTTTTCGAGGCCCATCAGTTTCAGCATGAGGAAAGATCCGAAAACCCCCACAGGCAGCGAGAACACCACCGCGAGCGGAATGATGAAGCTTTCGTACTGAGCCGCGAGCACCAGGTACACGAATGCCAATACGATCGCGAATACCACCACCGACTCGTTTCCACGGATCGATTCGTCGTAGGAAAGACCTTCGAATGCGATATCGTAACCTTTCGGAAGCGTTTTGGCAGCCACTTCGCGGATCGCCGCGATGGCTTCCGCCGTGGTGTAGCCTTTGGCAGGGAGCCCTTGGATCGCCGCCGAGTTATAGAGGTTGAAACGCGTGATCTCGTTAGGTCCCTGACCTTTTTTCAGCTTCATGAAGGAAGAGTAAGGCACCATCTCGCCCGCTTCGTTTTTCACAAACAGCTTTAAAAGGTCGGAAGGAAGCCTTCTGAATTGCGGATCGGATTGCACGTATACTTTAAAGAACTGGTTGAACTTGATGAAACCCTGTTCGTAAGTACTACCGATCATGATGTTGAGGTTGTCCATCGCTTTTCCGATGGATACGCCTTTCTGCATCGCCAGCTTGTTGTCGATTTCCAGCTCGTACTGCGGATAGTTGGCCGCGAAGAAGGTGAACAAGCCGGTCAGCTCTTTGCGTTTACCCAGGTTTTCGAGGAATTCCTTGTTGATCTTGTCGAATTCCTGGTAATCGGTATCCGTGTTTTTATCGAGCAGACGCATCGAGAAACCGCCCGATGTACCAAAGCCCGGGATGGCCGGCGGTTCGAAGAATTCGACCGTCGCGCCGAGGCCTTTGGAAGCATGTTCGAGCTCTTCCATAATCTCCTTCACATTCTGCTTGCGTTCGTGCCATGGTTTCAGGTTGATCAGACAGGTACCCGCGTTGGAACCGCGGCCTTCTGTCATAATCTCGTAACCCGCCAGCGACGATACCGATTCGATACCCTCCACTTCTTCGCAAATCTTTTGCAAACGACGCGATACCTCATTGGTTTTTTCCAGCGTAGATCCCGGAGGTGTCTGGATGATCGCGTAAATGGTACTCTGGTCTTCGTTAGGGATAAAACCTGCGGGTACGATCGAGTTGGCCCAGTAGATACCGAAACAGAACAGACCGAGGACGAGGAACGTCACCAGACGGCGTGCCACGATCCTGTTCAGCAATGCTACATAGCGGCCGGTAAGCTTCTCGAAACCCCGGTTGAACGCGTCGATTCCCTTGTCCATGATGGATTTCTTTCTCGGATGGCCGTGGTGGCTCTTCAAGAGCATCGCACATAATACAGGCGTGAGCGTCAAGGCGATCAGCGCGGAAATAACGATGGAGCTCGCCATGGTAATCGAGAACTGGCGGTAGAATGTACCCACGGGTCCCGACATGAAGGAGATCGGTACGAATACGGACACCATTACGGCGGTGATCGCGATGATAGCGCCGCTGATTTCGGCCAATACCTTTTTCACCGCATTGTAAGGCGATATGCCCGGCTCTTCCTCAAACTTGGCATGGACCGCCTCCACCACCACAATCGCATCATCGACCACAATACCGATGGCAAGTACCAACGCAAAAAGGGTAATCAGGTTAATGGATAGCCCGAAGCCCTGTATCACAAAGAACGCCCCGACCAATGACACCGGAACCGCGAGGATCGGGATGAGGGTCGAGCGCCAGTCGCCGAGGAAAAGAAACACCACCAATGCCACGAGGATGAACGCATCGCGCAGGGTGTCGATCACCTGCTCGATAGACGCGTCGAGGAACTGCGAAACGTCGTAGCTGATCTTGTAGTCGATACCGGGAGGAAAGGAGGCTTTCATGACCTCGAGCTTTTTCTTCACTTCCTCGATCACGTCGCTCGCGTTACTGCCGTAGTTCTGGCGCAAAACGATCGCAGCCGAAGGACTGCCGTCGAGGTTGGAGTAAATATCGAAGAATTCGCTTCCCAGCTCCACTTTCGCGATATCCCTCAAATGGATGCTTTCACCTTCCTTGTTGGCGCGGATGATAATGTCCTCGTATTCTTTCGGCTCGCTGTACCGTCCTTTGTAGGTCAGTACATATTCCAAAGACTGCGCGGCGATACCCGAGCTTTGCCCGATCCGGCCGGGACGACCGATGATACTTTGCTCGGCCAGCGACTTCATCACTTCTTCCACGGAAATGTTGTACGCACGCATGCGGTCGGGGTTGAGCCATACGCGCATCGCGTAACGGCGGCTACCCAGGATCTGCGCGCGAGCCACCCCTTTGGTCCGCTGGATCTCGGGGATCATCTTGACGGTCGCGTAGTTGAAGAGGAATTTCTCGTCGATGGTTTTCGATTTCGAGTACAGGTTGACGTACATCAACATACTCGGCTGGATGGGCGTGATAATAACCCCTTCGCGCTGAACGAGCTCGGGGAGGAGCGGCATTACCTGGTCAACCCTGGTTTTTACCCGGATTACCGCGTCGTTCGGGTCGGTACCGGGCTCGAAGATGATCCTCAGCGTCGCTTCACCGGCACTGGTGGCGTCGGTAGCGATGTAGCGCATATCCTGAACACCGTTAATCGCCTGTTCAAGCGTGATGAGCGTGGATTTCACCAACACGTCGGCACTGGACCCCGGGTAGGCGATGAAAATGTTAACAGTGGTAGGAGCAATGTCCGGGAACTGCGAGATAGGCAGTTTCTTGATAGCCAGTATACCGATAAAGACTATCATGACCGATATCACAATCGCGAATACAGGTCGTCGTATGAATTGATTAAACATATCTTTTGCTTTCGGATCTGATTATTCCGCGTACAGGCTTAGGTGAGAGATAACCGAATCGGGCTTCTGGAATTTGTAGCTGATTTTCTGGTTCTCGCGTACCTGACGCAAGCCTTCCAGCAATATCTTGTCGTCCTTTTGAAGCCCGTGTGAAACCGCGAAAATGTGCGGCAGCTCGGCTGCGATCGTGATCTCGCGCGACTGGACTTTGCCGTCCTTATCGATCACATAGCAGTATTTCTTTTCCAAAACCTCGAAAGTCGCTTTCTGAGGGATCAGCAGGGCGTTTTTCAATGGCACGCTCACCAGGACATTCCCGGTTTCGCCGTGGCGGAGCAGGCCTTTGGGGTTCGGGAACGTGGCCCTGAATGCGATATTACCTGTTTCGTTATTGAAATCCGCCTCGATGGTTTTCACCGCCCCGGTGTAATCGAAGATTTTCTCGTTGGCCATTTTGAGCTTTACTTTCATCAGGTTACCGCTGTCTTCACCCGATTTGTAATCCAGGTATTCAGACTCCGGAACGTTAAAGTAGACCCACATTTCGCTGTTGTCGGAAAGCGTGGTGAGCAGGTCGCCTTCATCCACAAGGCTTCCGAGCCGGACCTGGAAATGGTCCATGATGCCGCTGAACGGCGCGCGTATTTCGGTAAATCCGAGGTGGGTTTGCGCGAGCCCGAGTTCCGCTTTCGCCTTATCGAACTTGGCTTTGGCCAATGCGAGTTCGTTTTTGGAAACCACATTGCTGTCGGCCAGCGCCTTGGTGTTCTTATATTCGATTTCGGCGAAGTTGGCTTCGGCCTGCGCTTTTTGCTGCTCGGCCTGGTACACGAGCGGCATGATCTGGAACATCAGCTGGCCTTTTTTCACCATTTGCCCTTCGTCCACATATATTTTCTGCAAATAACCTCTTTCCAGCGCACGCAGCTCGATATGGCTGATGGCCCGGATCTGGCTTACGTATTCTTTGGTGATGGTGGTGTCTTTCTGTAAGGGGCTTGTTACCAGATAATCGACCTGTTCTTCTTTTTCTTCTTCGTGTTTTGATGTACAGCCTGTTTGATACAACAACGCACCCAAGCTCACGAGCATGAGAATTCTTTTCATGATGATTTTTGGAGTTAGCTAATTTGAATTTTTGATAGTTTCTGTTCGTATGGGTGTGCCGGACGGCACGCAGCGGGTAGCCGTTAGCCTCCGGGGATTGGTGCAACGGCGACCGGTCGGACAGGCCGCAGGATAGCCTGCCATCGGGTGGGGATCAAATTCTGAGTACGCGGAGCCTCAGATATCGGTGAGAGGTAAAAAATGAATCGGATCGCGCCGGCTGGCGGATTGTGAAAGTATCAAAGAATGCCGGAATGCGTCGCAGGGCAAGGGCCGCGGCAAGGAAGCCACCAGCGCGCGGCTGTTTTTTGAGCGAGAACGACTCGGTGGAGTCTTCTTCTTTTTCTTCGGAAATAGCCTTGACAAATTCGGCGAATTTGCGGGCGGCGTCCGGCAGGCGAAATGCCGGATCGTTGTCGTCGAACGCCTGAACAAAGTTGGGATGCTCCGATCGGGCAAGGAGTTGGACAGGGGAAATGCACCCCGGACGCTCTTGAGAGCCCGCATACATGTTGCTGACTCCATCCACCAGGAGAATGCACAGGGGCAGGAGATATTTCAGCAGTTCTTTCATCATGTTACGGATCGCTATTGAGTCTTTTGTATATTTTGAAGGGCCGGACCGGTGTCTTTATTTCAAGTATTTGAGAATCAGTGGGCATTTGCAAGCTGCACTTCTTCTGTCGGATCCGAAAATTGTCCTTTTCATAGGAGCGCGCCGCTTATACGCATACAAAAACCGCACTTCATCCTTAACACCATGTTAAAAGCATGTTAAAAAGAGATTAAAATCAGCAGCCGACTATTGCGCGTGATCCTGCGGTATTGCAAAGGCGGTGTTTTGGATAAATTATTCTTTTAATTGTTATATCGACGGTTGCCTTTTGGAGTGCCTGCAATGCCCGTTTATCCGCGAGCCCGGGCCGGTTGGCGCAGGTTACGCGTCTTTGTGAGCCCGACTCAAACCGCGCTGCTCCTGGTTCTGTGTCCACGCCTCAAGGAAAAAGCTATGTTCCCGGAAACACAAAAAAGGACATTGCACGTTGGCAACGTCCTTTCCGAAATATCCTATCTATCTTGCAAACCTAAATGCTGCGTCAGTGCGTGAAATTCCGGCTCCCCGCCATCGCGGGCGAACCGGTTTTGTGTTAATCCAAAGCCATCAGAACGCATAGCGCAGGCCCACCTGGATCTGGTAGGGGCTGCCGTTCAAGCTGGATACGCCGGCGCCTTTGTTGACGTCGTATATGAACTCGTTTTTCGCCGGGTCGAATTTCTTGATCGTGTACAGGGTCTGTTTGCCAAGATTTGTACCCACGCCCCAGTCTTTGTTGAGCAGGTTGGCAAAGTTGAACACGTCGATCGAAGCCTCGATACCGTGCGATTTGTGGATTTTGAACCGTTTGACGAGGCGTACATCGAACACCCCGTAAAACCCGTTGACGCCGCCATTGCGTTCCGCCACTTTCCCCGTGTTTTCGCGGATGAATGTCTTAATGCTCTCTTCGGCGTTGGGGTTATCGAGGATGGCCTTGATGCCCGTACGGATATATTCGGGTGTAGCGGGGCTGCTATGATCGTAAATGTAAGGGAGGTCGTTGGAAGAAACGAAGTCGCCATTCATATTGCCATTCACGGCCAGCGAGTAGCGCGTGCCCCCAATACCCGAGTAACGAACGCCGAGCGTAATGCCCCAGAAACTCGGTGAGGTGCCATACACGATTACCTTGCTGCGGAACTGGTTGTTGGCATAGTTCATACGGCTCAGGTCGCGCGGGTCGTCGATCACCATCTGGTCGAGGGTAGCGGTGTTGGCCACGTTACCGTTGTAGGAAGTATTGTCTTTCGCGTCGTTCCAGGTATAGGATGCGGTAATCTGCCCGTCTTTGAAATACCTGAAAGTTCCGTCGATTACGATTGCATACTGGTTTTTCCTGCCTTCGCTGACCAGTTCCAGTACCCGGCCAACGTTTTTGGTTCTGCGGCTGTTGAGCCAGTTGGTAGCGCCGTTGCCGGTGTTGATCGTCCCGGCGGGAACATACACGCCGCGATTGGCCTCGGCGGTGATGCGGAAGAATGGCTCGTCCACCATATTGCGGTCGATGTACATATAGTTGTTGCGCGCCCATGATGCATAACCGCTGATGCCGACCCGGAGGCGGTCGCTGAAAAAGTGGTTATAGGAAAAGTTGGTCTTATACACAACAGGAACCTTGGCGTCGGGACTGTTGGTGTTGATCGTGATCAGGCGTTCGATACCAGGAATATTGAAAAGCTCCGCACCGGGGGCCTTGCCGGGGTCTCTGCGGTACAGTTCGAAATCGGGGGTAGGTACAAGCGCTCCCTGAATCTCGACCGAAGCCACTTTGGAACCGTCGAACAGCATATTGTTCACCATGGAATAGGGGTTCAGGGCCGAACCGAAAACACCCGCGCCGAAACGGATCACATCTTTACTCCGCTCGTTCACGTCCCAGGTAAACTGTACGCGTGGTTGCAGTTGCAGCGTATTGATGCGGTTATTGGTTTTGATGCCCAGCTCATCGAACACAACCTGACTGAAATTCGCACGGTTCAGGTACACGGTATTGTCGAGCCGCAACCCGGCGGTCATGTCCAGGCCGGGGCCGAGTTTGGTGTCCATCTGCGCATACAACCCGGTGCTCAGCGATTTCACTTTATTGCTCTGGTCCTCGTTCAGGTAAATCTCCCGGGCGTAGCGATAGGGTTTCAGGTTGTTGAAATTATCGATCCCGGTGAAATAGAAGCGGCCGTTCATTTCGCTGCCGTAGCGTGAGTGCATCAGGTTGTACATCATGTCGATACCGAATGTGAAATTGATCTTTCCGGTATTGTAATAGAGGTTATCCACGGCCTGCACCACGGTTCCCTTGAACCACTCCGGAGAGAAACGCTGCCCGCCTATCTGGATCGAGTTGAGGTAGGTAGCCGTTCCGGAAACGGATTCCACGTTTTCGACGATCGCGCGCGGAATGCCAGCCGAAGGAAGCTCCGGGCTGGGAAGCACCTGGACATCTTCGTAGAAATGCTGCACTTTCAGCTCGTTGGTCAGGCGCGGGTTCAGCGTGGTCCGGAGTGAGGCCATGAGGCTGTTGTCGAACTTCTTACGGTCGATGTACGACTCGTAGAAGTTGATTCCCGAGTTATCCCCTTCCGAAAGGTTGTCTTTCTCGATTACCATGTTGTTGCGGATGGTGAGGAGGTTTTTGGCGTTCAGCTGCCAGTCGATACGGGCAAAAAGCGCGTCGGTTCCCTTGGCTTTGTCGAATGCGCCGTATTGCGGATTGTTCGAAACACCATATTTGTCACGCGCAATGCCCAGGAAACGTTCGAGGGTTGCATTGGTAACCTTGTTGGCAGCCTCGTCGGCGGGGCTGAGGATATTGGCAATGTAAAGCGGGCGGGAGTCGGCCTGATGGTCCCATGCCACAAAAAAATGGGCCTTGTCTTTAATAATGGGGCCGCCGAGCGAAAATCCGTACTGGTAGGTCGAATACTCCTGCGTCCGCCTGTTTCCGCGCAGATCGTACTTGCTGGCGAGCGCGTCGTTACGCATATAAGTGAACGCGCCGCCGGAAAGCTTGTTGGTACCCGATTTTGTCACGGTGCTGATCGTACCGCCGCCCGCGCGGCCCATGGTCACGTCGTATTCATTGGTAACTACTTTGAATTCACGGATGGCTTCCATCGAGATCGAGTAGGCGCCCGAAGTACCGCCCCCGGCGATGGTGCCGCGGGACGTCATACCGTCAATCGTGTAGTTGGTCGAAGACGCAAGCTGCCCGCCGAGACTGCTGCCGTTACTCAGAGGCGAGAGGTCGATAAGCGAGGTAAAGTTGCGACCGTTTACCGGGAGGCGTGCAATATCGCGCGCCGTAACGGGTGTCGACGCTCCCAGGGTTACTACGGTGTTTTTCAGTGAATTGGCGACAACGTCGACGGCTTTAAGCTCGTTCGAGGCGGCTTCCAGCGCAAAATTCAGGCGAAGCTGATCGCCCTGGTTGAGGCTATAACCCGTTTTTTTCTGCTCACCGTAACCGATAAACGACACGGTAATGGAGTAGGGCGAACCGAGCGGCAACTGCTTGACGATATAATCGCCATTGGCGTCCGTAACCGTACCCGTGCTGAAACCTGTCGATTCGTTCCTGACAAAAACCGTAGCCCCGACCACGGGTTCGGTTTGCCCTTCCGTCACCTTCCCGACGATGGATGCTTCGTTCCCCTGTGCCCGCGATCCGGGGCTCCAGAGCAGGAGAAATGCGTATATTCCGAAGAATGCCGTAATTAATTTCATCATTTTTCTGTTCGTTTGGTTATTGTACTTCTTTTAATGCTTTCTCAGGTACTCGTTCCGGCTTGACGGGCGCTCCGGAAGCAGGAGCTATTTGAAACCGGGATCGGGCGGGCTTTCCGGGCATGGCGCTACAAACTGCGCCGGGCGACATGTTCGGGAAAGGCGTGAACAGCCATGCCGGTGCCGGGCGGGCATCAGGAACAATGTCGGCTTCGGGCAGTTCAGATGCACTGCCGCGTGATCATATACGTATAGAGAAGGAAAGGTTGACCGCTAAATCCGGCACAAATGTAGGCGGGTTATGTTATCGGGCCGTTAAGGGCATATTACGCTTGGGTTAAGTATGTGAAATGAAATGAAAGCATTTTTAATAAAAAGAAATTAAAATAAAAGCCTGTTTTAATGCGAATTTTTCTGCTAATGCTCCTCCTGGCAACGGGACAACTTCGGGCTTCCGCCCAGCCCGCGGTAATGCGCCGACTGATTTTCATAGGTGATGCCGGGGAAATCAACCCGAAACAGCACAAGGCGCTGGCCGATGCCGCAGCGCATATTCTTCCGGGCAGATCGATTGTTATGTTTTTGGGCGACAACATCTACCCGCACGGTATGGGCTTGCCGGGCAGCCCCGAAGAGAAGGAAACACAGGCCATTATTCGCTCGCAGTTCATGCCTATGCGCGCAGCGGGCGCAGCTACGTATTTTGTGCCCGGTAATCACGACTGGGATAAGTCGGGGAAACTGGGGCTGGCCAAGATACGCCGGCAAGGCGAATTTTTGAAGGAACAGAACGACCCCGGCCTGCGTATGGTACCCGCCGACGGCTGTCCCGATCCGGTAGAAATCCCGCTCGGTGACAGCCTGGTGGTCGTCGCTTATGACAGCGAATGGTGGCTTTTTCCGCATCGGAAACCCGCTGAGGGCGACGGCTGCGCCTGTACGGGAAAGGAAGAAGTACTTGCGCGTATGCGGCAGATCAGGGATAAGAACGCGGGGAAATTTGTCATCCTGGCCTCTCACCACCCGTTTAGAAGCTATGGAACGCACGGCGGCAAATACAGCCTGAAAGACCATATATTTCCCCTTACGGCAGTTAAAAAGTGGCTATGGGTGCCATTGCCGGTCATCGGTTCGCTGTACCCGCTGCTCCGCTCCACGATCCGGAACCCGGAGGACATGGGCCACGCATGGTACAAGGAGCTGATTGGCAGCGTAACGGATGTTTTTAAAGCGCGGGCCGGCATCGTGTATGTGGCGGGGCACGAGCATGGCCTCCAGTTCATCCGGGACGATATTACGCAGGTGGTAAGCGGTTCGGGGGCCAAGCATTCGTATGCGCGGAAGGGCAGGCATTCCCTTTTCGCCGATTCCAGGCAGGGTTTCGTGACGATAGACCTGATGAGCGATAAATCCCTGCAAATCGTTTACCGTGCGTTAGAAGGCGGCGAAATCCGCGAGGTGTTCAGCTATCGGGTCTCTTACTGAACCGCCAGCAGGGTAGGGCGGGGAATTGTCTGCGGGTACAGCGCGATAGAAAGGTTTACTTTAAAAGTGCCTTCCGTCTCCCGGATACCGAGATCGTACCGGCCGGGATAAAGCAGGTCGAGCCGCCGCCGGACGTTTTTTAGGCCTATACCACCATAATGCACCGCCTGAGGTGTCTCCAATGCGGAGGCGGTGTTTATTACTTCAAATTCGAGGGAGTCCGGCAACGTGCATAGCCGGATTTCGATCCGGTTGTCGCGTCCGTTTTCTTTCGATACGTGCTTGAAGGCATTTTCGACAAAAGTCATTAAAATGAAAGGCGCAATGCCCGTGCGCGGTGGAAATGCGTCCCCAATTTCCATAATGACCCTCACGCCACGATTCTGACGCAGTTTTTCCAGGGCAATGAAATTCCTCAGGTAGGCAATTTCCTTGTCCAGCGGCACGAGCTCGTCGTTGCATTCGTAGAGGTGGTGCCGGAGCAGTTCGGAAAACGTTGCCAGCGACGACGAGGCGACGCGGGGATTTTTGTGAATGAGAAAAAATATGGAATTGATGCTGTTAAAAAGGAAATGCGGGTTGAACTGATATTTCAGAAAGCGCAGCTCGGTTTCCAGTTTTTCCTTTTCCAGCAGTTGTTTCCGGCGTTCGGTACTGATCCAGTTTTTGGTAAGTTTGATGCTCATCGCCAGCGTTGTGCTGGCGAGCGTGGACGGCATTGCTTCGCCGAAGAAATAGAAAAAGCAGTTGTTTCCCCTGCCGAAAAGCGCCTCTACCGGCTGGTGCGCCACCCATGCACTTACATAATAGCCGGAAACGATTGCCAGCGCCGTCGCAAGCAGGGTGACTCCCAGATAGCCGACATAAGCTTTGAACCGGCCTTTTTCAAGATAGCGGGGAATGAGATAGTACAAATTGAAATACACGGCCACCGCTTGCAGCACCACATAAAACACGAACTTCACCGCATAAGGCGAAAAGAGGATACTTTCTGCGGCTTTCAACGGATTACCCATGGCCACTACCCACCATAGATAGTGATAGATAAGCCAGAAAGGGATGTGGTACAGTTTCGAAACGGCTTTTTGCATACCCTAATGTATTAAATATTGGCCAGCAACGGTAACCTTCTTATCCGCTTGCCCGTAGCCGCGAACAGCGCATTTGCCAAAGCAGGCGCAACAGGCGAGACCCCGGGCTCGCCCACGCCGCCCATTTTGCCGTCGTCTTCCACGATATGTACCTCGATGGCCGGCGATTCATCCATCCGTAACATGCGGTAATCGTGGAAATTACTTTGACGGACATTCCCGTTTTCGATGGTGATTTCGCCGAATAACGCGGCAGTAAGGCCGTAAATGATCCCGCTCTCCATTTGTGCGGCGATGCCGTCGGGGTTCACGGCCAGCCCGCATGCGATCGCACACACAACACGGTGTACCTTGACGGCATTGTCTTTGAACGAAATTTCCACAATCTGGGCCACCACGCTTCCCATGGCGCCGTGCACTGCCACACCGCGGAAGCGTCCGACAGGCAATGCCTCGCCGACCATTTCAGCGGCGCGTGTCAATGCGGCAAGATGCCGGGGGTGCCCGGCCAGTAAAGTCTTGCGGTATGCGATGGGATCGCGTCCCGCACGGTGTGCGAGCTCGTCGATGAGTGTTTCCATTACAAAAGCGGTGTGCGTGTTGCCCACCGAGCGCCATGCGAGCACGGGCACATTGTTGGCGGTGGTATGCAGAATAACCGCGTGGTCGGGGCAGCGGGCCACATAAGGCGAACCGTTTACGCCGTCCAGCGAACTGTAATCGAGGCCATTCGGTGCTATTTCGTTTTCAAGAACGGTGCCGACGAACAACGATTGCCCCACTACGTCGTGCTTCCAGGCCACGGGAAACCCCTCCCGGTCTGTCCCTATCTTAACCCGGTGGAAGTAAACGGGCCGGTAAAACCCTCCGCGAATGTCGTCCTCACGCGTCCATACAAGCTTTACGGGTTGTCCGACGGCCTGCGCGATATGCAGGGCTTCCTGGGTCCAGTCATTGCCAAACGAGCCCCGCCGGCCGAAACTCCCGCCCATGGGAGGTGTATATAATGTAACCTGTTCGTCGCGAAGGCCGAGCAAACGGGCGGCTTCCTGCCGGTGGAGGGACGGCGACTGGGTGCCGGTCCAGATTTCGCAACGGTCGGCGGTTAGTTTTACGGTACAATTGAGCGTCTCCATGGGGGCGTGTGCAAGGAAGGGGAATGCAAATTCCTGTTCAAAAATCGCGTCGGCATGCTGCCATGCCTGGTTTACATCGCCCCCCCGACTGGCCCCGAATACCTGGCTGGCCGGCAACCTGCCGGTATTGTCCGATCAGTTCGGTACTGTCGGGGTTCTTTATTTCGCCAAAATTCCAGGCAATAAGGAGTGCTTTCCGGCCCTGCATTGCAGCCCACGTATGGTCTGCTACCACCGCTACACCGCCCGGGACCTGCACCACTTTCCTTACGCCCGGAATGCGCAGTGCGCCGGAAGCGTCAAAAGATCGTACTTCGCCGCCAAATACCGGGCAGCGTTCGAGAACGGCCGTGAGCAGGCCGGGGAAATGGATGTCGATGCCATACTGCGTTTTGCCGTTTACCTTGTCGGGAACATCGAGCCGGAGCGGCGAGCGGCCGATCAGCTTCCAATCCTTTCGTGCCCGCAGGCCTACCCTCGGGACCGGCAGCCGCGACGCATCGCTTGCCAGCGATCCATAGCTGAGTTTGCTGGTTCCGGCCAGTACGTAACCCCCGGCGGTGCGGCATTGGGCTGCCGGAACACCGGTGCGTCGGGCAGCTGCCTGAACGAGCATCGTGCGGGCGATAGCGCCTGTCATACGATAGCGGTCAAATTCGGACCGGATAGTATCCGAGCCGCCGGTGGAGAGCGCGAATATGCTTTCATCGAGGTGCGGACCGGTGATGACGCGGTTCTCGACGCGGATGCTGGCCCAGTCGCAATCCAGTTCTTCGGCGATCAGCATCGCAAGGGTGGTCCACACTCCCTGTCCCATTTCCACTTTGTTTAGGATTATCCGGATCGTATCGTCAGTATCGATCCGAAGCAATGCATTCGGCGAAAAACCGGCTGCCGGCATCGCGTTCCGGGCAGGTACAGAAAATGACAGCAGCAAACCACTGGCTGTGACGGAGGTCGTTTGAAGAAAACGGCGGCGATTCATAGCATCGGCATTAAGAGTTTGCACGTAAAACAATGTGGTGTGAAGTCCACGGGGAAATTGTTTTGACGACCGGCCGCCGAAAACGGATCAAATGCAACTGACGGGCGGTGCGCGGCTGGTTTGGTTTTTGATATAGCCGCATTTTGATTCATCATAAACTTGAAATACGAGATCATGTCAAACATTATTTTGGGGGCATCGGGCCGGGTCGGTTCGGCGGTAGTCGGGCAACTTTTGGAAAGAAAAGCGCCGGTGAAAGGCGTTGTGAGAGATGACGAAAAAGCGGAAGCACTGAAAACCCGGGGAGCCGAAGCCGCGATTGCCGACGCGCACAACCTGCCGGCGCTGAAAGTGGCTTTCAGGGGAGGAGAAACACTTTTTGCATTAACACCCGAAACGGGACGGGAAGAGAATGTACTGGGCGATACCAACGACATTCTTACCAACTACCGGGCTGCTCTGGCCGCGTCGGGTATTCGGAAACTCGTAGGATTATCGTCTATGGGCGCACAGCACCGCGAGGGTACCGGCAATCTGGTGATGTCCTATATGCTCGAACATGCGTTCGACGGATTGGATTTAACGAGGGTGTTTATCCGCCCGGCATACTATTTCAGCAATTGGGCCGCTTACCTCGAATCCGCGGGAGAAACCGGTATTTTACCTACTTTTTTCCCCACAGACCTAAAAATTCCGATGATCTGTCCTTCGGATGTAGGACATTTTGCGGCCGAAGTGTTGCTCAACGACGCTTCCGATATGACCATTTACGAGCTTTACGGGCCTGCGTCTTATAGTTCCGACGACGTTGCCGCAGCGTTCAGCGAGGTATTGGGTAAAAAAGTGAAAGCGCAGCAGATTCCCAGAAACCAATGGGCCGGGGCGCTTGGCTCGATCGGGTTTTCGAGGGATGGTATCCGTAACTTCATTGAAATGACCGACGCCGTCATCAGCGGGAAATCTACGCCGGAGGGTAACGGTACCGTCACGGCGGAAATGGGTACTACTTTGGAAGAATACCTCGAAAAAGCCGTCCGGAGCGCCTGACCGCTCGTCTCGCGCTGTGTCGGGTAAAATGCCCATCAGCGCCGCCCCGAGGCCGATACAATGTAGGATATCGGGATGCCGACCGCTACGATTACCAGGCCCATACCCAGCAATGCCGCGCCGGGATCTGGGAGGGGCATGCCCCCGAATACGATCTGTAAAACGCCGAGGTTCATGACGAGCCATATAAAAATGCCGTATAGAATCCCGGCAAGCAGTTTTCGGTGACGAAGAAAGGCCAGGCCGGGGTAAACAAGGTAATAGAAAACGGAAAAAATGAAGGCGATCAGGAAATGCAGTACCAGCCCGGTGACGATCATCGGCGTTCCACCCGAGTAGGCCGCCTTTCCGAAAATACCGCTGGCGATCGACATCAGGATGCGGGCAGGGCTGGTTTGCTCCAGAATCACCGTGTACACGAGAAATGCGGCGAGAATATCCAGCGTACCGGCGATCAAAGTGGCAGAGAGAATGGTATTCCTGCCCGATCTGCTGATTTTTAGTGCGCTCATAGATGGATTATTGTTTAATAAAAACGGAGCCCGGCGGGATTTGCCCGGCACTGCCGAAGGCGCGTTCATATTTCGCCTTGATACCCGCCAGTTCCCTCTTTTTACGCTGTGCTTTAAGGCTTTGGTGCAATCCCAGCAGCGACCAGCCGTTCGACGGGTTGAAGATCAGGTCTTCGCGGTAAACCTTTTCCGCCAGCGCCGGTTTCCCCGCTTTCAGCAGATAAGCGCCCAGGAACTGGCGCGATGGCAACGGCCAGTCCTTGGGTTCCGTGTAAATAAGTTTGTCCTCCAATTTCACGGCTTCTTCCAATGCGGCGATGCCTGCCGCCTGTTCGTTGCGGGAGATGGCTACGACGCCTTCAAGTATTTTTTCGGCAATGGCCGCTATTTCTACCGGGGAGTTGAACGGTATTCTCCGCCGGGTAAGTATCGGGTCCCTGGCCTTGGTCCGTAGCATTTCAAGCCTCGTTCCGGCCGAATCCGGGCGGCCTGTGTTGGCATAGGCAATCCCTTTTGCGAAATCGGACAGCAAGCCCGCGTATGTCCATTCGGGATGCGGAGAGATGGAATCATTCAGGATTTGCTGCCATTTGCCCATTCTTACCTGCACCATTACGGGCAACATATAGAGGTATTGGTCGTAAGTGTTTTCGTATCCGGGAGCGACGCTTCCGCGGGTGCGTTGCGCATAGCGCATGGCGTCCTGGTACATGCCACCGGTAAGGGCACAATAGGTTTGTACTGCGAAGTAATGCGGGGAATATTTGTTCAACGAAAGGTTTTTTGCGAGCATGTCGTAATTCCGCAATGCATCGTCGGCCAGATTGTTCACTTCCACGCCCTGCGCGTAAAGGCCATTACGTTCGTATTCGTGGCTCGCCATATGCACCATATGCGCCACTCCGGGCAGCAAATCGCGCAACGCTTCCGCGCTTGCGAGGGCCACTTCCGGGTGCCGTGAGGCTTCGGTGAGGTGAATATAGTAATGCAAGCCCGCCGGGTGTTTGGGATTCGCTTTCAATGCCTGCTCGCATAGGGCCACCAGCTCAGCCGTCCAGGGCCTGGGTGTCCCGTCTTTCTTCCAGAAATCCCAGGCGTGTATGAGCATTTGGGAATCGATGTAGAGCAGTTTGAATTCGTTTTCGTCGGGATAAAGGGTTACGAGTCTTTTCAGCTTATCGGAATAGGCCTGGTTAAGCCCGGCGCGTCCGGCGTCTGTCGGGTCATCGGAATAACGGCTGTTCATGGCGTCGATCAGCGCCTTTTCTTTTTCCGTCGCATGCGCAGTGAGGTTATTCATCGTAATCAGCGCCTGTGCTACCTCGGGCGGTTTGGAATAGCTGTGTGCCGCGTTATAGTAAGGACCCATTGCGAGCGCCTGCCCCCAGAATGCCATCGCGTTGGTGGAATCGATTCTGCCGGCCTCCCTGAAAGAGGCTACCGCTTCCTTGAAATGGTAACCATAGTACAGGTTCAATCCCTGGTCGAAATAGAACTGGGAGCTGTCCGAGCTGGTGGAAACCTTGTACGAAAAATTGCCCCATCCGGGAAGCGCGACAATGTATTTCCCGTTTAGGAGCGGGGCTTGCAGGGACTGGTACGACGGCCCGCATACAGGGATTTCGGGAGGAGCGGATACGAACTGTCCCCCGGACGGTCGGTTCTGGACGATGCCTGTCAGCAGGGCCAGGGCGGCGATGGGTAAAACGGTCTTCATCGGGATTTTTAAGCTACATCCCCAATATAGTGATTAAATCGCCTCGTTTCGCTGAAAATAGCTTTAAAATTGCACGGATAAAGCGGGCGGCAAGCCTGTTTTGCTGAGGGGATTAATGGTGGACGTTACCGATGCCAAACGCCTCCATAGCCCGGACGTGGTATTTCCGGTGGAGCTGCGTGTGGCCTGCCGTACCGTGCGGATTTAGTCGAAGCCGAATTTTAGTCCGAGCGAAAGGCTGGTAATGTCGCTCAATTTCAGAAAACCTTTATTTTGGACATAACTGACGATCAACAGATCGTACGTGCCGAGCTCATAGTAAAATTCCAGCGACCTTCTCCGGTTGTTGAGCACAACGTTCCTTCCCGCTTTACCGCCGATGTACGCTCCGGGGCGGATCGACGTAGCCCACCAATAGTAGCCCGACGGGTAATAGGAAGGCCATTTGGTGTCAAATTGCGGCCCGAAAGTGTAACTCATATAAGCCCCGAGCGAAAACGGCCTGATATAATAGTCGTTTTTCAACTGAATGCGCCAGGGCGAATAAGTGGTTTTGAGGGTGGTCGTTACGAGGGCGTCGCCGCCGAATTTCTGCGGCAAAAAACCGAAAAGCAGGTCGGTCTCCAATGTCCGGTTACGCGACACATAGCCAGGCCCGCCTGAGAGGAAGCCAATATTGCCGGCAAACTGCAATTTCAGGTGATCGGGGAGGTACCATTTACGACGGGGATTAAGGCCTGCTTCCTGAGCAAATCCCTGCATACTAATCAATAGTAATAGCGGCAGCAAATATTTTTTCATGGCTTTCAGAATTCAACCCTTTCAACTTTATAACCGCCTTTCCAGGTCGAGATGACCATATATCCGCGGGCTCCCATGGACGTGGTGAGGTAGTAATGCACGCCATCGTCGTAAAACTCGCCGTCGTAGAACCGGTGCTGATGCCCGTAGAGTGTAAACTTCACGGTAGGGTCGTTGGCCAGGGCTTCCGAGTAGGGCTTTTCCAGGTTTTTATCAAAATCCCCGTCGAATGGCGGCACATGGGCTACCACGATCGTATTCCTCTGTTCGGGGTTATCGGCCAGCTGCGCTTTCAGCCAGGAAATGTCCGGTACGGAACCGTCGAATGCATACTCGCGCGAATTGGTATTGATGAAGATAAACCTGTCGTGCCCGAAGTCGAACGAGTAATTAAGAGGGCCGAACATTTTCCGGTATGTGGCCGATCCGTTGGCCACGATGTCGTGGTTGCCTATCACGGTCACATAGGGATATTTCAGGCGCAACATGATTTCGTTCACCCACCTGAATTCCTGCGTAAGGCCGAAATCCGAAATGTCCCCGGCGTGGAGCACAAAAGAAATGTCTTTCTGCTGATTGGCACTTTTTACAAAATCTTCACACTCGTCGTACCACCGCTGCGAATCGCCCATAAGAATAAAGCGCGTCGTGTCGGAAACGGGCAATGCGGTAATTCTCGCTATATTTTTGGCTGTGAGGTTTTTTTCTTTTTCCAGCAGCGTTTCCTCATTGGGATTGTACTGAAAAAGATTGTCGCAGGAAGCGAAAAGTAATACAAGGGCCGGTGTGGCCCAGCGTAGAACATTTTTCAATTTTGTTGATGAATTAATGAATAAGAGCGAACCGCCCCTTGCGGGGAACACTGGCTAATAACCCGGAAAATCGTTGTTTGATTCCGATGCGGCCATTATATTTAGCATTGTACGGCGGCTCGGTTTTGCGCCGTACGGTTCATTAACTTCATTTAAATACAATACCATTATGAAAATCAAGGACATAGTAGGAGCATTGGGACTTCTGCTGATTTCACTGTCAGTGTCAGCCCAGGTGGTGTCCAAAGACTCTATCAACATGCTGAAAGATCAGAAACAGGTACTGGAAGTCAGCAAGAGGCTGAATGACCGGAAACTGGAACTGGCAAAACTGGAAAACCAGGTGCAGGAAAAGACCAATGAAGTCGCAAAGACGGCCGAGCAGGCGCAGAAATCGGCAGACGCCAATAAGGAGGCGGCCGAGAAACTGGGCGGTAATTCGCAGGACAAGAAACTCGCCCGCCGTGCGAGCAAGGCGGCCAGTTCCGCGAGCCGCGATGCCAAACGTGCCCGCCGCGCCGCAGAGAGCCTGGAAAAGCTGAAAAAAATATCGAGTCGCTGAAAAGCAAGATCGCCGACGATGAATCCAAACTGGCTTCATTGCAGGCGTCGGGAAGCAGCAAGTAATTCAGAAAAAAATAGGAATAAGGAGAAGGAAACTTGTACTTTTTCAGACATTATGAGCGCCGCTCGTAAAAGACGGCGCTCTTCTTTTTTGTAGGCTGGAAGGTTTAAAATACCAATCGGGGTACACGACGGTTGATTTTAACGATCCTGTGAGTTACTTTTACAGGCGTGAGAAGGCTACTGCGAAATATCATTTTATTTATAGTCATCCTGGATACGACGTCGCTGTGCCAGGTGTACAAAGTGCCTTTGCTCCTCAAACACTTCGCGGAACACCAATCGCTCGACCACGAAATCACTTTCAGCGACTTCCTTTCCATGCATTATCTGGGGAAAGACCTGAACGATAACGACGACGATAAGGACATGCAATTGCCCTTCAAAAAGGTGGAAGCGCATACTTCAAACTTTATTTTCGCACCCAATACCCCCGTTTTTACATTCAGGAGGGTTTATCTGCCTGTGAAAGCAGAGTACGGACCTGCTGTTTCGCAGGTTGATTATAGTACCGTTCTGGGCTCTCTCTTCCGTCCGCCGCGGGTATAAATACACTTTTCCGGGGCTAGTCGCTCCCGCTTTCCGTGCATGCCGTGGCTGTGCACGCATCCGTGTATTTATTTTCGACCAATATGCTGAACAGAATCATCAGGTTCTCTGTGGAGAACAAGCTGGTGATCGGGATATTCATGTTGCTGTGGGTGGCCTGCGGCATCTATGAGTTGACCCGGTTGCCCATTGATGCCGTTCCCGACATCACCAATAACCAGGTACAGATTATCACAACCGCCCCGTCGCTGGGTACCGAAGATGTGGAGCGACTCATCACTTTCCCGATCGAACAGGCTACCGCCAATATTCCGGGCCTGAGAGAAAGCCGTAGCATGTCGCGTTTCGGGCTATCGCTCGTATCGCTGGTTTTCGACGACGAGTCCGACGTTTACTGGGCACGCCAGCAGGCAACCGAGCGACTTGCACAGGTGGAAATGCCCGAAACCGCCGGCAAGCCCGAACTCGCCCCGGTAACCACCGGCCTCGGAGAGATATATCAATATGTGGTGAAACCCAAAAAAGGTTTCGAGAAAAAGTATTCGCTTTCCGACCTGCGCACGACACAAGACTGGCTCATCCGCCGGCAATTGCTCGGGACACCCGGCGTTGCGGATGTTTCGACATTCGGAGGGGAACTGAAACAGTACGAAGTAGCCGTAGACCCCTCGGGCCTGAAAGCGATGGGGCTGACGATCACCGATGTGCTCACAGCGCTGAACCGCAATAACCAGAACACTGGCGGCGCATACATCGAGAAGGGGCCGACGGTGCTGTACATCCGGAGCCTGGGCCTCGCCGGATCGATGGACGACATCAACCACATTGTCGTAGCCAACCGCGGCGGCGTACCAGTGCTCGTAAGCCACGTAGCGCAGGTACGTTTTGCCCCCGCGATCCGGTACGGCGCGCTTACGATGGCCGGATACGGCGAGGTAGCGGGGGGAATAGTGATGATGCTCAAAGGCGGCAATTCGTCGGAGGTCGTAGGCAATGTGAAGAAACGCATTGCGGAGATCGGCAGAACGCTGCCCGAAGGATTGGAAATAGAGCCTTTCCTGGACCGTACCAAGATGGTTAACAATGCTATCGGAACGGTGGAACACAATCTGCTGGAAGGCGCGGTAATCGTCGTGATCGTGCTGGTGCTGTTTCTCGGAAACCTGCGTGCGGGGTTCATCGTGGCGTCGGTTATTCCGCTTTCCATGCTATTCGCCGTCGCGATGATGAACATTTTTGGCGTCAGCGGTAACCTCATGAGCCTCGGTGCACTCGATTTCGGCCTGATCGTCGACGGGGCGGTGATCATCGTGGAAGCCATTCTCCATCATTTGCATACTTCTTCCCGATATGCGGGTATCGGCCGGCTGACGCAACGGCAAATGGACGACGAGGTGTCGGGCTCGGCAAGCCGGATGATGAATGCCGCGGTGTTCGGACAAATCATCATTCTCATCGTTTACCTGCCGATCCTTTCGTTGTCCGGCATTGAAGGTAAGATGTTCAAGCCGATGGCGCAGACCGTCGCCTTCGCGATCCTCGGGGCATTCATATTGTCCCTTACCTATGTGCCGATGGTAAGTTCGCTGCTGATCAGCAAGAAGGTCGGCCACAAGGCGAACTGGTCCGACAGGCTGATGGAAAAGATCGAGCGTGCCTACGGGCGGGTGCTTGCGCGTGCGTTGCGGATGAAAGCAGCGGTGGTAGCCTGCGCATTCGTGTTGTTCGGCGTGGCAGTACTGCTTTTCAGCAGAATGGGCGGGGAGTTTATCCCGCAGCTCGAAGAGGGCGATTTCGCCACAGAGACACGTTTGCTCGTCGGAACGAACCTGAGCACGACCATCGACGCGATCAACCGCATTTCCGATCGTTTGAAAGCGGATTATCCTGAGGTGGTGAAGATCGTCTCGCGCATAGGCAGCGCCGAAATTCCCACCGATCCGATGCCGATCGAGGGCGGGGATATGATTATCGTTTTGAAGGATAAATCGGAATGGACAAGTGCCGGAAGTTTTTCCGAGCTGGCTACCAAAATGGCCGCTACGGCCCAGGAAGTAGTTCCCGGCGTTACGACAGGCTTTCAGTATCCGGTGCAAATGCGCTTCAATGAGCTCATGACAGGCGCCAAGCAGGATGTGGTATGCAAGATCTTCGGGGAAGATCTCGAAAAACTTTCCGCCTATGCGGAGCAGCTTGGGCAGATAGCCCGGCGCGTGCGCGGTACCGCCGACTGGTATATAGAAGAAGTGACTGGCATGCCCCAGATCGTAATCGACTTTAACCGGGCCGAAATTGCCAAATATGGCCTGAATATCGACGATTTGAACAAAACCATCAATGCGGCGTTCGCAGGCGCAGCGGCGGGGCAGGTTTACGAGGGGGAAAAACGCTTCGACCTGGTGGTACGCGTGCGCGCAGAAGGGCGGAAAAGCATCGGGGATGTGCAGAACCTGCTGGTAGCTACGCCGAACGGGTTGCAGATCCCGCTCAGTCAGGTGGCGACTGTCCGCGAGATCGAGGGGCCCAACCAGATCCAGCGCGAGGATACCCGCCGGCGCATTATCGTGGGTTTCAACGTCCGCGGGAGGGATGTGGAGTCGATCGTCGGGGAGTTGCGGCAGCAGGTGGACGCAAAAATCAGGTTCGAGAGCGGTTATTCCATTACTTACGGCGGCGCGTTCGAGAACCTGCAACAGGCAAAAGCCCGGCTGGGCATCGCGGTGCCGGTTGCGCTCCTGCTGATTTTCATGATGTTGTACTTTACATTCTCGTCGGTAAAGGACGGGGCGCTGATTTACACGGCCATCCCGCTGTCGGCAATCGGCGGGGTATTCGGCCTGGCGGTCCGCGATATGCCGTTCAGTATTTCGGCTGGTGTCGGGTTTATCGCATTGTTCGGTGTGGCCGTACTGAATGGTATCGTATTGATTTCGGAGTTTAACCGGATCAAAAAGGAAGGAGAGACGACCGACCCCTGGGAAGTGGTGATGACGGGCACACGGAACCGCCTGCGTCCCGTTCTGATGACGGCCGCCGTGGCGTCGCTGGGTTTTCTTCCCATGGCGCTCAGCAATGGCGCGGGCGCCGAGGTGCAGCGGCCGTTGGCTACGGTGGTGATCGGCGGGCTGATAACGGCTACATTGCTCACATTGTTTGTGCTGCCGGCATTGTATCTACTTTTTAATACAAAAAACAAAACGACCGGCAGGACGGTAGCCGGCGTGCTGGGATTGCTGTTATTTACCAGTTTGGCGCAGGCGCAGGACCGCACGATAACCCTCGAAGAAGCGGAGCAAAAGGCGCTGGGGCATAACAGAAGCGTCAAAAGCGGCCGGTTGGGCATGCAAGCCGCGGAGCAGTTACGGCGCAGTGCTTTCGATATCGCCAAAACGGGCATCAGTGCTGATTATGGCAAGTTCAATAGCCCGAACAACGATACCCGTATCGGTATCACGCAAACGATCGCATTTCCGTCGGTTTATACGAACCAGCGGAAGGGCCGCGAGGCCGATTATCTTGCCGCTCAGGCGCGCGCGAAGTTTACCGAGCAAGAAGTACGCACGGGCGTAAGACGACTTTTTTATGAATATGCCGTATTGAAAGAGCGGGAAAAGCTGCTGATTTATGCAGACAGTATTTTTACCGGCTTTGAAACCAAATCCAACCTCCGGTTCGAGCGGGGCGCTTCCAATGTGCTGGAAAAAACAGCCGCCAGTTCACAGAAGCAACAGGTCGCCAATCAGTTGAACCTCGTAAGGCACGACCTGGGCATTGTTCTGGAAAGGTTTAATTTCTGGATACAGGACTCGCTGACCTACACCCCGCGGTGGAATGTGCCCAGGATAGCCGCAATGCCCGATAGCGTTATCCCGGCGGATCTGCCCCAGCTGGAAATCGGGAAGCAATTGACGCAGTCGGCGTACTTCCGGTATCGTATGGAAAAGGCGAAAATGCTGCCGGAAATTTCGGCGTCGTACAACAACCAGAGCCTTCGCGGAACGCAGCTGCTTGATGGCCGGGAGGTTAACCTGACGGCGGGGGACCGCTTCGGGTATTACGGGCTCGGGATCAATATTCCCTTGTTTTTCAAGGCACAAAGAGCGCAGGTTTCGGCCGCCCGTCTCGACTGGCTGCGGGCGCGGAACGAAGAAGAGCTTGTGGCGCGACGTCTCCGCTCCGACCTCCGGAATGCGGAAGAACAGGTCCGGAAATTTGCCGAAAATCTTCGCTACTACGAGCAACAGGGACTTCCGAATGCGGAAACGATCCTTTCCGCCGCCGACCGTCAGTTCATCAGCGGCGAAATCGATTACCTGCAGTGGGTGATCCTGGCCGGGCAATCGATCGCCATACGGAGCGAATATGTGAATGCATTGGGCAGCTACAACGAGGCCGTCATCGAATTACTCCATTTGAACAATCAGTAAGAACATCACCATGAAACCATACATTTTAATATCCGCTCTGTTCTGTGCCAGTGTTTCGTGCACGGGGCCCGCCCGGGAGCAACCCGCCGAAAAGCCGGTTGAAGCCCCGCCGACCATGCGCCTGGTGTCGTTTGATCCACAACAAATCCGGAACGTCGGTATCGAGGTAGGGAACCCGGCTGTCAAAAATGTCGCGGGCGTGCTTACGCTTCAGGGAAAGATCGATGTGCCTCCGCAGAGCACCGTCAGTTTGAGTTTTCCGTTGGGAGGATACCTGAAATCAACAAAAATGCTGCCCGGAATGCATGTGCGGAAGGGACAGGTACTGGCTGAACTCGAAGATATGCAGTTTATCCAGTTACAACAGGATTTTCTGACCGCCCGCGAGAAATTCGAACTGGCCGAAGCGGAATACGTTCGGCAGAAAGACCTCAACCAGAGCAAGGCCAGCAGCGACAAAGTCCTGCAACAGGCTAAGGCCGAAGTGGAAACGCAGCGTATCCTGGTGAACGCGTTGGCGAGGAAACTGGAAGTGATCGGGATTGTGCCCGGGAAGCTGAGCCCGGAAAATATTTCCAAAACGGTGCCGATCGTTTCTCCGATAGACGGATTCGTTTCGAAAGTGAATGTCAACGTGGGCAAATATACCGCTCCCACCGACATGCTTTTCGAGCTGGTCGACCCGCGCGACATCCATCTGGCATTGAATGTTTTTGAAAAAGACCTGCATGCATTGTCGGTCGGCCAGCGCGTAACCGCTTACACCAATGCCGATCCATCGAAAAAATTCACCGCGGAAATTATCCTGATCGGCAAAAGCCTCACGAATGACAGAATGGCAGAAGTGCATTGTCATTTTGATCGGTATAGCCCTGCGCTGGTGCCTGGAATGTTCATGAACGGCGAAGTTTCCGTGCAGAGCGGCCGCGCGCTTACCGTACCCGAAGACGCCGTAGTGCGCTGGGAGAACAAGTCGTTCGTCTTTGTCGAGCGTGATCCGGGCAGTTTTGAAATGATTGAAATCGCGCCGGGGGCCGTCAAGGACGGTTTTCAGCAGGTCGGCGGAGCGGGCATCAGGGCCGAATCGAAGGTGGTAGTGCGGAATGCCTACGCGGTTTTAATGAAAATGAAAAACACCGGCGACGAAGGTTGATTCCATTTGATAAAATTTTGTAGGACAATGCATTGCGCAGGCATTATATTTTAAGGTACAATATATGTACATGTATTGTATGTACAACGTTGAGTAAAGCGAATACACCTTCCGGGAGTTCCCGGGAGGTGTTTTGTTATGGAATGGTCACTTCATCGGGGAAGGGGACGGGCTTACCGGTTGCTTTGAATGCCGGCCATTGCGCATTCCAGGTTTTGAGCTGTTTCGTCAGCAACGCGGCGAGCTCCTTCACTTTCAATGGATTCCGGGCCGCCACATTATGTTCTTCGCCGATATCGGTGCGCAGGTTGTACAGTTCGAGCCTGCCTTGCCGGTAATCGTAAATCAGCTTCCAGTCGCCCTGGCGGAATGCACTGGCGTAATGGATATTGGGTCCTTCCGTGGCAATCCAGCGGTTCGGATGATGCCATACCAGACCACGCCGGTCGTCTTTGAGCGACGGGTTTTTGAGAACGGGCAAAAATGATTGTCCGTCTATTTTTTGAATGACGCCCGGGTTTTTAATGCCGGCGATAGCGACGATCGTCGGAAAAAAATCCTCTACAATCACATACTGCCCCGCTACGCTCCCCGCTTTGACGACGCCGGGCCACCTTACCAGCATCGGCTCCCGGATTCCCCCTTCGTAAACGGAACCTTTTCCGGCTTTGAGCGGCAGGTTGTGTGTCCAGGCGTTCCCGCCGCGGGCCGGTGTGAGGCTTAGGCCGCCATTGTCCGACATGAATAACACGACCGTGTTGTCGGCGATCTTTTTATTATCCAGGTATCGGAGCACATCGCCCAGGCTTTTGTCCATTCCTTCGATCAGCGCCGCATATTTGGCCTCCGTACTATCCAGGCCTGCTTGCAGGTACTTATTCAAAAACCGCGGATCGGCCGTGAGCGGTACATGCACCGCATAATGCGAGAGGTACAAAAAGAACGGCTTTTTGTCGGCAACGGGCTTTTCGATCGCTTTGAGCGCCTCGATCGTGATCGCATCGCTCAGGAAAGTATCTGTTCCGTGATATGCTTCGAGGCCGGGTACCGCATTGCGGTTGGGCTTGCCGTTAACCGGGCTGTCGTAATTAGCCCGGCCGGAATAGCTTGCCGGGTGCCCGATCGAGCTTCCCGCTATATTCACATCGAATCCTGCATTCAACGGGTCGGCACCGGGCGTACCGGTCGAGCCGAAATGCGCTTTGCCGCTGTGGACCGTGTAATACCCGTTGCGACGCAGCACTTCCGGTAATGCAGTGGCATGGAACGTGTGTGGCACCCCGGCAACCGGGCTGAAACCATTGATGTTCCAGTCCACCGGATTCAGGACAGGGTCGTCGTAATCGGTATTCTTGTCTTTGTCGGGCGATGTCCAGTGCGTTACGCGGTGGTGTGCGGCATTTACGCCCGTGATCAGGCTTACACGCGTGGGCGTACACACGGGTGTCGCGTATGCATTCGTGAACTTGACGCCTTCGCGCGCGAGACGTTCCATATTGGGCGTATGGTAGCGGCGGTTGAAGTCGGTGGGTTGGTCGGCAAATGGTACGGAAGTATCCTGCCATCCCATGTCGTCGACCAGGAAAACGATGATGTTGGGCTTTGGCTTCGCCCCGGATTGTGCCTGGACGGGAACGTGGACAAACATCGCAGCGGCGGTCAGGGCGCCATGCAACCACGTGGAAAATCGGTTAATCATAGTCGTGGAAAGGTTCAGGTGTGCGGCAAGATCGGGAAAATTTGGATTGCAAAACCAGTTGTTGGTCGTCCGTGCGAAGTTTTATGCCTCAATCTTTGTTTGCGTGAATAATTTAAATTTACTTTGTCTATAAAACAAGTAGACTAATATTCCCATACAAATTACCCGTTGTGGAACGGAATTTTTGGCAGCCGGGCATCAACTCCTGTTAACTGGAAACCGATATGATATTAGAAAAAACATTTCATCTGAGCGTAGGCCGCGAGGCCAGGATCGTGGTAAAAGGGCAGGTGGCCCGCAACCGTAGCGAAATTATCATCGATTATGAATTTCTCATCCGTGAAAAGCACGACGCCGATTTTCGTGCACCGATAGGGCCCAACCATCCGCAGTATTGGAAACTTAAAAAATCCACTCCCGAGAAAGCGCAGTTACTGCAACTGGAATACAGCGGCATTTCCCGCAAGCAACTCCGGGAAGTTACCCGGGAATTCAAACGCCTTGCCGGCCCGGGTTACACATTCCGATATCAAAACGAGATCGAGGAGCGGACGAAGTATCTCAAAGGCATCCGAGTAAGCGCAACGAGCCGCCGGATGCTTTCTGTGGCGTAAAGTCGTGCCAGGCGTCTCTCTTCCGGACTGTTTCTGGTCATGCACGCCTGGCATCCCCAATGGTCGCCGCTTTTTGCCATAGGTAGTAATAAAACATCGCCCTGACCGGTTGCGACATTGCACGGGTGCCATTTACCCAGGCACTTACGTTGCTTTTGTCTATACCGGTGTCATCAACAATATCTTTTACCTTAATGTGATAGTTGGTCATTGCCTCACGAATGTACTCGGGTGTGACCTGTTGCGTAGGGTTTTCCTGATATATAGAGGCGTTCACCACAATTTCGTAGTCCGGGAAAAATTTCAGGAATAATTCCCTGGTACGCTGGATGAGCGTTTCTTCGTCCGCATAGTTTTCGTGGGGCGATTTGGTTTGCACTGTTTGAATAACAAGCTTGTTGCTCTCCCGGGACAGTATTTTGAACGTAATACGGCTGAATTTCCGGTGTTGTAAAGCCCCGGCTTCCAGTTTTGCGATATTTTCGGGCGTCGTCAAGTTCTTGATCAGATGAATATTTTTTACGATCGTTTCCATTTGCGTGATTTCTAATTACTTGTAAGCAAGTGAATATTCTGCCCGTTCAAAGGAAGATCAATTCCTGATTTTCAATATTATAGATAGCAATTTGCTCATTAGCCTTGCCTAGTTCAATTGCCCGTCCGCGATCTTGCAGGATATAAACGGCATCCCAGTAAAACAATCCATCGTCATTCCAGCCTCCCATGATACCCGTTGTTTCGGACGCCATCTTTATCACCTTCCTCAATCCCTCGTCTCCAAATGAGTTTTGCGTTTCCTGCATAGCTACCACATAGCCCGATTTCACAAATTCACAATCCGGAAGGGTAATCGTAAATCCCAGCTCGTTCTCGGCGGCAATCTCTTTGATTTTCAGAATGAGATTTTCCATTATAGTGTGTGTCAATTGTCGTCCGGCTGACTTTCAGAACCGACTCGAATTTAAATAAAAGTTTGTAATTAACAAACTTTACTAACGAATTCACTGGAATATGGTCGGATACAAAAAGCCGCACCGCCAATCGGCAGCGCGGCTTTGACTTGTCCAATCACCATTTACTTTACAGGATGTTCGACGACGCTCGTGCCGAAGGCTGGTGCGGCGTTGGTCAGGCCTCTGGTGAAAACCGTGTATATCTTGCCGGCTTCCAGGATGATGCTTGAAGAACCTATTTTTACGCCGGTGGAGGCGTTGAGGTAGTCGAGTTCCAGGGGCCCTGCGTCGAAGGTTTCGAATGGACCGAGCGACCAGGCACTTAACGCTTCCCCGGAAAGTGCCGAGTTCGCTGCACGGCCGTAGGCTACCTGGCTGAAAAGTGTTTTGCCGCGTTGTGCTACATTCATCGTACCTGCGCCCGGCGAAAGGTTAATGAACCGTAACTTCGCCTTGCCAGGGCCCGGAGCTTTCAGATCATCGTAGAAGAGGAACAGTGAGTCGGCCTTATTATCGGCGGTGCGTGCGGCGACTACCGTGTGGTAGAAGGTCGCGATTGGGCCGTTTGGGCGACCGGTTGCCGAGAATGTTGCCGAGTTACCGAACTGGTAGGAAGCCTTGTAGCTCGTGTTGGAGCCTTCGGTGAAGTTAATCTGCACGTTTCCGAATACCGTCGGAACGTATTCCGACGCTTTGTTGACAGCCACGGGCGTTGGCGTTACCTTGTCGGTGAATGTCCAGAAATACAGACCGGCGTCAATCGGCCGCGCGTTTACAAAGCTGATATAGGCGCTAAGCGCGGGCCGGTCGGCGGCGTCGATGTCCAGATAACCGGTGTCTTTGCAGCCGGAAAGGAAGGCAATAGCAGGGATCAGGCCCGGCAGCCAGCTCCGCAGACGGAAAGCAATGCGGGCGGCTTGTGTGAATGTTTTCATATTTCTGGTTCGAATTAAAGTTTTGCGCTGACACGGATGAATGGCTGGATGCCGGCACTCCCGTTTTGAATGCCAAGAACCGAGGGATTGTTCAATGCACTCAGCTTCGGGTCCGAATAGTCGCCAAGCTCGTTGAAAAGGTTATTGACGCCCAGCGTCGCCCGGACCGATTTGGAAATTGCGTAGGCGACAGACACATCCGTTACCCAGATTGGTTCCAGCTTTTGATAGAAATAATCGGGTTTCGGGAAAGCAGCGTTGAGAGCCGACGCGTTGGTAACCGAACCAAAGTACACCGCGCGCGCAAGGTAAGTGAGCCGGTTTTTCTTGAAAATCCCCTGCAACGTAATTTTCCGGCCAGGGATTTGCGAAGTGACGCGCGCCTTTTCGCCATCGTTGAATATAATGTAACGATATGCTTCCAGGCCCTTGGGTGTATTGATCCGCGTAACCTCGTTTTTGACAAAATTCGCCCCGAAAAGCAGGCTCAATGCTCCGTTTTGGAAAGGCGTACGGTAGCCGCCGGTAATTTCCAATCCTTTCGTGCGTGTGCTGAATGAGTTGTAAAAGAACTTGGCCTGCGTAGTTCCCGTCTGCACAAACAATGTACGCACTTCGGCGGGCAGGTTCGCGTCTGTCGCCGAGAAATTTCCGGTGTTGCCCACGCGGTTGTCGATATCCACCAGGTAGGCGTCTGCGGTTATTTCCACGTTCCGGAATGGCTGCGATGTAAAGCCTGCTGTGTAGCCCTTCGATTTTTCAGGAGTGAGCGTGGGAATGCCCAAGGCACGTGTGGCGGCACTCTGATTGGAGGCCGTTACCTGGTCTATTGCCCGGCCTTGCTGGAAGCTGGTGGATGTTTCGGTGTAGTAGTATTGCGCGAGGTCCGGGGCACGGAAGCCCGTGTTGTGCGATCCGCGGATGCCCAGCCAGTCGGTAATGCTGTAACGTGTCGCGACCTTATAGGTGGTCACGTTTTGAAGCTGCGAGAAACTTTCGAGCCGCACCGCACCCGACAATAGCCATGCGGAAGTGAGGCTGGCCTCGATATCGGCATAGCCGGCCAGGACGGAGCGGTTCACGTTCACCTCGTTTTCTGGCCGGAACCCGGCGTGGATCTGCGAACCCGGCGACAGGCCGTTCAGGCCGATACTGCCTTCCCTGGTTTGGTACACAATGCCGGTGGCAGTGGTATCGAGGCCATAGATTGTCCGCAAATCCGCCTTGGAATAGGACGCTTCTTCACCCGCGATGATCTGGTAAGTTTCCACGCGGTATTGCGCGCCGAACGCGACGTTCAGGCCCTTGAATGCTTTCGGAAAATAGCGGCTGATATCGATGCTGCCGGTGTTCTGGCTGGCATTGTAACTGCCCGCATCGAAAGTCCTGGGTGATTTTAGCCCCATACTCGCATTCAACGAGTTGGTAATCACATTCCCGAAATCGTTTTTACCATTTACATTGGAAATATCGACGTCCCAATCCCCGACTTTACCTTTGATGCCAACTGCAAATGACTTGTCGGTGATGATGTTTTCCATTGCGGGCAGGAAGCCGTCGGGGTAGAGGAAAGAATTGTTGCGCTCGGTCCAGCCCGGCAGCCTGTATACGGCGGTAAACTGCGAGTTGCGGTGGCTGATACCGCCAAATGCGTACAGTTCCGCGTTCGCGCGGATCGGTACAGCCGCGTTGAAGAACAGCAATGCGTCCTTGGCCTTGTTGGAGCCGCCGCCACGGCGATCGAAATGGTGACGGTCGATGCCCCGTGAGGCGAGAATAGCTTCATCGATTTCCCGGGTATAAATGGCATCGTAGTTGCGGGTGTTGGCACCGCCCCCGTAGATCGGACCGAGGTAGAGGCCGGCGTCGTCCCTGCCGGGAAGGAGCGAAATGGCTTGCGTCGCGAATTCGGCGGTGGTGTTAAGGTAGCCGCCGTTTTTTCCAAGGGCAAAGCCGTAGTTGGCGTTCGTTCGGGTGGTTATCCCATCGCCGCGGCGGCGGGAGCTGGCGGTGGAGCTTAGCGCGAGCTGGTCGACGCTCTTGTTGAGCACGATATTGATCACACCCGCGATAGCATCCGAGCCATATTGTGCCGCCGCGCCGTCGCGGAGTATCTCGACACGCTCGATAGCCGCCGTCGGGATAGCATTCATATCATAGCCGGTGGCGCCATTGCCCAGGCCGCCCCAGTTGATATTCGCGCTTTTATGCCTGCGTTTGCCGTTTACGAGCACCAGCAGTTGGTCCACACCCAACCCGCGCAATTGCGAAAGGTTCAGTGCCGACCCCGCGTCGCCCGCATTGGTGCCGTTCACGGAATGGAACGAAGGCGAAACATATTGCAAAAGCTGGGTGATACTCACCTGGGGCGCGGATTCCTGCAATGGTTTCAAATCGATGACATCTACCGGCACAGGCGAGCCGACTTTCGTGCGGTTGGCATTCCGCGAGCCTACCACCTGTACTTCGCCGAGCGTATGCGTGCTGGCGGCGAGGGTGATATCGTACGTATTGGAATCGGTGACGGGCAATTCTTTCACCTCGAAGCCGATGAATGAGAAAACCAGCGTTCCGCCTTTTACAGGCGACAAATTAAAGCGTCCATCGGCGTCGGTGATGGTACCCTGGCGCGTGTTTTTGACGGCCACATTCACGCCGGGGAGCGGGGTGCCGTCCTCCCCACGCACCAGTCCCGTGAGTGTACGCTGCTGTGCAAGCAGGGGAGTGGATATTAAAAGTATAAAAAGTAATAAATGTTTCATGAGTATTATTTGTATAAAAAGCTTAAAACATACCTAATCCGGCGATGGCAGAAATGGCCGGTGTACCGGCGATGAGCCTGCAATTCCCGCCGGCAGCCATTTCGCTCACCACCGGATCAGATATTATATTTAATCTATGTATTTTATAGACTAAAAAATAATTAAAAAGCTGCTAACTACGCCAGGCGTCCTCTGGACAGCAACGACAAGGTTTACAAGCGTTTTTCGCCTTTAAGTGCACGGAAGGAATTGTTTTCGACATGGTTTGCAAATTTATAGTTACCCGGAAATACGGCGGCCGGCGGCCGGCTTCTTCTATAAATCCACATTTACTTTTGCAGGTAGTAAGTGTAAGACGGCACAAAGTTAGTATGGTGTAATCCTGTTTCTCAAAATTTCAGGACGGTAAATCGGATACCGTGCCACCAGTGCGCCGGTGCGCATTTATAGATACGCGCGCGGGAGCTTGGTGGTATGAAAAACGAGTTTATTCTACTTAGTCTACAAAAATTATAGATAATTAAAATTGCCATTTTATATTTGCTGCATGATTCAACGGCGGTCACAAACCACCTTCGACCAGCCGCCGGTTCGGGCCAATCCTGCACAATGCCCGGGCTGAAAACAAAGTACTTCCGGTATGGCCGATTAGGTATGGCCGATTAGGTATGGCCGATTAGGTTCCGCCGGCAAGATGAGTTCTCATTTTTCAAAACCTAAATTTTCCAGTTACATGAAAATCAACAACCAGATGAAAGCCGTGGCACTGGCAGGGGCCACGTTGTTTGGAAGCGCGGCATTTGCCGGTGAAGGTCCGGATGCGAAAGCACCAAAACAAGGCATATGGCGTGGCGAGTTCGTGATCAGCGAAACGCGCATTCCATTTAATTTCGAATACAATGCCAAAGACAAAGAGCATCCGGTTCTGACCTTGCTCAACGGGACGCGCCGCGACGATTTCAAGGTGACCCGGCTCGGCGCCGATTCGATTTTTGTGAAAATGAATACCTACGACGCGGCCCTGGTGGCGAAAGTCGAGTCCGACGGCAAGATCACCGGCGAATACCGCAGTCTGGTACCGGGCTTCCGGGGGAATGCGCTACCGTTCTCGGCCGAATACGGCAAGGACTACCGCTTCGTGGAGAAAGGGAAGGAACGACCTACCAAACACAATCTGTCGGGTAAATGGGATTTGCAGGTTTACAGCAAAGCCAAAATGCCTGATAATGTGGCGCTTTTGAAACAGGAGGGCAGCAAGCTGACGGGCGTCGTGATGTCAACGGTGGGGGACAGCCGCGAGCTGGAAGGCGTTGTGGAGGGTGACGAATTCGTGCTATCGCACTTTTCGGGGCCGAACCCCAGGGTTTACAAGGGCAAAATCAATGAAGACGGCAGTATAACGGGCGTCATCAGCTCCGGTATTTATGACAATACAAAATTCGAAGGCGTCAAAAACGACAAGGCGGAATTACCCGATCCTTACAAGCTGACCTATCTGAAAGAAGGCTACAAAAAACTGGATTTCACTTTGCCCGACCTCGACGGTAGGCAAGTGTCGCTTAGCGACGACAAATACAAGGGAAAGGTGGTGATCGTGGAAATTATCGGTACCTGGTGCCCGAACTGTACCGATCAGACAGCTTTCCTCGCGCCGTGGTTCCGGGAGAACAAAAAGCGGGGCGTGGAAGCGATCGCGATCGGTTTCGAGCAGAAGGATGACCTCGAATATGCGAAATACACGCTCGGGACGCTGAAAAAGAAGTATGGCATCGAGTATGATATTCTTTTCGGCGGCATTGCCGATAAGAAGGTCGCTTCCGACAAACTGCCTGCGCTTAACCGCATGATGGCTTTCCCGACCACGATCCTGATAGACCGCAAAGGCGAGGTCCGCCAGATCCACACCGGCTACACCGGCGAGATTACCGGCAAGTATTTCGAAGATTATGTGGCGAAATGGAACAAAGACCTCGACGAGCTTTGATCGCCGAGCCGGTTCCGGCGGGCATTAGTTCGGCGGCGGACAGTAATACCAAGAGTTCGAAATAAGACGATTCGTTACAGGCAGGTCGTTGTTATTGCATCCCCAAGGGGATTTCACTAATGGCGATGACGCCGTACGTTCTACCAATATTACGTACCTGGCGGCACTTGGCAGTGGGGCGTGGAATCGCGTCAGCGATGTAATATCGGTAGCAAGATCGAACGTCTGGAAATCCTGAAATGCCGTCAGGCATGCAACGACAATGCATCCTCCCAGGTAAAATCATATTTGAACTAAATCGTGAGTTCACAAACTAGGTACGTGGTGATTTGAAACAACTGCAAGGCGGCCGACAAGGTATAACATGCATTGCAGTTGTTTAATATTTCATTTTAATATTGTATTCCAATGATTTACAAAATTTTACTGCTGCTGCTGTGCTGCTGTGCGGGCAGCGTTTTTGGACAAGACCTGAAAGATATTTCGCGCTGGAAAGTAAACCTTTCGAAAACCGACGCCAAACCCGGCGAGCAGGTGGAAGTGGTATTTTCCGCGGATATCGATAAAAACTGGAAGCTCTATTCGTCCGATTTCAAAGGCGGTATCGGCCCGCTTCCCACCGAATTTGCATTCGATCCAAACAACGCCTACCAACTTGTGGGCGATATAACAGCGGTAAAGCCGCTCAAAGCCGTCGACCCGACGTGGGACAAGGCTTACACCTATTTTATCGATAAGGCCGAGTTCCGGCAGAGGATCAGACTGACCAAAGCCGGCGGGAAGGTGTCGGGAACGATCAAAGGCTTGCTGTGTTCCAGCGAAAACGGGCTTTGTGTGCCGTTCAAAGAATCTTTCGAAGTGCGTTGATTTAAATCCGGCAGTTTACAATGGGTATTACAAAATGGATGGCGGTAGCGCTTTGCGGCGGATCGCTGGCGTTGCTGTCGTGGCAATCCGGTTCGGTTTCGGTGGATGTGGAAACCAGGGAAGAGCTGGGCGAAAAATTGTTTTCGGACCCGATCCTTTCCCGTAGCCGTGCTATCAGTTGCGCATCGTGCCATATTCCCGAGTTTGCGTTTGCGGATACGGCGGCGTTCAGCATCGGCGACAAGGGCACACGGCTTACACGCAATTCCCCCGCATTGACCAATCTTTCCGGTCGCACGGATTTCTTCTGGGACGGCCGTGCCGGGTCGCTGGAAGAGCAAGTGCCGGGCCCGCTTTCGGCGCATGACGAAATGGACTTGCCGTTAGACCAGGCCGTGGAACGCCTCAAAAACGACGGTTATTACAGTATGGCGTTTCAAAAGATTTTTAAAACCGAGGTCGATGGCAAAAACCTGGTCGCCGCGATTGCGGCATTCGAGCGTACGCTCGAAACGACCAACACACCCTATGACCGCTACCTCGACGGCGATGAAAGCGCGATGTCCGCGGCGGCGGTGCGCGGCCGGATGCTGTTCATAGGGAAGGCGAACTGCGCCACCTGCCATTCCGGCGAGGATTTTACGGCCGATCGTTTCAAAAGCATTGGTCTATTCAATGGGAAAGAACTGAACGACCCCGGCCGTTTCAAAATCACGGGGGACAGTGCGCATATCGGCCTTTTCAAAATTCCCGGTCTGCGCAATGTAGCCGTGACCGCGCCTTATATGCACAATGCGATGTTCAAAACGCTGCGTGAGGTGGTGCAATATTATAACACGCCGGATAAATTCGTCCGCGATCCAATCAACCGGGACCTGTCGCTCGGTAGCGCGCTCAACCTGACCGATGGCGAGGTAGACGACATCGTCGCATTCCTCGAAGCCCTCACCGACGATCGCTTCCGGAAAAAATAAACCTCGGATCACAGATTTATCTCCCGCTCATAGGTAGATTTCCGCCATTCTTACTTTATTTTGCTAAACATCTTGCATTTACTAAACAGTGTTTATTATATTCACATCGTAATTACAAAAGCATGGCGATTAAGGAAAGAAAAGAGCGGGAGAAGCAGGAAATGAGGAACCTGATCATCGAATCGGCGACCCAGTTGTTTTTGAAGCAAGGTTACGATAAGACGTCTATCCGTAGCGTTGCGGATGACATTGAGTATAGTCCTGCTACTATCTACTTGTATTTCAAGGATAAAGACGAGATTTTCTATGTGATTCATGAAAATGCGTTCGATATTCTGAACCGGTTGTTGAGGCAGCACGAAGTGATTGCCGATCCGTTTGAAAGACTGGCTGCCCTAGGCAGAACGTACATTGAATTCGGTCTGAAAAATCCTGATTACTACGATCTGATGTTCATCATGCGCGCGCCGATGAGCCAGATCAAGAATGAGGAAAAATGGAAGGCGGGTGAATGCGCATTCGGCTATTTGCTGACCACCCTTGCGGCTTGCCTTGAACAAAAAAAGATACGGCAGGCGGACCTGCACGTGACTGGTATCCAGGTGTGGTCGTATGTGCATGGATTGGTTTCGCTCTACGTCAGGGAGCGTATGTGCATCCTGATGCAACCCGACGATGTGACCCGGGAGATGTTGTACAAATCGTTCGAGCTTTTTTTGGCTAATTTGAAAACCTAAAAAATTTTACCCTGCCACTAAACACTGTTTATTAAATAAACATTACTTATCATGAAACGTTATCTGAAAACAATGCGGCGGCATTGGCAGTATCTTCTTGTGCCTTTGCTAAGCTTCTTTACACCCATAATGGCGCAGGATGCGCGCTTGCAAGGCTACATTGAAGAGGGGCTGCGCAAGAACCAGGGACTGAAACAGCAGGGGTTTATCCTTGAAAAGAACCTGTTCGCACTCAAAGAAGCCCGTACATTCTTTTATCCGGAAGTCAATTTCAGTACTTCCTATCTCGATTCGCGTGGTGGCCGGAAAATCAGCATACCCATCGGCGACCTGCTCAACCCCGTATATAGCTCGCTGAACGAACTTACCAACTCATCGGCATTCCCGAAGGTGGAGAATGTAAGCCAGACCTTTAACCCGCGGAACTACTACGATGCCAGATTCAGAACATCGTTGCCGATTTATAACGCCGAGATTGCCTACAATACCAAGATCCGGAAGGAGCAAATCCATTTGCAGCAAGCGGAAATCGACGTTTATAAACGAGAGTTAGTAAAGGAAATCAAGGTTGCCTATTACGCTTGCCAGCAGGCCGACGAGGCGGTCCGCATTCTGGAAAACGCGGTGTCGCTGGCCCGGGAAAACCTCCGGTTCAATCAGGCGCTGGTAAAAAACGATAAGGCGATCCGGACGGTGATCAGCCGGTCGGAGAACGAGCTGATCGGACTGGAAGCGAGGCTGGCGGATGCACGAAACCAGTCGGAGAATGCGAAGGCCTATTTCAATTTTTTGTTGAATAATCCATTGGACAATACGCTGGAAATCGGTGTACCCGAAGAAATACCTATGCTGGCCGATACTTCGGCGGCCGGCAGGAGGGAGGAACTGGCGAAGCTCGAATCCGTGTCGAAAATCAACGCGCTATCGGGCCAACTGGCACGGGCTGGCGCATTGCCCAGGCTGTCGACGTTCATCGACCTGGGCTCACAGGGTGATTTTGTGAATTTCAACAAGGATACCCGTTATTACCTCTTCGGTGTAACGCTCGACTGGCGGGTTTTTGCCAACAACCGTACCCAGTACAAAGTGAAGCAGGCGGAAATGGAGCAGAAAGCGACCAATGAACAAATCAGCCAGGTAGAACAGCAGCTTCAACTACAAAACAAAACAGCGGCCAATACTTTGCAATCGGCATTGAAGACTTATCAGGCCGCCAAAAGTCAGACCGCGTTGTCGCAGCAATATTACCGGGACCAGCAAAAGCTCTACCGCGAAGGCCAGCTGCTTTACATCGAGCTGCTCGACGCACAGAACCGGCTGATCAGCGACCAGCTTCAACAAAGTATTTCCTATCTCAACGTCCGGACCCGCGCGGCGGAGCTTGAACGGGCACGGGCGAGTTATTTATTTACAAACTGAAAATGAAATGAAAGCTACAACACATCCCATCGTATACGCCTATGTGCTCGCGGCCGCGCTGTTCGCATCCGCGTGCAAGGAAGAAAAAGAAGACGCAGCGAAGCGATGATACCATTCCCGTGAAAATCATCAGCTCGGAAGCATTGACGCAGTCGCAGGCCGTGGAAACTTCCGGTTTGCTCGGTTCCGAAAACGAGGCGAGGCTATCGTTCAAAATCGGCGGTATTATCAGGGATATTTTAGTTGAAGAAGGAGACAGGGTCAGGAAAGGTCAGCTGCTGGCGACGCTGAACACGACGGAAATCGCCGCTCAAATGGGGCAGGTGGAAGAGAATTTCCTGAAAGCCCAGCGAGATGCCCGCCGCGTGCAGAACCTTTACCGGGACAGCGTTGCGACGAAAGAACAGCTCGAAAATGCACAGACCGCATTGGTACTTGCGGAAAAGCAGCTGGACATCGTGAAATACAATCTGTCGCAGACCAAGATCTTTTCGACGGCGGACGGCGTGGTTATGCGGAAATTGCAGAATGCCGGTGAACAGGTACAGGGTGGAACGCCCGTCCTGCACATCAGCAGCACCAATAGCAGTGACTGGGTTGTGAAATGCGGCCTTACCGATAAGGATTGGGCAAGATTGAAGGGCGGCGAAAAAGCGGAGATCAGGTTCGATGCCTATCCGCAAACATTCACGGGCAGCGTGAAAACGCTCGCGCAGGCCAGCGACGCCGTGTCGGGATTGTACCAGGCAGAAATCCGCCTCGATAAGCCCTCGGCAAAACTTGCCAGCGGCCTGTTTGCGAAAGTGAGCGTTTATCCCAAAGAACAAACCAGCATGGTATCCGTTCCCGTGGATGCGCTCATCGAGGGCGAGAACGACAGCGCATTCGTGTTCGTAGCCGACGGTAACCGGGCGTTGAAAAAGCGCGTCAGGATCGCATTCATGGAAGGTGATAAGGCATTTATCCTTGCGGGGATCGATGCGGGCGCGCGGGTGATACGCGAGGGTTCGGCTTACCTCGCGGAAGGATCGGCCATTAAGATAGTTCAGTAACCATTTCAAATGCCAAGACCATGAAATTACCTGAATTTGCAGTCAAGAACTACCAGTTCACGCTGGTCATATTCCTGGGCGTGCTGGCGCTGGGGCTGTACTCGCTCTTCACGATGCCCCGGAGCGAGGATCCGGACATCCATCCGCCGCAATTTACCGTGGTGGTGGTGTACCCCGGCGCCAATCCGAAAGATATGGAGCAGCTCGTGGTGGACCCGATGGAGAAGAAGATCAACGAACTCGACGATATGAAACACATTATCACCGACATCCGCGACGGCCTTGCGGTGATGCAGGTGATATATAAATACAGTTCCGACCCGGACGACAAGTACCAGGAAGTGGTTCGGGAAATCAACGCATTGCGCTCACAGCTGCCCGCGGATATCGCCGACATACGGATCAACAAGCAGATTCCGTCCGACGTGAGTATTTACCAATATGCGTTGATCAGCGAGAACGCCACCTACGCGCAGTTGAAGAAGTATTCGAAGGACTTCAAGGAGCGGCTGGAAAAGATCAAAACCCTTAAAAAAGTGGAGTACTCGGGCATTCCCGAGCCAGAGGTGAAGGTAAGCCTCAATTTGCAGAAGATCGCCCAGCAAAAGCTGACCCAGGATCAGATCGTAGGCGCATTGCAGAGCGAAGGCGTAAATATACCGGGCGGAAGCATCAGCATGGCTACCAAAAAACTGAATATCAAAACCTCGGGCAGCTACCGTACGCTCGACGAAGTTGCCAACACGGTTGTGTCCCGTTCGAATGGAAATATCGTTTACCTGAAAGATGTCGCTGAGGTGAAAATGGGTTATGAGGATGAAACTCACATTACCCGCCTGAACGGCTTCCGTTGCAGCTTTGTGAATGTGAGCCTGAAAGAAGGCGAGAACATCATTGCCGTACGCGACCAGGTGGAGCCCGTGGTGGCGGCATTCCGGAAAGAGTTGCCCGCGAATATCGAAATGGTAAAAGTATTCGACCAGGCTAAAAGCGTGGATACCCGCCTGTCGCATTTCGCACGGGATTTCGGGATTGCCATTCTGCTGGTACTGCTCACATTGCTGCCGCTCGGCACGCGGGCGTCTGTCGTAGTGATGATCTCGATTCCGCTTTCGCTGGCGATCGGGCTTACAATGATGAATTTGCTCGGGTATAACATCAACCAGCTCAGTATTGTCGGAATGATCGTCGCATTGGGTATCCTGGTGGACGACAGCATCGTGGTTGTGGAGAATATCGAGCGGTATTTACGCATGGGCTACGGCAAGGTGCAGGCCGCCATCCAGGCGTCGTCGCAGATCGGCCTGGCGGTAGCGGGTTGTACGATCCTGCTGATCTTCGCGTTCCTGCCGCTCGTGTTCCTGCCCGAGGGGGCGGGGGATTTCATCAGAAGCTTGCCGATGTCGGTGATTACCACCGTATTTGCCTCGATGCTGGTGTCGCTGACGGTCGTTCCGTTCCTTTCCAGCGTGATCCTGAAACCGCACGCGAGCGAAGACGGTAACTGGTTGCTGCGCGGAATGAAAAAGGGCATTCATAAGACTTACGGCAGCGTGCTCGACCGCGCCTTGCAATGGCCTAAGACCACCTTGCTGATGGCCGGTTTGATATTCGCCGGTTCGCTGGCGCTGGTGCCGCTGATCGGCAACAGCCTTTTTCCCAAATCGGAGAAGCCGATGTTCCTGATCGACATCGAAACGCCGCAAGGTACCAATCTGAAGAAAACCAACGAGATAGCCCGTTATGTGGAAGGGATCTTGAAACAGGAACCGCTCATTACCTCCTTCGCGACCAATGTAGGCAAGGGCAACCCGCGGATATATTATAATGTAGTGCAAAGGAATGAGAGCGAGAACTTTGCGGAAATCTTCGTGCAGGTGGAGGGACTTGAAACGGAAGAGAAGGTTGCGGTGATCGAGAAGCTGCGCAGGAAACTGGAACACTACCCGGGCGCAGAAATTAAAGTCAAGGACTTCGAGCAGGGACCGTTGATCGAAGCGCCGCTGGCATACCGCATTTATGGCGAAGATCTTGACGATTTGCGAAAAACCGCTTTCCGGGTGGCCGATTTGCTCAGTAAAACCGAGGGTACGATATATGTCAACAACCCGTTGCTCGTGCAACCTACCGACCTGCGTATCAACATCAACAAGCAGAAAGCCGGAACGCTGGGCATTTCTTCGGCCGACATCGACCGCACGGTGCGGCTGGGGGCTGCCGGGCTCAATGTGGCGACGTTCCGCGAGGATGAGGGTAAGGCCGACAGCTACAATATCAATGTGTCAGTCCCGAGAAACGCGGCGGTTCAGGACTACAGCGTTTTTGACAAATTATACGTGACCTCCGCTTCGGGCGCAAGCATTCCGCTGAAAAACATCGCGACCATCGAAATGGAGAGCTCGCCGAACCAGATCAGGCATTACGACAAAGACCGTTACGTTACCGTGTCGGCCTTTGCGAAGCCCGGCTATAACGTCCAGAAGATGAACGAGGACATTACCGCGAAGCTTAACCGGTTCAAATTCGAAAAGGGCCAGCATTTTACGGTGGCAGGCGAAAAGGAAAGCCAGGAGGAGAGTTTCGGCGGGCTCGGCCTGATCATTTTGATCACCGTGTTCGGGTTCCTCGGCGTTTTGATATTGGAATTCAAAACTTTCAAAAGTATTCTCATTGTGCTCTCGGTGATCCCGCTCGGTGTCGTAGGCGGCCTTGCGATGCTTTTTCTAACAGGCGAGACGCTTTCTTTCACGGCTACCATCGGTTTTATCGCATTGGTAGGTATTGAAGTAAAAAACTCGCTGCTCGTGGTCGATTTTACGAACCAGCTCCGCGAGCAGGGCAAAAGTATCGGGGAGGCGATAATCGAAGCCGGGGAAATCCGCTTTGTGCCGATATTGCTCACTTCCATGACGGCAATCGGCGGTTTGCTTCCCTTGGTATTCGAATATAGCGCATTGTATTCGCCACTGGCACTGGTACTTATCGGAGGGTTGATCAGTTCCACGTTGCTTTCGCGGCTGGTGACGCCGGTTATGTACAAGCTGCTGCCCCCAAAGATCGAAAGGCGGAATGTCGGGCAGGAAGCAGAGCTGGAACCGGCCTATCAGTAACTAACCGCGCAGGTTTTTCGGACGGGTGTATTATTTTGCAGGAACTGAAATGTATGATGTCATGCAGATTTCCTATCAGAATAAACCACTTTTTCCCGGAAAACCTGCACTGTTTCCGGAGGGACGGCGGCTGTACCGGCATTACGAGCAGTCGGAGCAGAGTTTAACGACGAGTATACACTGGTTTGATTTTCAGACCAATGCGTCGCATACGTTAAATGTCTGTTATCCGTCGAGTTTTTACAAAATGGTGCTTTGTATCGAAGGGAATTCGAGGTCGATGCCGAGGCGTGCCGCGCAATACGGCTTCGGCACCGGGCAGGCATTGTTTTACCGCACGGAAGAAGGCCCATACCAGGCGGTGTTGCCCGCCGATACGCACTTTAAGGTAATCCATATCCATCTCTCCGATGCCCATACGGAAATGTTGCAAAGTAATGCGCCGGCATTGTTCGAACGGCCGGTCCCGGTTATGAGCCTTTCCGCCGGATGTGCGGATGCGTTTTTACAGCTTAAAGCCCTGTCGGACAACCCCGGATTGCTCAACCTCTTTCAGGAAAAACTCATTACCGACCAGCTTTTCCGTTTCGCCTCGCGCGTGCACACGACGGGCGCGCGCGCGAGGGACATATTGCAGGAAGCCATCTGGCATATTCATCGGTCGGACAGCTATTTGACTATCTCGGAGCTTTCCAGGCTTACCGGAACCAATACGTTTCGTATCAAGCAGGTTTTCCGGGAGCAGCTGCATACTTCGGTGTTCAGATACCAGTCGGACCTGCGCCTCGAACGCGCCGCGCAGTTGTTGCCGGACACCGGCCTGGATATTGCCGCAATCGCATTTCAATGCGGGTACGAAAGCGCGGCGGCTTTTTCGAATGCATTTTTGAGAAAATACGGCGTGCGGCCGTCGGCGTTTAAAAACTCCCGGTCGCGCAGATAACGCTCCCGGTCGCGCAAGCGTAGGGGCGGGGAAGGCCGGTACATTTGCTTAAAAACACATAACCATGAAAGCAAATGTAATTACCGCCCATGGCCCGGCCCGCGAAGTTTTTGCGATGCGGGAACTTCCCGATCCGGTACCCTCGGGCGACGACCTCATCTTAAAAGTACTCGCCACGAGTGTAAACCCGCTCGACTGCCGCATCCGGAAGAAGGCTTCGGTGCCCCGGAATTTTCCGTTGATATTAGGTTTCGATGTGTGCGGCATTGTCGTTGATAAAGGAAGCAATGTCGCCGGTTTCGAAATCGGGGATCGCGTCATCGGTTCGCCCACACCGTTTAGGAACGGCGCCAACGCCGAATACGTCGCGATCGACTACCGTTCCTGCGTGCATGCCGGCACGCTGGGCGACGAACAGGCGGCGGCTATTCCGCTGGTGGGTATTACGGCTTATGAAGGGCTGTTCGACCGGTTGAAGGTCGCTGCCGGGGACCTGGTCGTAATTCATGCCGGCGCGGGCGGGGTAGGGCACCTGGCGGTTCAGTTGGCTAAAAAAACGGGTTGTACGGTAGTTACTACCGCCAGCAAGCCCGGTTCGCTGGCTTATTGCTCGGAACTGGGTGCAGACTATGTGCTGAATTACCGTGAAACCGATGTCCCGAAGGCAATTATGGATATTACCGGCGGCAAAGGCGCCGGTTTGATATTCGATACCGTCGGCGGCAGTACATTCAGCCAGTGCCTCGATTATGTGGCTTACAACGGCCACATTGCCACGATCCTGCCGGTTGAGGTGCCGGAGACCGGCGGTTATCGGCTGTTATTGAAAAACATTACGCTGAGCTACCAGTTTATGGGTGGCCCCTTGCAGCGGCCTGAAAGCAACAGGCAGGGCGAGGTTTTGAAAAAACTGGTGAATATGGCGGAAAGCGGTGCACTACGCCCCGGGGTTTCGGCCGTCTACGACTGGACGGACCTTGCGGAGGCACACGAATCGATGGAGACCGGGCACACTGTGGGTAAAATTGTGGTTCGGGTGAGCCCGGCATGAAACGCCCGGCGAATCAAAAGCAATGGCCACCGGCAGTGTGCGGTGGCCATTTTTGTGTTATAGATTGACAATAACCGGCTTGCCGTCGATGTGCCTGGCCACTTTGCTGAGCGACCTGCCGATACGCTGTGTAAAACCCTGATCGAGCTCGGAATAGGCGAGGTCGGTGTTTTGTATGATGAGCTTGTGTGCAAGTTCGTCGTAGCTCCATCTGACGGTTGCTTTTTGCTCGACGGGCGCTGAGGTTTCGCAGGCGCTCCCCTGCGGGTGGGTTGCGTCGCGCAGTGCGGCACACAGCTTCCAGATCGTAAGCATCGCGATGACGGCCACTGCGAACAAAAGCTGGCGCTGATGTACGCCTTTGTGTTGGTGGAGCAGCGCCAGGAGCGCGGAGGTAACGATAGTAGACGGTTTGATGAGCATGGCTAACGGATTTAAATGCAATTGAATGTCAGGTATCCTTCTCCGGTATAACCGGAAGTTATACTTACTGACAAATTTGCATCCCTAAGCGTTGAAATGGGAATCAAAAATGTCTGATCTGACCATTTCGTTATTTAAACCGTGCATATTAAACAGTGAACCGTATCCGGCGGTTACCCCATTTTGGTCAGGAATGCCTTGATGTTGTCGCGGTAGCCCCGTGTCCATTTCACTTTTTCGCCTGTCGACAGGTGGATGATGTACTCGCCGTTGAAATAGGTTTCCAATTCGGATATAAAATTCATATTCACAATATTGGACCGCCCGACCCGGATCATTACCGAAGGATCGAGCCGGCCTTCGAGGCTGCCCAGGCTTTCGTAAATGGTGTAGGTTTTCTTCTCACACGTATAGACCGTAATGTAGTTGCCGTCGGCCGAGAAATGGGTAATATCGGCTGTTTTGACCAGGTACATCTTGCCGGCTTCTTTCACCAGGAGCCGTTGCAGATAGTTTTCCTCTTTCTGCTCACGAAGGAGGCTGTTCACCAACTCTTCGATCCGTGGCTGCGATTTTTGGCTTAGCCGTTCTTTAAGCCGCCCGAGCGATTGGTGGAAACGGATCTCGTCAAAAGGTTTTAACAAATAGTCGATCGCATTCACTTCGAATGCGCGTAACGCATATTGATCGAATGCCGTGGTAAATACCACAAACGGCTGATGATGGGGCCATACCTCTCGCAGTACTTCGAAGCCGTCGAGCTCGGGCATTTGTATGTCCAGAAAAATAACGTCCGGCCGGTGTTGCAGGATTTTCACCACCGCTTCCGAACCGTTGGCGGCCTCGTCGGTGATTTCAATGGAATGGTCGTGCTGTACAAATGTCCTGATTACGTCCCTGGCCAGCACTTCGTCATCGATGATCAGGCAGCGGTATTTCATGTTTTTGGGGTTGTTTGGTGTTTGTCGGGCTATGGAGGCGCATCCTGTTTATCGCAAAAACGTCAGATCACAAAAATTTGCGTCCCAGCGCGTTCTGTACCGTATGGCAGAAAGCTCCTCCGGAGCCGGAACGCCCGATTCCACTTCATTGCTATAACAGGAAGGCCCTCCCGGGCCACTTTTAATGTTCTTTATCATCTTTCCGAAATAGTTCCTCTCCGTCAGCCATCGGGGTTCGATCGTCGGCCGTCAAAATGCAGCGTTACCGCCGTACCCCCGCCGACCGGCTGTTCAAATTCCAGTCGGGCTTCTGCGCCGTAGGCTTGCTGCAATCTTAACGAAGTATTTTTTAGCCCTAGTCCCATTCCCTTCGACGATTTCCGCGATGCGGTGCCAACGCCATTATCGTACACCGTCACCCGGATGCCCGTAGCGCTCACAGTGCTGGTAATGCTTATGAGCGCATTGGTGGTGAGATCGGAAATGCCATGGGTAATGGAGTTCTCGACGATGGGTTGCAGTATCAGTTGAGGCACGGGGTACAGCTCCGAGGCCGGGTCGATGTGATATTCCACTTTAAGGCGGTCCTGAAAGCGTATTTGCTGGATATCGAGATATTGGCGGGTCAGTTTAAGTTCTTCCTGCAAGGGTATGAAATCCGCCGACTGGTTCACGAGCACCGCCCGCAGCAGGTCGCTCAGCGTGGTAATCATCAACGTGGCTTTACGAATATCGTTTTTGACCATCAAACTCACTACACTGTGCAGCGTATTGAAAAGGAAATGCGGGTTGAGCTGCATTTTCAGTGACTGCAACTGCGCGGTGGCCAGTTGTCCACGTAGCTGTTCGTTATGAAGCTCGGTTTCGAAATTCTGCTGTTTCAGTTCCTGGTAACGATAAATGTATGACACCTTGCTAAACCCGACTACGAGCAACAGGTACTGGCCGAAGCTCGCCGTGTAAGCTGTAAAAAAAGAAAAAAGATAGCTTTCGAGCGGAACAGCCTTGCCCACAGCCTTGTACATCAGCGGATTGGTAATGTAATAGTGAACGGTGTTAACGAAAATATTCAGAAACGTGACGATCATTAAATGAAACAGGATCGGTTTGAGAACCGACCGTCCCCGGGGCTTGAATGCCACCGGTACCTTGACGGACGCGTACAGGATCAACGGGGTCGTCGACCACCAGAACAGCCCGTCGAGCAGCCAGATAAATATCTCGTGGGGCCGCATCACCACCCCTTCCTTCAAAAGCCACAGCATCATAAGCTGACCGAACGTTATCACTGCGAAAATGCTCCAATAGCAGAAGGAATACCACCAGAACTGGCCCACTGTGAGCGGCAGCCTGGATTGTTCCAACGTACGTTTTAAAAAAGTCATGACAGGATGGACCGATTTGGGGAAACCGTTGGCAGATTTCAGAGCAAATTTAGTGTTTCCGGCCGGCGAAGTAATTCCATTTACACAAAGCGGTGGAACGGTTATCTGAACGCCATTTTTGCGGTTCAATGCGATTTCGGGCGGTTTTGGGGCTCCAATGTGTTTATTTTTAGAAAAAATGTTAAAAAATTTGTCTTGAAATTTTGTTGTTTAATCGATTAAATCTACATTTGACCATAACATTTCCCTTTACTTTTCATCTGGCCTGCCATTTTATCAATCCGGCTGGCCGCGCAAGTTCCGATACCATCGCATTAGACCTGACTAAAACATAGCTGTCCCGATATATTGGTTTTAAAAATTTGCTTAATCGTTTAAATAAAACTTTTACGTAATACTGACGACCCGCGGCTCGTGCATCGTACGTTTTTGCTGCATTTGCCCGGTCCCGCGATTGGTAAGGCGAGAATAGTTATTTACGTATATATATTATCGTTCGGCAATTCCGGCCGGACACAGTGATTTTTTGCCCTTTATTCCTGGCCCCGTGTCCGTAAGCGATTACGGTTTGTAATGTTTTGCATGACACTATTCACCTGAATTTTGAACCCCATTAATCGGTATGAAGAACTGTTTTACGATTGCTGCGTTGCTACTGCTATTTTGTTGCAACGCGGTTTTCGCCCAGAGTAGCCGGATCACGGGTAGCGTGACCGGCGAAAACAAGGAGCCGCTTCCGGGTGTGAATATCCTGATCAGCGGTACGTCCCAGGGCACCGTTACGGATTCGGAAGGTAAATATGCCCTCGACGTGCCCGCCAACGCCAGTCTTGTTTTCTCGTTCATTGGTTATGTGAGCCAGACGGTAGCCGTCGGTTCGCGGACGGTCATCGATATCCAACTGGTACAGGAGTCGAAAAACCTCACGGAAGTGGTTGTTACCGCGCTGGGTATCAAGCGGGAAGCCAAAACGCTTGGTTATGCGACGGCCACCGTGACTTCCGACCAGATTTCCACCAACCGCACGCCCAACGTGGTAAGTTCATTGCAGGGCAAAATGGCAGGCGTAAACATATCCTCGCTCTCGACGGGCCCCGGTGGTACGGCCAAGATACGCATTCGCGGGCAGTCGTCGTTTTCGGGACAGAACAACCCGCTGATTGTCGTAAACGGAGTACCGATCGATAATTCCAACTTCGCGGGAGGCGGCGATTATGGTCCGAGGGCCGCCAATAGTTCCGATGGCGGCGACGGGCTTTCGAGTATCAATCCGGACGATATCGAGTCGATGACCGTGCTGAAAGGCGCCACGGCAGCGGCACTTTACGGTTCGCGTGCGAAAGACGGCGTAGTAATGATCACGACCAAAAACCGCGGCACGGGCAAGGGGATCGGGCTGGATTACAACCTGAACTTCACGACCGACACACCCCTGGATTTCACCGATTTTCAATATGAGTACGGGCAGGGGGAGGGCGGAAAGCGGCCAACTACCGAAAAACCCACTTCCGGCGTGTGGAGTTTCGGCGAGAAGTTCGAACCCGGCATGACGCAGATCCTTTTCGATAACGAAACCTGGCCTTACGAGCCGGTGCGCGGCCGTGTAAGGAAATTTTACCGCGTCGGTACGAACATGACCAACACCATTACCGTTTCCAACAATGGCCCCAACGGCGGTTTCAGTCTTTCACTGGCGAACACCGATAACCGCGGGATCGTCGAAAACAACAAGTTTAACCGCAAGGTCGTGAACCTCGGTTTCACGCAAAATATTTCGAAGCGGCTTACGGCATTCGGCAATGTGAATTATTCAAAGGAAAAGAATGTAAACCCGCCGCAGGTAGATACGCAGGATTTTGCTACTTCCACTGTCATTTTTACCCTGGCCAACTCGATGCCTTTTGAGGCGTTGAAACAAAACCAGACGCTCCCCAACGGTGACGAATTCGTCTTTTCGAGGTTTCTGGTGAGAAATAATCCCTATTATTCGCTCAGCCACCATTTCGAGAACATCACGCGTGACCGCCTTTTCGGGAATGTCGCATTGAAGTACCAGTTTACCGACTGGCTTTACCTCCAACTTCGCGCGGCGCAGGATTTCTACGTACGTAACCAGGATTATAATATCCCGAACGGCTATGCACCGATCGCCAAGGCGCCTGTCGGTTATGTAAACGGCTCATTTACACAGGATGTACGCCGCAATACCGAGCGCAACCTCGACTTTATCCTCGGCGGCAACCGTACCTTCGGCAACATCGGTGTCGATGTGACACTCGGAGGGAACCAGCGTTACGCGCGGATGGATTATAACAGCGTGACGGTGCAGGACTTTGTTCAGCCGAATCTTTACACCGTGATGAACGGCCGCGTCAAAAACCCGTTGTACAGCCTTTCGGAAAAGAAAATCAACTCGCTGTACGGAGCGGCGACCATATCGTGGAAAGAGTTCATTTATTTGAACGTAACTGCGCGAAACGACTGGTTTTCAACACTTGCCCCCGACAACCGCAGTATCCTGTACCCCTCGGTAACCGGTAGCTTCATCTTCTCGCAAGCCTTCCCGAACCTGCCCGCATGGATTACGTTCGGTAAATTGCGCGCGGCCTACGCGCAGGTAGGGTCGGATAATGTAAATCCCTACTCGAATGCTTTGTACTATGCGGTGGACAACAACTCGTTCCCGAACCCGACTGGTCAACTGGTGCCGGTGGGAGGGATCAACGCATCGATAGTGCCGAACAGGAACCTGCGCCCGCTGCGGATCAAGGAGGCGGAAGCGGGCCTGGAAATGAAGCTGTTCAATAATTTGCTGGGCTTCGATCTGACCTATTATCATAAAACAACGGACGATCAGATCCTCGCCGCCCAGATATCCGACGCTTCTTCCTACACGGCGCAGCTCATTAACGTCGGCCGGAGCATGAACAAGGGTATCGAGCTCTTGCTGACGGGTTCTCCGGTAAAAACAAAGGATTTCACCTGGGATGTGAGTTTCAATGTGTCGTACAATACCTCAAAGGTGCTGAAACTGGGCCTGGCAGAGAAAGATACGGTCATCACCGTCGGCGGCGGCGGTGGCCGGACACTGAATATGGTGGTCGGAAAACCGCTCGGTCAGCTTTACACATTCACGTACCTGCGCGACGCGCAAGGCCGTCAGGTGTTTGATAAAAACAGTGGAATGCCTTTGAGAAACAATACGCTGGTGAACGTCGGCAATGCGTTGCCGAAGTATTTTGGCGGTATAACCAACACGTTCAATTACAAAGGCATTATGCTTTCGGCGCTGGTGGATTTCAAGCTGGGGCACAAGATGATCGCCGGCCGGAACATCAACTACATGCGTCACGGCCTGTCGAAACGCACGCTACCGGGCCGGGCCGAGGGGTATGTGATCGGCAACGGCGTGAACCCCGACGGCGAGGTGAATCAGACAAAGGCGGCTGTTCAGCCCTTTTATGAATCCATTAACCCGCTGGGTATCAATGAAGATTTCGTCTCGAATGCGGGTTTCTGGAAACTTCGGCAACTTACACTGGGCTATGACCTGAGCAAATTGCTGCCCGAGAAGTCGTTTGTAAAAGGGCTCAGGCTGAGTGCCGTTGCGAACAATGTGCTCGTAATCAAGAAATGGACCGAGAATATGGATCCGGAGGAGGTGCTCAACTCGTCGGACAATGCCACGGGTCTCGATTTCTGGCCCGGCCTGCCGCCCACCCGCAGCATCGGTTTCAATCTCAATGTCAAATTCTAATCCCGGCAACCATGAAAGCTACATCGAAATACATGCTCGCGGTCCTCGTGTCGCTGTCGCTGATGACGTCGTGCGACGAGGGATTCGACGAGATCAATACCAACAAGGTTGACCCGACCTCCCTGGCGCCATCGCTGATCCTGAACAAAGCCATTATCGCCACCACCTACCTCGACGGTGTTTCCACGCTCGGGATGCTTTGCTACAATTTTGGTATTGTTCAACAGGTAATCACCCCTTACGGCAGCTCGCTTTCCGGTGGTAATTACAACCAGATCAACAATTCCAACACGCCGCTGGTGTGGGTCAATTTTTACCGGAATGTGATCAAGCAGCTCGTGGCGGTAACCGACCAGACCAAAAACGACCCGCTGCAATCCAACATTTACCACGCAGCGAGGATCTGGAAAGCATATGCGTTCATGATATTGACCGACACCTATGGAGATATCCCCTATTTCGAAGCGGGGCAGGGCTATATCAACGAGATTATCCGGCCTAAATACGATCCGCAGGAAGCCATTTACAAGGATATTCTCAAAGAACTCGAAGAGGCCTCAGGCGCTCTGAACACCAAGCAGGAAGCGGTTACCACCGACATCCTGTACGGCGGCGACGTGGCCCGCTGGAAGAAACTCGGCTACTCGCTGATGCTACGGGCCGGGATGCGGCTTTCGAAAGTAGATCCGGCGCTGGCCAAAAGCTATGTTGCGAAAGCCGTAGCTGGCGGCGTTTTCGAAAGCAATGCCGACAACTCGATTATCCGGCATACCGCGATCTACAACAATTATATCGCCAATCACCTGGCGGCCCGCGAGAAGACCAATTTTTACCTGGCAGCGCCATTTGTGAATTACCTCAAAGAGAACAACGACCCTCGCTTACCAGTGTTCGCCGTCCGGTACGTGGGCGCGAAAGGCGGCCCCGAGCAGGTTTCCGAACGCGCCTCGTCCGATCCGAAAGTGCAGATCGGCATGCCGATGGGCTATAACGACGTAACGATCAACAGCGTCCTGGCCGAAAATGGCGTGGTAAGTCTGTGGGATTTCAGCCAGATTAATCTCAAAACAGTCTTGAAACTCGACGCGCCCGAGTTCCACATCACGTATGCTCAGGTGCAGCTTTTGCTGGCGGAAGCCGCTACACGTGGCTGGGTATCGGGTAAGGCGGCCGACTATTTTGCAGCCGGCATCCGGGCCAATCTCGAACAAATGGCACTTTACGACCCCGGCGCGGCGATCCGGGAAGATGCCATTCAGGCCTATCTGAAAGCGCATCCGCTGGACGATGCAAAAGCGTTGGAGCAGATCAATACGCAATACTGGGTAGCTACTTTCCTGGACGGCAACGAGTCGTGGGCAAATTTCCGGCGTAGCGGCTTCCCTGCATTGAAAAAGAACCCGTACCCCGGTTCCGAAATCAAGGAGGACTTCATTCGCCGGATGCCGTATCCGGATAGCGAGATCGTCGTGAACCTCCAGAATGTGAACGAAGCCAATGCGCGCCAGGGACCCAATGATCTGAATACCAGGGTGTGGTGGGACAAAAAATGACGACAACGATTCTTTAACCTATAACCTGATATCCATGAAAGAGAACGGAATGAGTCGTCGGGAGACGATGAAAGCCCTTGGACTGAGCGGTTCGGCCGGAATCCTGGGCCTGTTCGGGGGCATCTCCGATGCCCGGGCAGATCGCGAAACACCGCATTATGCCAGGGCCATGAAACCCGTGACGATCAAAAGCGTTCGCGCAATTGCGACGGCCCCGCAAGGTTCCAACCTCATTGTCGTGAAGGTAGAAACCTCCGAACCAGGACTTTACGGCCTGGGCTGTGCCACCTTTACGCAGCGGGCCGAAGTGGTGCTGGTGGCGATCAATACCTATCTCAACGAGTTTTGCGCGGGCCGGGACGTCGACAACATCGAAGACATGTGGAATGCAGCCTATGTAAGCTCCTACTGGCGCAACGGCCCGGTGCTGAACAATGCATTGAGCGGCCTCGATCAGGCGCTTTGGGACATTAAAGGAAAACGTGCCGGTATGCCGCTTTACCAGTTGCTGGGGGGCAAATCACGCTTCGCCGTGCCGTGCTATACGCATGCGAACGGCCGCACGCCGGAAGAAACGGTGGAAAGCGTAAAGAAAATTCAGGAGCAGGGTTATCGTTACATCCGCATTCAGCAGGGCGGTTACGGTGCCGTGGGAAGCACAACCCGGAAGCCTGATTTCAAGGAGGCCGGTTTCGGCGGTGCGACGGACAACTATATGGACGAAAATGCTTATTTGAAAGCGATCCCGATCTTGTTTGAAACCGTGCGTAAGCAGTGCGGCGAGGAGGTAGAACTGTTGCACGATATCCATGAACGCGTGCAGCCGATGAACGCGATCAATATGATCAAAAGGTTGGAGGATTACCGGCCATTCTTTATCGAGGACCCGTTTTCGCCGGAGAACATGAAGTGGTTCAAGCTGCTCCGCCAGAGTACGACGGTGCCGCTGGCAATGGGTGAGTTGTTTAATAACGTCAATGAGTTCCTGGAACCGATGGTGAACCAGTGGTTCGACTACATCCGCATTCACGTGTCGCAGATCGGTGGTATTACGCCGGCGATGAAGGTGGCGCGGCTAGGGGAATGGTTCAATGTAAAAACGGCCTGGCACGGTCCCGGCGACGTGTCGCCGGTCGGTCATTCGGCCCATGCGCATATCGATCTCGCGGTCTGGAATTTTGGTATCCAGGAAGCCGTGCAGTTCAACGACAAAACCCTGGAAGTGTTCTCTGGCTGCCCGACCATGAAAAACGGCTACATGTCGGTGAACGAAGTGCCGGGCATAGGCGTGGACATTGACGAAAAAGCCGCTGGCAAATTTCCCATTAGCACCAAGTCGAACTGGCAGGTAAGAAAATTCGACGGTACGCTTATACGTCCATGAAAAAAGTATCGCTCAAAGATATCGCACAGCAGGCAGGCGTTTCAACCGCCCTGGTTTCCTATGTCCTTAACGGAAAGGAAAAAGAAACCAGGGTAGGGGAGGCTATCGCGCAAAAGATCAGGCAGATAGCGAAGGAAATGAACTATCAGCCCAACCATCTTGCCAAAAGCCTTAGAAGTGGCAGGACCCATACGATCGGTCTCATTATCGCCGACATTTCCAACCCCTTTTTCGCCAATATCGCCCGCGTAGTGGAGGACGAGGCCAAAAAGAACGGTTATACGGTGATTATCGGCAGCTGCGACGAGCATGCCGAAAAATCGTGGGACTTGTTGAATGTGCTGATCAACCGGCAGGTCGATGGCTTCATCATCGTCTCTTGCGAAGGTTCCGAAAATCAGGTGCATTATCTTAAAGAGCGGAACATTCCTTTTGTATTGCTGGACCGCCACTTTCCCGAAATACAGACGGATTTTGTGGCTACCAACAATTACAAGGCCTCCTACGATGCCGGCGTCCACCTGATCAGGAGCGGCTATTCGAGGATTGGCATCATGGCCTACCGGTCGAATATGTACCATATGGAGGAGCGGATCAGAGGCTACAAACACGCCTTGCGCGACAATGATATCGAGTTTCACGAGTCGTGGCTGAAAGAAGTGCATTTTGAGACGATGGACAAGGAAGTGCGTACGGCTATCGACGAGATACTGGCCTCCGCGAACCGCGTAGAAGCGATGATTTTTGCTACTTATGGTCTGGCTATCAATGCGTTGAAGTATATTAACGAGCTGCGGCTTAAAGTCCCGTCCGACCTGGCGATAGTCAGTTTCGGTCAGGCCGAGGTTTTTGACCTTTACTATTGTCCCATTACCTACGTGCGGCAGCCGTTGGAAATGCTGGGCAAAACGGCGGTTGAATTTTTATTGAAGAAACTGAAAAACCCGGAGGAAGGAATGAAACAGATATTAATGGAAGCCAAGCTGATAGCCCGGGAGTCGTCGAAAATCAAATCAGCAATGAACGGGTGATTTCCTGACCACCCATGCCCCCTGGCCACCCATGACAACTCCTGACCACCCATGACCCCTTGACTACCCATGACCCCCTGACTACCCATGACAACTTCTGACCACACATGACACTAGACACAATTCCCGACATACCAAGTACCATCATGCAAAGAAGAAATTTCATCAAAACAGCATTCCTGGGCACCGCCGCAATGGCAACCGGCTTCCCGGTAATCAATGCCGGTGCAGCGTCTAAAATGAAGATTACCAAAATCCGGTATTACGCCGCACCGGGTTATAACAAACCGCTTTTCAATCAGGCACGGGGCATTGTGGAGATCGAAACCGACGGAGGGATCGTCGGCATCGGCGAAGGAGGCTCGAAGGACATGATCGAACAATGCGCGCAAATGATGATCGGCGAGGACCCGTTCCGGATCGAGCACATCTGGCAGAATGTGTACCGGGGAATGTTTTATCCGCCGGGCCGAGAAAAATTGCATGCCCTCGGAGCCCTTGAAATGGCGCTGTGGGACATCAAGGGCAAGGCATTGAATGTGCCGGTGTACGAGTTGCTCGGAGGCGCCACCCGCGACTATGTGGAATGCTACGCCACCGGTTTTCGTGCCTCGAAGGCCAAAACGGAAGAAGAACGGGCCAGGGACTGCATCGAAGCCGGCCTGCGCGCCTACCGGATCGGGCCGACGGGCGGCAATGGGGACCAGCCGTTCGATTTTTATGAGAATGTGAAAAAAACCATCGACTTCTGCAAACGCATCGACGAAGCTGTGGGCGGGGGCGGTAAATGGGCTATCGACCTCCATACCCGTTTTGACATGACGGACGGATTGAAAATTTGCGCTGCCCTCGAATCGCTGGAACCGTATTTCGTGGAGGACATTATCCGTTCGGAAAACCCGTCGGTGTACAAAACCGTGCGCGCTATGACCAAGGTGCCTATTGCCGTCGGGGAGCAGTTCGGCGACCGGTGGGATAGCAACGAGTTCATCGAAAACCGCTGGATCGACTACACCCGCTTTACATTGCCCAACACGGGTGGCATCAGCGAGTTCAGGAAGCTGGCTTCGATGTGCGAGACGCATTATGTGGGTATGATCCCGCACTTTACGGGTCCTCTCGCAACGGCCACCTTGGTGCACGTGCTGGGTTCGAGCAGCCCCGCGCGGGCTTTGATGGAGCTGGGCGGAGGGGAGCCCGAGCGGCCGGCGTATTTCAACGAGGATTATATCAATTTCAAAAACGGCAAGCTATACCTCAACGACGCGCCAGGGCTGGGCGTGAAATTCGATCCCAAAAGGGCGACTTTCGTCATGGAAGTCAAAGAAAAAACCAAATTCCCGCATCCGATCCTGAAAAGTCCGGATGGTTCCATCCACAACTGGTAACGCTATGAAATCGACCCAAAAATCCACCTCTGTTTCGCGCCGGGCAGCCATTCAATCGGTGCTTGGCATTGCGGCAACCGGCACGATGCTGTTGCCCCGGACGTCCTACGCCGCCGCACCGGCGCCGTTTCAGGCTTACGGCAAGGTCAAGATCACCAAACTAGAAACGTTCCTGGTGAAGCCCCGCTGGATTTTTCTCAAAATCCATACCGACGCGGGTGTCGTCGGCCTTGGCGAACCGCTGCTGGAAGGTCGCGCATTGACCATCCAGACGGCCATTAAGGAAGTAGAACCTTACCTGGTCGGAAAAGACCCGCGTGCGGTCGTCCACCATTGGCAGGCCATTTACCGCCATGCGTTCTATCGTGGCGGCCCGATCCTAACCAGCGCGTTGAGCGGAATCGACCAGGCGCTGTGGGACATCAAAGGCAAGCTCCTGGGCGTACCTGTGCACGAACTTCTGGGCGGGCCCACGCGCGACCGCGTCCGCATATACGGGCGGGCATCCAACGCGGAAGACATGAAAAAGAGGAAAGCCGAAGGCTATACCATTATCAAGACAGGCGTTGCGAAAAAGAACCCTGCGAATATCGTCGAAAATCCGGCGTTTATCCGGTACGCGGCCGACAACTTTGCCTCGTTGCGGGAAGCCGGAGGCCCGGAAATGGATATTGCGATCGACTTCCACGGCTCTGTGCCGCAGCAAACATCGAAAGTTCTGATCAAGGAGCTGGAACAATACCAGCCGTTTTTCGTCGAAGAGCCCTGTCAGGCGCAGAATGTGGACACGCTGGTCGATATCGCGCGGGGAACGCATATTCCCATTGCCACCGGCGAACGGATTTTTACCAAATGGGGCTTCCGCGAAATCCTCGAAAAAGGCGCGGCCAGCATTATCCAGCCCGATTTATGCCATGCGGGCGGGATTACCGAAGGCAGGCTCATCGCGGGAATGGCCGAGGCATACTATATACCCATCGCCCCGCATAACCCCATGGGACCCATCTCCCTCGCGACAGGTCTGCAACTGGCTGCCAGCGTCCCGAATTTCCTGGTGCAGGAGCAGGTAACGCTCGGTGAAGGCTATCTCAAGGAGCCATTCAAACTGCAAAAAGACGGAACCGTCATGGTTCCTACGAAGCCCGGCCTGGGCGTGGAGCTCGACGAAGACGCATTGAAGGACAAGATCGGGCACGACTGGAAAAATCCCGAAAGCTACAACGCGTTGGATGGATCGGTAGTGGACTGGTAGGCAACCTGACTTTTCTCATTGAAAGTCTGTAACTGCTTCCGGCTTCAGAACCGGCAAGCAAGGGCGAACATGCTCAGGTGTATAAAAAAATAGTATTTAGTAAATTTTTAATATAAACTATCTGTTAAACCATGAGAAAATTGCTGCAATTATGCCTGGTTTTCCTCATTGCGGGCGGAGGGACGCTCTTCGCGCAAAATGCCAGGGTGACGGGCAAAGTGACCGATCAGGACAACGCTGCACTCCCTGGCGTGAGTATTCTGATCAGCGGGACCTCGCAGGGGACCGTTACCGACGGAGAGGGGAATTTTGTGATCAACGCGCCGGGCGACGGCACTTTGGTATTTTCGTTTATCGGTTATGAAAGTCAGACGGTTGCGATTGGGAACCGCTCGGTGATCGACATTAAAATGACCCAGGAATCGCGGAGTCTGGGCGAGCTGGTAGTTGTAGGGTACGGTACGCAAAAGAAAACGGATGTAACCGGCGCGTTGTCGGTGGTATCGACGCGCGAGTTCTCGCAGCAACCCATTACCCGCCTCGATCAGGTATTGCAGGGACGGGCGGCCGGTGTGCAGGTAACCCAATCGAATGGCGCGCCGGGAGGCGATTCGAAGGTTCGGGTACGGGGAGCGAATTCGGTACTGGGCAATAACGACCCGCTTTATGTGATCGACGGTTTTGTGGGAGCTAATTATAATTTGCTGAACCCCAATGATATCGAGTCGCTGCAAGTGCTGAAAGACGCCGCTTCCACGTCGATATACGGTAGCCGCGGGGCCAACGGCGTGATCATTATTACCACCAAAAAAGGTACGAGGGGTATCAAAGTGAGTTACGAAGGCCAGGGAAGTGTTTCGAATGTGATCAAACGCTTCGATATCTTGCCGGCAGGTGAGTTTGCGGAGATCGTGAACGCGCGTGCGCTGGCAACGGGCTCCAACCCGCCATTTACACAGGCGCAGATTGACGGCTACAAGCAGAACGGCGGTACCGACTGGCAGGACCTTGTTTACCGCAAGGGCAGCGGCCAGCAACATCAGGTGACCGTTTCGGGGGCGAATGAAAAGACTTCCTTCCTGATTTCCGGTAACTACGTGAACCAGAAAGGGATCGTCAACAACAGCGGCTTCAAGCGCTACATTCTTAGGACGAATTTGACTACGCAGGTTAATAAAAACCTCGCACTGCGGCTCAATCTTTCAGGCGCGAAAACCGCCAACCATAATACCGACGGCGGCGGTGCGTTGATCGAGGCCTTGCAATGGGCACCTACAACGCCAGCCTACGACGCCGACGGGCAGCCAACCTTTGCCGACCCGATCGGTTCGGTTTCCCGCAGCCCGCTGGATCATTTGTACGATAAATCCATCGACGCCGAACGGATGAATATCAATGCGATCGGTGGCCTGACCTACCAGTTGCCGATCGAAGGGCTGTCGCTGGATTTGCAGTACGCCATCAACTACCTCGATGCGCAGAACAAAAATTTCAATGGCAAACGCCTATCGAACAACAACCCGAACGCGACGCGTTATTCGTCCGACCAGGTGACTTTGCAGAATACCAACGCATTGAATTACAACCGCACGTTCGGTAACCATTCCGTTACTGCGGTGGCGGTGCTGGAGACGCAGCAGTTTAGCGACAAGAATTTTACCGCAACTGCCAACGGTCTGCGTTTTCCTCAGTTGGGCTATGACAACATCGGCGGCAATTCAGCCGCCACGGTGAATTCGGGCTTTTCGAAATGGACATTGCTTTCGTTGCTGGGGCGCGTGAATTATGCATTTAAAGACAAATACCTGATCACGGCAGCCATCCGTCGCGACGGTTCTTCCAAATTCAGCAAAGACAACCGGAACAGCGTGTTTCCGTCGGTTGCATTGGGTTGGCGGCTCTCGGAGGAAGAGTTTATCAAAAACCTTCATGTATTTTCCAATCTGAAACTGCGCGGCAGCTGGGGTAAAACCGGTAGCCAGGCCATTAATCCTTATGCGACATTGTCCCCCTACAATTCGACGCAGGTCGCGTTCAATAATACCGGCGTAACGGCGGGCGTGATTCAGGGGAACCAGGGCAACAAAAACCTGAAATGGGAAACTACGACGCAAACCGACGTCGGCATCGAAATGGAGTTCCTGAACGGGCGCCTGCATTTTGAAGCCGATTATTTCAACAAGCGAACTACCGATCTGCTGCTGAACGTACAACTTCCGAACTACGCGGGCGGCGGCACGCAAACCCGCAACGTAGGTGAAATCAAAAACAGTGGATTCGAATTCGCCCTTGGCGGTACGCCTATCGAAAAGGGGAAATTCAGCTGGGAAACCAACCTCAACCTTTCTACTCTGAAAAATGAAGTAGTAAGCCTCGGTGGTCTGCCCAGACTGGGCACAGGGACCGGCGCTGGGGGCGGCATGTCCATTACCAACGAATTTATGCTCATGCCGGGCCAGCCGCTGGGTTCGTACTGGGGCCTGAAATACCTCGGTACTTTCAAGCCCAATGAGGCGGACATCGCCGCCAAACAAGGCCGCGTTCCCGGCGATCCGCATTACGAGGACGTCAATGGCGACAATGCCATTACCACCGACGACTTCCAGATCGTCGGACACGCGTTCCCGAAACTGACCGGTGGTTGGAATAATACCTTTACCTACGGCGGTTTGACGCTCAATGTTTTTTTTCAGGGGGCATTCGGCGTGGATAAACTGAACTATACCCGTGCCGGCGCGATGTCCGGTTCCGGCGAGGCGCGGCAGTTCCTGCTGACGGAAATCCGCGATTATTACCGGGAAGGCAACACGGATTCGGACATCCCGGCATTTACCAAAACGTACCAGCCATTCACGCAGTCGAGCCGGTTTGTCGAGAACGGAAGTTTCGTAAGGTTGAAGAACATCAGCCTCGCGTACAATATACCGTCGTCGGTTTTTAAGGACAAAGCCAGCATCCGCATTTTTGCCAGTGCTACCAATGTGCTGACAATCAGTAAATACACCGGGCCCGATCCCGAGTCCAGCAACGTAGGTTCGAACACCGACACCGCCATCGGCATCGACCGCGGCTCATACCCCAACGCGAAGGTGTATACTTTGGGGTTGACGGTGGGATTTTGAGAGGCTATAAGCAATAGGCTATAAGCTATAAGCAGTAGGCTATGAGCATATATCCCCTTAGGTAAAAATATTTGGTATCACTGCGGCGGGCATAAAGCCTAAAGCTTACAGCATAAAGCATTAAACAATATGAAAACACTCCCTATACTTCTACTGAGCGGCCTGCTTTTTGTGGGTGCGGGTTGCAGCGATTATCTCGATGAGGATACGACCGGCCTTTTGTACGGGCCTAATGTGCTATCGACGCAGGAAGGGCTTGAATCGGCGTTAACAGGTGCCTACAAAGGGCTGGCGAATCAATGGGCGTACGGTTTCCTGCATCCGTCGGCCAATGCCGCGGTGCTTGGCGCCGACGACGTGACCACTCACCCGGCGAGCAATAAGGCCGACTGGCGGGAGTTCGACCAGTTCAATGTTTCGACGACCAACCAGCGGTCCAATGCCGTTTACAATGGCTGCTACAAAGCCATTCAGGGCGCGAACAACGTGATCAACAACTGGGAAAAGACGGTTGGCACAAAAGCTACGATCGATATCATCGTCGGCGAGGCATATTTCATCCGGGCATTCTCTTACTACTGGCTGACGCGCTTCTGGGGCAATATTCCGCTGGTTTTGGCAGGGGAATATTCCGATGAGCTGCTCACTATCAAAAAATCGCCGCCGCAGGAAGTCTACGATCTGATTGTGGCGGATTTGAAAGTGGCGGAAAATAACCTGCCGAACACCAAGCGCGATCCCGGACGGCCTAACAAAGGCGCCGCCAAAGCGTTTTTGGCGGATGTTTACCTGACCATGGCTGGCTGGCCATTAAAGCAAACCGACAAATACGACCTCGCCGCCGCCAAGGCGAAGGAAGTAATCGACAATGCGGGGACTTACGGTTTTGAACTGTTGCCCACCTTTGCGGCTGTGTTCGAGAACGATCCGGCCTCGCCGGGTACCAAAGAGGCCGTATTTCAGATCAGCGGCTACCTGGGAGGGAGCGGTACGGCAAATGCGACTTACGGGAACACGACCATGCCCGGCGAGGAAGGCGGTTGGGATGATATGTTTGCCGAACTGAATTTTTTCCGCGATTTCCCCGCGGGCCCGCGCAAGGATGCTACCTTCCGTACGGAGTTCGGCCTGGGCGCGACGAAGATTCCCTGGCAGAACAGCCTGACCAAACATCCTTATTATCAGAAGTGGTATATCAAAGGCAATATCGTGACTTCGAGCATTTCGCTGCCTTCCGTGATGATGCGCTACGCACATGTGCTCACCATTTATGCCGAAGCCAAAGCGCGGGGCACAGGTGGTCCGGACCAGGCCGCTTACGACGCATTGAATAAAATCCGCCTGCGTGGACGGGCTGCGGGCACCAAGCCGTTATCTCCCGGCGACGGCCTTACCGCCGCGCAGTTTGCCGACGAGGTGGTGCAGGAACGTGCGTGGGAGTTCGCTTGCGAACGAACCCGCTGGTTCGATCTGGTCCGCCTGGAAAGAGTGGAGGAGGCCAATGCCAGGAAAAATCCCGACGATTTGCAGCCGATCAAACCGATTGTGAAGGCCAATTATTGGTTCCCGCTGCCTTATACGGATACATCCATTAACCCGAATTTGTAACGGAGCACGTAATTGTTGTTGCATCCCTGCGGGCTTTTCGAAATGTGCATTGGACGGGATTGGCTACCAATGTTACGTCGCCAAGGCGACCGGGCATTTTAAAAACCGGTGCCGTCAGGCACGTAATATTGGTAGTTGATGCAAACCGTGCCAATGCGTCAATGCCGTAGGTATGTAACAACCAAAAAACGGCGTTTGTAAACCGTTGCCAAACTCCCCGACTTTTTTTGAAATACAAATTATTAACCAAAACCCGATGACACTCCGACTTCCGCTCATATCGGCATTGTTTGCAACGGCAACTTTTTGTTCGTTATCCCTGCCAAACGACGACGGGCGCGTCCCCGACGACTCCGAAAACGCCGATTGGCCGGTGTATGGCGGCAATAATGCGGGTAACCGATATTCAATCCTGACACAGATCAACAAGGACAATGTCAAAAACCTGCAACCTGCGTGGACATACGACACCGGCGAAAACAACAAACCCGGCGAACGCGGGATGGACATGCAATGCCAGCCTATCGTGATCGATGGCATTATGTACGGCACGACGCCGCGGTTGAAAGTGTTCGCGCTCGAAGCCGCCACCGGCAGGGAGCTCTGGAAGTTCGATCCGTTCGAAGGCAGGCGGCCGCGGTTTCACCCGATGAGGGGAGTCGTGTATTGGTCGGATGGAAAGGACAAACGTATTCTTTTTACGGCGGGACCTTCCTTATTCGCTTTGAACGCGGAAACAGGAGTGCCGGTCAAGAGTTTTGGCAAAAATGGCGAGGTTGATTTTCATGATGGTCTGGGCGACAAAGAAACTTACGGCTATGACCCTTACCAGTTCAATATCCGCAATACGACTCCTGGGGTCATTTACAAAAACCTGCTTATAACCGGCTCTTCCGTTTCGGAAGGCGGAGACGCATTGCCCGGGCATATCCGGGCATTCGACGTGCGTACGGGTAAGGTGGCGTGGGTGTTCAGGACGATTCCTTTGCCGGGCGAATATGGCTATGAAACGTGGTCGAAGGATTCTTACAAAAAGCTCGGCGGCGCCAACTGCTGGGCCGGGATGGTGGTAGATGAAAAGCGCGGAATGGTGTTTCTCGGAACCGGATCGCCGTCGGTGGATTTCTATGGCGCCGAAAGAAAAGGGAGTAATTTGTTCGCTAATTGCGTAATCGCACTCGATGCGGCAACCGGCGAACGCGTCTGGCACTTCCAGACGGTACATCATGATCTCTGGGATCGCGATATTCCCTGCCCGCCGAACCTGATCAGGGTCCGGAGAAACGGAAAGATCGTCGATGCGGTCGCCCAGGCAACAAAGGACGGCTACATTTTTCTTTTTGACCGTGATACCGGGAAACCGCTTTTTCCGGTGAAGGAAGTTCCCGTGCCCAAGGCAATACCGCTGCCCGGCGATCAGCCCTGGCCGACCCAGCCGGTGCCTTCCAAACCTGCCCCGTTTGCCTACCAGACAGTAACCGAGGCGGATATTACGACGCGCACCCCCGAGGCGCACGCCTACGTGCTCGACCGGTTTCGCAGCAGTAACAAAGGGCCTAAAAACCAACCGCCCGACACACTCGGAGGGTTGCTCTACGGAATCGGAGGAGGGGCGGAGTGGGGCGGTACGGCGGCCGACCCGGAGGGTGTCGTGTATGTAAATGGCAACAATATGCTTTGGTGGCTTAAAATGCGGGACGCGAAGGAAGGCCGGGGAGGTAAGGAGCTGTCACGGGGGCAGGTATTGTTCAATACGAATTGTGCGGCATGCCATGCTATGGATGCAAAGAACGCAACATTAGCCGCTGCGCAGGCTTATCCGGTTTTAAAAGACATCGGCCAACGAATGAATCGCGGGCAGATGGGCGCATTGCTGGAAACCGGGCGCGGCAGAATGCCTTCTTTTCAACACATCTCAAAAACCGATCGCGCGGCCATTATCGATTTCCTGCTAAAAACAGAAACAAAACCTGCTGCCGACGACATTCACGCTCCAACGACGGCCACCGCGGCCCAGGGCAATGCCCGGTTCCCGTATTTGCCACCCTACATCAACAATGGCAACGTCCAGTTCCGCGACCCGGACAATTACCCGGCGATCAAGCCACCCTGGGGTACATTGAATGCCATCGATATGAATACGGGCGAATACCGCTGGAAAGTAACACTTGGCGAATATCCGGAACTGACGAAACAAGGCATCCCGCCAACGGGCACCGAAAACCATGGCGGTCCGCTGGTGACAGCCGGTGGCCTGCTTTTCATAGCCGCGACCTACGACGAAAAACTCAGGGCATTCGATACGAAAAACGGCAGGGTTGTGTGGGAATACAAACTCCCGGCAGGCGGTTTTGCGACGCCGGTCACTTATATGGTCGACGGAAAGCAATATATTGCGATCGCAGCCGGCGGCACCAGATACGGTTTAAAACCGGGAGGAAATTATATCGCATTTGCATTGCCATAAAATCTTAAATGATAATGATGAAAAAACACCTGCTAAGTTGCGACTGGGGAACATCTTCGTTCCGATTAAGGCTGGTCAATGTAGCGGATCGCGACGTGGTAGGCGAGGTGACAACCCCGAACGGCGTCGGTGCCGTCTACAATGCCTGGCAGGAGGAGCATGCGGCCACGGGCGTACCGCGCGGACAATATTACCGTTCGGTCATTTCAACGCAAATAGCGGCGTTAAGCCGGCAGACGGGCCTGGACACGGGGGGGAATGCCCATCGTGCTTTCCGGTATGGCCTCGTCGTCGATCGGTATGCAGGAACTGCCTTATGCCCGCTTGCCCTTTTCCGTGGACGGAAGCCATCTGGGAATGGAGCATTATGACGAAACGGACGCCTTTCCCCACGAGGTAATCCTCATTTCCGGTGTAAGGAGCGACCACGATGTCATGCGGGGCGAAGAGACTCAACTTATTGGCCTGGGCGCGGCCATGGACCTCTCCGGTCGGGATGCGATATTTATCCTTCCGGGCACGCATTCGAAACATATGTTTGTCCGTGATGGCCGACTGATCGATTTCAAAACTTTCATGACGGGCGAGGTTTTCAACCTCATGGCAAATCACAGCATTCTGAAAGATTCCATCGACCATTACCGCCAGCCCGATTTCAATGCAGAAGCCGCGAGCGCCTTCCGCAAAGGCATACGCGAGTCGGGTTCGGGAAATATTTTAAATGCATTGTTTACAGTAAGAACCAACCAGCTCTTTGATTTACTGGATAAGCGGGAGAACGGGATGTTTCTCAGCGGGCTGCTGATTGGCTACGAAATCCGTGATCTTACCCGGGAAACCGACGCGCATTTGGTGCTATGCGGCGGGAATAATCTATATCAATTGTACAAAGCCGCGATCGAAACGCTGGGGCTATCCGGCAGGGCGACGGTCATTCCCTCAGAAATCGTCGACCGTGCAGCAACCGCAGGACATATCCGGATTTTTGAAAATCAGAATTTAACATTGAATAAAACAAATTTATGAGTGAGTGTACATTTTCATGGGAGTTGTTCAACAAGGCGCCGCTGGTCGGTATTATCCGCAATGTCTCGCCCGAGGACGTGAAACGCATTCTGCCCATTTACCGGGAAGCCGGGCTAACCACCGTCGAAATCACCATGAACACACCCGGCGCGACGGACATGATCCGCTACGCCCTGGAAAACGAACATTACGGATTGAATATCGGAGCCGGAACGGTGTGTACTAAAGACGACCTGGAACTGGCGCTCGATGCGGGGGCGCAGTTTATCGTGACGCCGGTTTTGAACAAAAAAGTGGTGAAATCCTGCGTGAAAAAGGGTATCCCGGTGTTTCCCGGTGCCTACACACCCACGGAGATCTTCAACGCATGGTCGCTGGGAGCGACGATGGTGAAGATTTACCCGGCCACGGCACTTGGACCGGATTATATCAAAGATCTGAAAGCACCCATGAATCAGCTGAAATTGCTGCCCACAGGGGGCGTTAGCCTCGAAAACATGACTGCTTTTCTTAAAGCCGGAGCCAATGGGCTGGGGATAGGCGGGCAGTTGTTCGATAAAAAACTGATCCGGGACAAGAACTGGGACGCTTTGAAAGCACATTTCCTTCAATTCGTACAAAAACTCACTTAACCAATGGGGAAAATCAGGAATTACCGCTGGATCATCGTGGTCCTGCTGTTTCTCGCCACGACTATCAACTACCTCGACAGGCAGATCATAGGATTGCTGAAACCTATTCTCGAGAAGGAATTCGCATGGACGGAAACCGATTTTGCCCGCATAGTCATGGCATTTACGGCCGCCTACGCCATCGGGTTACTGGTTTTCGGCTGGTTGATCGACAAGATCGGCACCAAGCTCGGTTATGCTTTCACAATTGTTTTCTGGAGTGTCGCGGGAATGCTCCATGCCGTTGCCCGGAGTGCTTTCGGATTTGGTGTCGCACGGGTCGGATTAGGTTTGGGCGAGGCCGGTAATTATCCTGCGGCGGTAAAAACAGTGGCCGAATGGTTCCCGAAAAAGGAGCGGGCCCTGGCTACGGGACTTTTCAACGCCGGGACCAGCATCGGCGTAGTGGTCGCATTGCTCCTTGTACCCTGGATACTGAGCCACTATGGCTGGCAGGAGGTGTTCTGGATCACGGGCGCGTTGGGTTTTGTATGGCTGGTTTTCTGGCTGTTCCTTTATGATATTCCCGTCAACCAAAAGCGGTTGAGCCGGGAAGAACTGCATTATATTCTGAGCGGTCAGGAACAGGACGAAAACGAGGCTGAAAAGCAGCCTGTTAAATGGTTGAAGCTCTTCACGTTTCCGCAAACCTGGGCTTATATCACCGGCAAAGGTCTTATCGACCCTATTTACTGGTTCTTCCTGTTCTGGTTGCCGTCCTATTTCGCTTCTACCTTCAACCTGGACCTCAAAAAGCCGAGTTTCGAATTAATGCTGATTTATACGGCTACTACGGTGGGCAGCATCGGAGGCGGTTATCTTTCGTCCCTGCTGATCAAACGAGGCTGGCTCACTTTGAAGGCAAGGAAAACAGTGCTGCTGTGCCTGGCGTTCTGTGAACTGTCGGTGATACTGATCCAGTTTTCCAGCGGCGTCTGGATGGCCGTAGGATTGATCAGCCTGGCGGTCGCCTTGCACCAGGCCTGGGCGACGAACGTGTTCACATTACCGTCCGATCTCTTTCCGAAGCAGGCAGTAAGTTCGGTCGTAGGCATAGGCGGGATGGCCGGCGCGGTGGGCGGGATCCTTTTCCCGATCCTGATCGGCAGCCTGCTCGACACCTACAAGGCTGCGGGAAATATCCAGGCAGGCTATAACATCATTTTTACGATCTGCGGTTTTACCTATCTTGTGGCCTGGCTCATCATCCACTGGCTCACCAGGACGCCCAAAGTAGTAGAACTCGAAGAATTACAATGATCCATTTAAGAAGAACCGACTCCGACGACCCGGATTTTCAATCTCTCGTGAAACTTCTCGATGCCGACCTTGCCCTACGCGACGGCGCAGATCACGGTTTTTACGCACAATTCAACAAAATCGACAGGATCAGGCACGTTGTCGTATGCTATGAAAATAACCAGCCGGTCGGTTGCGGGGCCATCAAGGCGTTCAGCGACGATGCTATGGAGGTAAAAAGGATGTACGTGTCGCCCGCCGGCCGCAACAGAGGCATTGCCACCCGGGTGCTGGGTGAGCTGGAAACCTGGGCATCTGAAATGGGTTACGGCAAATGCGTGCTGGAAACCGGTAAACGTCAGCCGGAGGCTATCGGGCTCTATGAAAAGAACGGCTACACGCGTACGCCCAACTATGGGCAGTACGCGGGGGTGGAAAACAGCGTTTGTTTCGAAAAGGTTTTAAAGAACTAGTCTTTTCGGATGGCTGTGATTTCTATCGGCGGATACACGACTGTCACAGTCGGTCCAACGAAACGGACTTTCTTTATATTCCCGCTGATCGTGTAGTTGGGCACCTTCGGATCGTCGCTTTTTGCCCAGGCAGAGTCGACCTGGCAGGCCCAGGCTGACGATTGTCCGTAGGGAGCGCCCAGATCGAAGGAAAAATAGCCCTTTCCGTGGTAAACCGCGCGTACATCGGTGATCGTCATTTCCGTGTCGCCATTGCACCCGTATCTGGGTTCAGGCTCATTTTTCGAGCACGAAAGCGCAAGGGATACCGTCGTAACGAGCGCCGGGAGTAGCAGCCTTTTCATGGTTTTGATCGATTTTGGGATGGAACAATGCATTGGAGATTCAAGCTTTGCTGCTTTGGTTGGAATCGGCTCGTATGCTTATTTTTATGAAGAAATATTTACAGTTATGATCGACAAGCTGGCGCTGGTTTACATTGAAGACCAAAAAATACTTGCTGCAAAAAGCCGCGGGCGCGACACCTATTACATTCCGGGCGGTAAGCGCGAACCGGGTGAATCGGACGAAGAGGCACTGGTGCGTGAAATCGGGGAAGAGCTGAGCCTGGTGCTGGACCCGGTATTGCTGAAATTCTACGGGGAGTTCGAGGCGCAGGCTCATGGGCAGCCGGAGGGAGTGCTGGTTCGGCTGAGATGCTACACGACCACGGAAAGGGGAGAAGTAAGGGCAGCCGCCGAAATTGACGATGTTTCGTGGCTCCGCTATGCCGACAGGCCGAAGGTGTCGCTGGCCGCACAACTGCTTTTCGACGATCTGGTGGCGAAAAGGCTCATCGTGTGACGCCGGCCGCACTTTGTCGATGAACCGGCGCTATCCGTCGACGATGCGGAACAAATATGTGGTGTCGGCGATTATGCAGCCAGTGGAGTATTATCAGCAAATTCAGATGTCAGAATCGAAAATAGCCAGAACAGACTGGGATGCCCCGAACCGGCTGATCGTGACGCGTATCAGCGGGGATATGGATAAGGAGGATGTAATCCGTTGGGAAAAATCGCTTTATGAAGCGCTGGACAGCATCCAGGACGGAAGCACATTTAAAATCTTTGTGAACCTGCACGGTTTCACGGCGGTAAACCTCGATGCGCACAAGCATTTCCGCAGCATTATACCGCTGACCCTCGCCGACTATGGCTGGAAAGTCGGGTATGTGACCATGTTCGGGGAGGAGGCGTCGGGGCTGGTGCTATCGAACAAGCGTAACATCCGTTGCATAGCGGCGGTGCATTGCCACCAGGACGCAACGAAGATCGAGAAGTACGAATCGCTTTATAGTAGCCCGAACGAGCGCTTTTTTACCGATCCCGGTGAAGCGGAAGCGTGGATACGCGGCGTCGCTTAACCTTGAATAGCTTATTCGGACGAAGATATTTTCCTGGCTGGTTGTTCGGTAACGTACTTTTTGTGCTCTTTGCCCCATTCGATCATTGCAAGGATGATATTTCCAAACGTTTTGCAGTAGGGCGTCGACTCATATTCTACAAGCACCGGAGAGTCGGGGTATACTGTCCGTTTAATCAGCTTGTTCATCTCCATTTCCTTCAATTCGCGTGAAAGCATTCTTGTCGTAATGCCCGGAATGCTTCTTTCTATCTCGCGGAAACGCTTGTTACCATTGCATATCGAGTTGATAATGGGCAACCTCCATTTACCGCCGATGACGTAAATGGTGTCCTGTAACGCCCTGACTTCTTCTGCCTGGTTTCTGACCGGTGGAACCTGTTCCATAAGTGTAGTTGGTATACTCTGTGATACTGATTACAAAGTTATACCAATAGCCGGTAAATTTGTGCCATTCAATTTAAAATTTATCAAGATGAATGAGCAAAAAACAATTTTTATAACCGGTACCAGCTCCGGGCTCGGTAAACTGACCGCTAAGTACTTTGCCCAAAACGGCTGGAACGTGGCGGCGACCATGCGTACGCCCGCGAAGGAGACGGAACTGACCGCCTACCCGAACATCAGGATTTTCGAACTCGACGTGACGGATGCAGGTCAGGTGAAAGCGGCTGTCGGACAGACAATCGAAGCATTCGGCAGGGTCGATGTGGTGGTTAATAACGCGGGAATGGGCACCTACGGCGCGCTCGAACTGGCGAAAGAGGCGGATATCGACTGGCAGTTTGCTGTAAACACGCGCGGCCCGATCAATGTGATCCGCGCATTCCTTCCGCATTTCAGGGCGAATGGGGGAGGTATGTTCATCAACATCAGTTCGTTCATGGGCGTTACCACCGCCGTACCGCTGGGGTCGCTCTATAATATGTCCAAATTTGCGCTTGAAGGCTTAACCGAGGGCTTGTATTATGAATTGAAACCACTGAATATCGAACTGCGGCTGGTCGAGCAGGGCGGTTCGAAAGGAAATAATTTTAAGGAAAGCATTGTCTGGAATGCCAACCCTGAAATCACGGCTTACGATCGGCTGACCCGAAAATTGCAATCCATCATGGAGCAGCCAGACGAGAGCCAGCTGGACGACCCGATGGACATCGTCCGGGTTATTCACCAGCTCGCTACCCGGGAGATCGATTCTTTCCGCAATGTGATCGGCGCAACCGGGAATCAGTTGCTGCAAATGCGCCAATCCATGCCGATTGAGGAATATATGGAGGCTATGCGCGGTTTCTTTTAAGGAGGGGCGTCAGGAATAAAGCGGCGAAATTGTTTGCCGCTCTTTTTTATTTGCCTGTAAATGGGTGTTGCAAATAAATAATCACCAGGTTCAAAAACAGAAACGGGAGCTCGATCGCCATACCTTTTAAATCCTTTTCCAGCAAATGGAAACAGATGATCATCAGGATGGCGGCTGCCATCAGAAAGTTTCCCCAGACAAATGTTTTAGGGTACAAGATGAGCAATGCACTGATGATCGTGACGATGCCGTTGACCATCACGCCGGCTTTGTTAAACCCCCACTTTCCGAACAGGTCGAGCATCTCCGCTTTACCGGTGAGCATCGCCCAACCTTGTTTCAGGCCCATGAATACGGCTACAAGGATCAGAACGCCGTTGATGATTTTAACTACCATTTGCTTTAAGACCAGGAATATGATGATTCGTAAACTGGACGGCCAAAAAAATGGCGGCCTTGATCGGCCGCCCGCAACCCACAACAATGAGTGGCACAGTATTGATCTGCGATTACCTGATTGTAGTCCATGACTAATCTTGGGTCCGCAAAGGCCCGTATTTGTGGTCAGCTATCACATTAACTCATGGAAAACAGCAATGGCGCTTGCTTGCCGGAGCATTTGCCCGGCGCCGGAAAATCCGGTTCCTGTAATGTGATAGAAGAGGTTGCGGATGTGAAAATAATACATTTGGCTCTTCTGTCAAAACCTTACCGCTTTGAGAAGGCCACTCACTTTTTGATAGAGTCCGTCGGATGTCAATTAGCGGTGTACGCCGTATTGCGCAGATCGGCAGGGGAAGTTGGGGGGCCAGAAAGTCGTTGTGGCATGGCTTTTGAAGGCGTGCGGGTATATTATGGAAAGTTTATCTCAGTCAGTCAACGGAGGGAGGCTTGTCATAGTCGCATACCGGTTACCGTTCAAGGTAGTCCGCGACGGTGATGTTTCCCGATTATTTCAGAATTCCGGCGGCCTTGTTTCCGCCGTACTTTCGCTGGTAAAGGATCAACAGAGCCAGGCCTTCGATACCCACCAGAAAATCCAGTGGATCGGTTTTTCGGAGAATACGCCCGAAGAGCTCGACGGGCAGTCGATGGAAAACGAGAACTTCCATGCCCATCCGGTTTTTATACCCGCGGAGCTCAACGAAAATTACTATGAGGGCTTCTGTAACAACCTGATATGGCCGCTTTGCCATTATTTTCCCTCGCTCGCGCACTTCCACGACGTCTATTTCGAAGCGTATCAGGAAGCGCATCAATTGTTTTTTGAAAAGGTGAGGGAAGTGATACGGCCGGGGGATGTCGTTTGGGTGCAGGACTACCAGCTGATGCTCCTGCCGCAAATGATCCGGAATGCTTTTCCCGACAACAAGATCGGCTTCTTTTTCCACATTCCGTTCCCGTCTTTCGAGATATTCAGGCTGCTGCCGGTGATGTGGCGAAAGGCGATCGTAGACGGTATTCTCGGGGCCGATGTGGTGGGTTTTCACACCAATGATTATGTGGAGTATTTCCTGAAAGCGGCGCGACTTGTCTCCGAATTGGGGAATAAATTGCATTACATCAACATGGGCAACCGGATCGTCAAGGTCGATTCGTTTCCTATCAGCATCGATTTTGACAAGTTTAACGACGCCTACGACGATCCTGAGGTCGCTGCGGCACGTTCGGAGGCCCGGCAGTCGCTGAAAGACAAGATCATATTCTCCGTCGACCGCCTCGATTATTCCAAAGGCATTATTCATCGTTTGCAGGGATACCAGCGCTTTCTCGAACAGAACCCGCAATGGTATGAAAAGGTGTCGTTTGTGATGGTGGTCGTGCCCTCGCGTGACACCATCGAGCAGTACCAGCAGATGAAATCGGATATCGATCAAACGGTAGGCAAGATCAACGCCGATTTCGGGACCATTTCCTGGCAGCCGATCATTTACCAGTACCGCTCCATGCCGTACCACGAGCTCGTAGGAATGTACACCGCAAGCGACGTGGCGCTTATTACGCCCGTTCGCGACGGGATGAACCTCGTGTGCAAGGAGTACGTCGCCAGCCGTCAGGATGGCCGGGGAGTATTGATTTTGAGCGAAATGGCCGGTGCTGCCGCCGAGCTGGGCGAAGCGCTGATTATCAACCCGCTCGACCGCCAGAATATCGCCGATGCGATCAAAACGGCGTTCGAAATGCCCGATGAGGAGCAAAACAAACGAATGGAGGCCATGCGCGAAAGGATCCGTGATTACGATGTATTCGCATGGACCAATGACTTTTTTACCCAAATGACAATGCTTGAACTAGAACACGACCGGTTGCGCCAGGTTTTCCTGAACAACAAAGGCATCGACGCGATCCGGTCGGCTTACCAGTCTTCAAACAACCGGATCCTGTTTTTCGATTACGACGGCACGCTTGCGCCCATCGTTCCTGACCCCGCCAAGGCGATTATGTCCGAGGACATGAGGAAATTGCTGCACGAAATCGCGAAGCGCGATACCGTGGTGATCGTCAGCGGCCGCGACCGTTATTTCCTGGATAAGTTATTCAGCGATCTCCCGGTTCATATGATCGCCGAGCATGGCGCCCTGATCAAAACGAGGGATTCGGGCGGGTGGCAGCTCAATGAAGGTTATGAGGAAAACTGGAAAGACAGTATCCGCCCGATGATGCAGATCTATGCCAAACGCTGTCCCGGCGCATTTGTGGAGGAGAAAGAAACGGCACTGGCATGGCATTACCGTACCGCCGACGACAAGGAATATGCCAGCCGCCGCGCCCAGGAGCTTCTCTGGCAACTGAAAAATTACATCCAGCCGGAACTGAACCTGCAGGTGATCGACGGCAACAAGGTGGTGGAGGTGAAAAAGACGGCCTTCAACAAAGGCACGGCCACGCGGACATTTGCCGAAGCTGGCGATTATGACTTCATTCTCGCAATCGGCGACGATACGACCGACGAAGACATGTTCGAGGCGTTGCCGGAGAGCTCTTTTACGATCAAGATCGGCGACGACCTTTCGGCCGCACGCAACCATATCCGCAGCCAGGACGAAGTTTTTCATTTCCTGCATTTTATGGTTTCGCCGGTAGGCGAGTAGACCGGGCTTTCGTATTTTAGCGGTTCTATGGAGGAACCGCTAAAATTGCTTCACTCGGTCGTTCAGGCCATTTATCCGCTCGATGCGGACGATTGGCTCGCTTTGTCGCGTATCTGGAAGCCATTCTCGGCCCGGAGAAAGGAGATTGTTTCCGTGGCCGGCGAAACGGAACGGTATATCTATTTCGTAACCGAGGGGGTCCAACGGATTTACTATCTCGACGACCGGGACCGCGAAGCGACGATCGCATTTACTTACCGGCCGTCGTTCGGCGGGATCATCGATTCGGCCCTGCTGGAAGTTCACTCAAGGTATTATTACGAAACGCTGACGCCATCCCACTTTATCCGCGCTTCCTACGCCGAATTCAGGGATCTGGCGATGGAGCGGCCGGCGATCGAGCGGATGCTGCGCACGGGAATCATGCAGACGTTTTCCGGTATCTTGGAGCGGCTCGTGGAAGTACAATGCTTTTCGTCGGAAGACAAATTCAGGAACCTGCTTAAACGCAGCCCGCATATCCTGCAACTCGTCCCGCACAAATACCTTGCAAACTACCTGGGCATCGACCCCACGAATTTCAGCAAACTGGTTAACAAGGTACGGATCTGAAATCTTGGTTTTTACCAAACATTTCCCGGACCGGGCTGTGCAAATTTGCATCGTTATCAAATGGAACCACCATGCAAACGGTCAACAGAAAAGAACTGCTGCAAAGGCTCGACGAACAGGTCGAGCGGCACATTGCCGACACAGTCGCATTGTTTCAAAACCGCGACGACCACTTTCTGAACCTTCCTTCCGACACCGGCGGTTGGAGCATTGCCCAGTGCCTCGATCACCTGAATAGCTACGGACGTTATTATCTGCCCAGAATACGCGAGAAGCTGGATGCCGCTCCGCCGGCGCCGGGAGAAGGATTTACGAGTACATGGATGGGCGCTTACTTCACAAAAATGATGGATCCCCAAACAGGCAAGCGTAAATACAAGGCAATCAAGGGGTATATTCCATCCTCGGACCTGGATTCGGCAGCGGTAATTAGCGAGTTTATTCGTCAGCAGGAAGAACTGTTGCACCTGCTGCGGGACGCTTCGCACAAAGACCTCGACGCGATCCGCGTTCCGATATCGATCCTGCCGTTTATCCGCATGAAAATCGGCGATGTCTTCCAGTTCCTGATCGCTCACAACGAGCGCCATATGCAACAAGCTAAACGGAACCTGATGTCACAAAAGCATTTATTAGCCTGAAAACAGAGAGATGTGCCATGGTATCGGTTGCCCTGACACAAAAAAGCAGTACCGGGTGCCGGTACTGCCATACAAAGGAATAAATAGCCGTTAAACGTTCAGCAATTACGGTTACGATAGTGAAACACCACTGGTTTCATTCATATTCTCGAGTTTGATAAAATGGCAGACATACCCCGCCGACCGTAGCGCCAGCTGGATGCGGGTAAAGTCGGGCAGTTCGGAGGTAAGCGTCAGCAGGAACTCCTGAAAATCGTATGCCCAGTGTTTTACATTCAGTTGTTTCAGGCAGTCGTGCAGTTTTTGCAACGACTTGCTTGCCTGGATATGCGTACGGAAAAAAATTTTATATGTATTGGCCATCGTTCGTTATGTGAAGTTTAGCGACCGGATGTTACCGATCGAAAGTACATCGTTGATTTAATGCTTTAAAAGTATCACTTATTTAAAATGATTACAAATAGTGTGCCGTATTATTTTTACAAAAAACAAAAAAAGCTTTGCAACCGTGATGCCAAGTTGCAAAGCTTTTTTTGAGATCTCCTTTTAGTGCTATATTAAGAATTTATTAGATTTTATAAATTTTTCTCCGATAGTCGGCTAAGGTTGTCAAGACCAGTTCCTTTCCAGAAAATCGACCCAGTTGCGCCACATAATGCGTTCGATATCCTCCTGGGAGTAGCCGCGTGCCGCGAGAAGCGCCGGGATCGTTTGCAAGTCGGCTATCGAATCGAGGTCGCCAGGGGATTGCTCCTTGCCATACGCACCATCCAGGTCGGAGCCGATCCCCACATGCAGCGCATTGCCGGCGATCTGGCAAATGTGATCGATATGCCGCACGATATGCTCGATTTTCAGGCCGGTACCCTCCGGCGTCGATTTGCCGCGCACCCAGCCGGGTATCATCATCCACGCGTCGAATGCCATTCCGATCACCGCGCCGCGTTCCAGCAGTATTTTGATCATCTCGTCGGAGAACTGGCGGTTATGCGGTGTAATCGCGCGCACGAGGTTATGGCTTGCCCACACCGGTCCTTTGTAGAGGTTCATTGCTTCCCAGAACGCCGTATCGCATAAATGGGTCGCATCCAGGATCATATCCAACTCGTCCATTTCTCGGAGAAGGTCTTTGCCCTTGTCGCTCAACGGCGCGTCCGAATCCGTTCCGTACGCATATACACCCGGGCCGTAATGCGCGGGCCCGATGGCGCGTAAGCCGTAACCATAGGCGGTTTCGAGGTTCTTGAGGCTCACAAGCGAGTCGGCGCCTTCGAGGCTGAGGATGTAGCCGATAGGCAGGCCGTCGGTCGCTTCTGCGTTTTGCCAGAGCTGCAAATGGTTGCGGAGCCCGGCAAGGCCGGTGATCTGTACCATTTCGCCGGCTTCTTCCATGGCTTTGTACCAGGCAACCTGCGCCTGCGTCATGGCCCAGGCCTGCGCCTGCGAATGCCAGCCGGGGATCTTGCTGTCGGGTTTAATGTAGCGGCCTATCTGCGTGGCCACGCAAAGCCCGATATTGCCTTTGCGCATTTCCGGAAAACTCACCACACCTTTGCCACGGTCGGGCTTGTCGGTAAGGTTCTTTTCGCGGTCGCGGATCGAATACAGGTCCTGGGTAAGGTCCCGGTTCCATTCCACGGCATTCATGGAAAGGTCGAGGTGTGCGTCGAAGAGGAACATGAGAGAGTTTTTAGTGATTGAATGATTGAATGAGTCGCCGTGGAACGGGGAATGCGTAAATGAGTGAATAGGAAGGTCAAGTGTGGTCAGGTGTTGTTTTTGACAATGTTATCGGACAATACATGACCTATTGACTACAACTGACAAAACAGAACCATTTAATCATCCTTAATCCCCGCCGTCATTCACTCATTCAAAATTACTACACCGTCACACGTCTGCTTCGTGCCGTGATTTTCCATTCTCCGATTACGTTTCCGCCCTCGATGACCGTTGCAAAGTCGTGCAGCGCCACGGTTGGGCAAATGTGGTAGGGGAGGGCGTAAAATACGTCGCCGATCTGAATGCTTTCCCAGGCGTCGGTACTTACTTGCAAAACGCCGTGTTCTTCGCTTTGCCCGAGCAATGTGTACTCGTTTAAATTCAGCAGACGAAGCCGGTTTTCGATCGGATTTTCGGCGGCAATGGCTTTGTGGCCGAGATCGATGGTAACAATTCCGGCAGCGGGTTTCGAAATGACACGGGTGATAATCAATGCGGCGTGTTCAAAAGGCTGCCCGTCGAAGCGGTCACCATAACCCCAGTCCCAGAGTACATTCGTTCCCGGACTCAGGTAGACGTCGGGCCGCAAGGTATGCACCGTAAACGATGGAGAGCCGCCGACGATGATCATCGGGTCGTAGCCGCATTCGGTTCCGATTCGGTCGAGTAGCGGGAGTACTTTTTCATAGGCTTCGTCGGCCGCAGCTTTGCGTTCCGAGAATTCCGGATTGCGAATGTGCCCGTCGTAAATGTGTACACCGCCGAAAGAGAGTCCTTCGCGGCTGCTTACGTAGCGATAAAGCGAAAGCAGGCTTTCGTCGGTTGCATGGCCGGTACGGTTCATCCCGTTGTTGACGTCGAGAAATACGCTTGCACGTAGCCCGCGAGCTTTTGACACCTCGCTAAGAAGTCCGGCAGTTTGTTCATTGTCGACCAGCGACGCGAAAGTTGTATCCGGAAATTTCTCGCGCAATGCAAAAAGGCGTTCCATATTTGGTCCGACGAGCTGATAGGCGATCAGCACCCACGGAGCGCCGGCGTCTGCGACCATTTCGGCTTCGGCAATCGTGGCACATTTGAATTTCGAAATGCCCGCCGAAAGTTGTATTTTAACTACTTCGGGGCATTTGTGTGTCTTTACATGCGGCACCAGCCGTTCCGGCGAACCGGCAATGCTGACCATGCTCCGGACATTGCTTTCAATACGGTCTTTATAAAACAGCAGCGACGGGGAAATCACTTCGTCGGGGTTGGTTAGTGGGTACCAGGACATGCGGTGCGGGTTTGGGTCACTCATTCAAAATTACTTCTCTTCCAACTCAAACATCGCCTCGATCTCCACGGGGATGTTGTCGGGCAATGTGCCCATGCCGACGGCGCTTCGGACGCCGATACCGTTTTCTTCACCCCAAACCTTGGCGAAAAGTTCGCTGCATCCGTTGATAATGAATGGATGCTTTTCAAAATCCGGGGTGCAGTTGACCATACCGAGAACTTTGATCACCCTTTTCACACGGTTGAGGCTTCCCAGGTTGGCTTTTAGTGTCGAAAGGATGGCAAGACCTACCTGACGAGCGGCGAGTTTGCCCTGGTCCGCGTTGAGGTCTTTGCCGATGCGGCCGATGATAAGTGTGCCGTCGCCCTGCACGGTCCCGTGGCCCGACACATAAACCCAGCGTTTGTCGACGATTAGTAACGGTTTATAAACACCCACCGGTTTCGGTGCGGGAGGAAGATTAAGGCCGAGTGCTGCAAAATTTGATTCAGGTGTATTGTCCATGGTGGTAAATTGATAAAATTTGGTATGCTGGAATTTGGTTTTAAATGCAATCTATAAATCTTAGTCAGTCGATCTCAATCTGTAAATTCTAACGAGTAATCTAAATTTAATCTACAAATCTGGTTTACAAATCTTATCCTGGACGTTCGTTGAAACGAGCGGCAAGTCGATAGCGGAAAGCGAGTCGATAGTGCAAAGATTGATATCTGTGCCTGGAATACTCTTCTTTGAATGAAAAAAGTATTTGGTACGCTCCCTGCTATCCGTGCTAACCGACGGGAGAAGCGGGACGTTTTAGCGGCTTAATCTCCCGAGTTCTTCAACCCTGTCCCGAATACTATTATAAACGAATGTGTTACCGTCCGGAAGCTGGCTAGACGAACAAATTTAGTATCAAAACACCCAGCAAACCCATTATAGACACAATTGTTTCCATTACGGACCAGGTCAGGATCGTGTCTTTGATGCTCAGGTTGAAGTACTCCTTGAAGAGCCAGAAGCCGCCGTCGTTCAGGTGGGAAAACATTAAACTGCCTGATCCGATGGCAAGTACGAGCAATTCCGATGGCACCCCGGCGTTGGCCAGCAACGGTGCGAGAATGCCCACGGTAGTAAGTCCGGCAACTGTGGCCGAGCCTACACAAACCCGGATTACCGCCGCAATGGCCCAGCTGAGCAGAAGCGGCGAGATGTCCATTCCTTTCAGGCTTTCGGCAATGTAGGTACTCACGCCGCCTGCGGTCATGATTTCTTTGAAAACACCGGCCCCCGCGATGATGAGCAGGATCGTCGAGACGCCCTTAAAAGCCTCCTCCATCGATTTACCCACCATTTTCATGCTCATGCCGCGCTTCACGCCTAGTACATATGCCGCGAAAAGCACTGAAACGAGCATTCCGAAATACGGCTCGGCAAGGAGGGCTATGAGTTTGCTACCGGGATAAATGCGTTTGATCCCCGACATGGAAGTCAGCAGGAAAACGGGAAGCAATGCGGTTACCACGCTGATGCCCAGCCCCGGGAGCTCGGACGCGGGGCGAGGTTTTACGTCAAAAAGATCTTCGTCCGGCTTGGGTTGAAAGCGCTTCAGTGTCTTTCCAAAAACAGGGCCGGCCACGGCGATGGCGGGCAGGGAAACGATCATTCCATAGAACAATGTCTTGCCGAGGTCGGCATGCAACTGACTGGCAATTGCAGCCGGGGAAGGGTGGGGTGGGAGGTACCCATGCGCTACCGACAATGCGGATAACATTGGAATACCTATATACAATAATGGTAAGCGGGCTGTGGCGCTGATCATGAAAATCAGCGGGATGACGATCACGAACCCTGCGTTGTAAAACAATGGTATCCCTATCACAAACCCGGCAAGTGCCATGCCCCACTGAATATATTTTTGGCCAAAAAGGCTGATGAGCGCGTCGGTAATCCGTTGCGCCGCCCCGCTGTCGGCCACCATTTTTCCCAGCATCGCCCCAAAGCCGACGATAAGGACAAGATCGCCCAGTGTCCCTCCCACGCCCTTTTGTATAGCCTTGCTTACGGTATCCACATCCAGCCCGCTCGCGAGTCCCAGCGCGATGGAGACCAGCAGAAAGGAAATGAATGTGTCGATTTTGAGCCAGGCAATAAGCAGTATCAGGGCGAGGATCGCGATGAAGGTCAATAGTAAAGGCATAGGTGAAAATTGTGAGAAATTAAGCTTTTGCTAATAAGTGGGAAGAACGGGATTTTTAATGATAGAAGCCAATTTAGTTTTCCCGCGGATATTTCTGAGAGGTAAAGAACGGATAGTCACGCATATACGGCCGGAGGCTCGAAATAGCACAAAAGATAGTTTGTTAGAATGCTTAAAAATGGCGAAATTTGACTTTTTAGTACTGACAAGATTGTGTTAATCCATTGGGCAGTTGAATATCACCGGCTTGCTCAATTTAAAATTTTGGTTCTTTTCTAACTCTTTATGGCAGAATCTCCTGGTGAAAACATCATCCCCATTAATATTGAGGATGAAATGCGTGGGGCCTACATCGATTATTCGATGTCCGTTATCATCTCCCGCGCTTTGCCCGACGTTCGCGATGGTCTGAAACCCGTTCACCGGCGGGTCCTTTACGGAATGGACGATCTGGGCGTTAATTACAACCGAGCCCATAAGAAATCAGCCCGTATCGTAGGGGAAGTTCTGGGTAAATACCACCCGCACGGCGACTCGTCTGTTTATAACACGATGGTCAGGATGGCCCAGCCATGGTCGTTGCGATATCCGCTGGTCGATGGCCAGGGTAACTTCGGGTCGATCGATGGCGACAACCCGGCGGCAATGCGTTACACGGAGGCGAGGCTGAAAAGAATCGCCGACGAGCTGCTCGCGGACCTGAACAAGGACACTGTCGACTTCCAGCCGAATTTCGACGACTCGCTTAATGAACCCTCGGTGCTTCCGGCCAAATTCCCGAACCTGCTCGTAAACGGCTCTTCGGGTATTGCGGTAGGTATGGCTACCAATATGGCACCGCATAACCTGAACGAGGTTGTGGACGGCGTGCTCGCTTACATCGACAACAACGACATTACGATCCCGGAACTGATGGAGCATGTAAAAGCTCCCGACTTCCCGACAGGAGGGATTATTTACGGCTATAATGGCGTGCGGGCTGCGTACGAAACCGGTCGTGGCAGTATTATCATGCGTTCGAAGGCGCAATTCGAAGTGTCGAAAACCGGCCGCGAACAGATTATCGTTACGGAAATCCCGTATATGATCAACAAAGCGGCGATGATCGAACGGATCGCGGCGCTGATCAATGAAAAGAAACTCGACGGTATTTCCGACATCCGCGACGAGTCGGACCGCGACGGTATGCGCATTGTTTTCGATTTGAAGAAAGACGCGATACCGAATATCGTATTGAACCATTTGTTCAAATACACCCCGTTACAAACTTCTTTCGGGGTTAACAACGTGGCGCTTGTAAAAGGCCGTCCGGTTCTGCTGAACCTCAAAGACCTGATCAGGCATTATGTGGACCACCGGATCGTGGTGATTACCCGCCGGACCGAGTATGAGCTACGCGAAGCTGAAAAGCGGGCGCACATCCTCGAAGGTTTGCTGATCGCGCTCGATAATCTCGACGCCGTGATCGCGTTGATCCGTGCCGCGCGCGACCCCGAGACCGCGAAGAACGGCTTGATGGAGCAATTCAACCTCTCCGAAATCCAGGCACGCGCGATCCTCGACATGCGTTTGCAACGGTTGACAGGCCTGGAAAGAGAGAAGATCGTGAAGGAATATGAAGATATCATGATCCTGATCGCCGATTTGAAAGACATTCTTGCCAACGAATACCGCAAGTACGAGATCATCAAAACCGAGCTGACCGATATTAAGGAACGTTACGGCGATGCACGCAGGACGACCATCGAGTTCTCCGCAGAGGAATTCAGCGACGAGGATATGATCGCCGACGAGGAAATGCTGATTACCATTTCCAATGAAGGCTATATTAAACGTACGCCGTTGTCGGAGTACCGGACGCAAACGAGGGGAGGGGTAGGTTCGCGCGGTGTGAAAACAAAAGACACCGATTTTACCGAGCACCTGTTCTCCGCGACGATGCTCAACTACCTGCTGATTTTCACCGAGTACGGCAAGTTGTTCTGGATGAAGGTTTACGAAGTGCCCGAAGGAAGCAAAACATCCAAAGGCCGCCCGATCCAGAATTTGATCAGCCTCGAAAGCGGCGACTCGATCCGTTCGGTAATTAATGTAAAAACTTTGTCGGATGAGGATTATATCAACAATAATTACCTCATTATGTGTACCGAGCAGGGCACTATTAAAAAGACATTGCTCGAAGCGTACTCGCGTCCGCGCACGAACGGTATTATCGCGATTTCCATCAACGAAGGCGACAGGCTGCTGGACGTAGCGCTGACCAACGGTGACAACGACATCGTAATCGCATCCGCCGCCGGTCGTGCCGTCCGGTTTAACGAAAAAGGCGTTCGGCCGATGGGCCGTACCGCTGCCGGCGTACGGGGTATCAACCTGGGCGATCCTGAGAACAAGGTGATCGGTATGGTTTGTATCAGCCGCGAAGACGCGCAACTGCTGGTGGTATCCGAAAATGGTTACGGAAAGCGCTCGGCGATAGATAGTTATCGGGTTACGAACCGTGGCGGAAAAGGAGTGTCGACCATGAATGCGACCGACAAGGTAGGCAAACTGGTGGCGATCCGCGAGGTAACCGAGCAGGATGACCTGATGATCATTACCCGTAACGGTATCGCTATCCGAATGAGCGTCGAAGAGATTCGTCAGGCTGGACGTAACACGCAGGGCGTGAAGCTGATCCGTTTGAACAATTCGGACGAGATCACTTCGGTGACCCGCATTCAGAAGGACCCGGACGAAAAAGCCGAGGAACTGGATGAGGAAGGTAACGTAGTAGCCAAACCGGTAGCGCAGGTAGAAGGCGCTTCGGAGGACGATGTAATTGTATCTGATGATGAGTTGGACGAGGACGAAGATGTCGCAGCTGACGACGAGGAAGAGGATGAAGAGCCTTCCGACGACGCAGAGGCATGATTTTTGTAAAAATTATATTAATTGATTTATATTTAGGACTCGAACAATCAATCACAACCAAAGTTAATATTTATGAAAAAACTGTTTTTAGTTTCTGCACTTAGCCTGTTCGGCTGTGCTGCGATGGCGCAGGACGCTGTGAACAAGGCTATGGTAGATGGATTTCGTAAAGACAAAGAGAAAAGCGATAAAGATGCAGCCGACCCAAAAGCAAGTGCCAAGGCTTCTTTCTGGATGGAACGTGCAAAACTTTATGAAAACATAGCCCTGCAAGGTTCCGAAGTAGACTCCAGTGCCGCTAAAACCGCCATGGAAGCCTACAAAAAGGTGGTTGAACTGGATGTTAACAAAAAAAGGTGAGCCAGGAAAGTCTTCAAAAGAAGCTACCAATATCCTGAACGGCGGCGAAGGGACGCAGCTTTTCAACGCGTTTGTGAAGCAAGGTGCCGAAAAGTACCAGGCTAAGAACCTGAACGGTGCACTTGAAATGTTCGAGGCGGCGCAGGGAATCAACAAGAAAGACACGTTGGCAGCTCTTTATGGAGGTATCGCGGCGCAACAACTTGATAAAAAGGATGTTGCGAAAGCATCTTTCGAAAACTATGTAACCAATGGAGGTAAAGATCCCAGCGTATATTACGGATTGGCTCAATTGTACCGTTCGGAAAACAACTTCGACAAGGCAATCGAAACTTTGAACAAGGGTTTGGCGCAGTCGCCCGGAAACAAAGATCTGAAAGCCGAGGTCGTTAACATTCTGTTGGCCTCGGGTAAGGAAGATCAGGCTATCAAGGAACTTGAAGCACTGATTCAAAACGATCCCAAAAATGTTCAGAACCTGGTTAACCTCGCATTGCTTTACGATAACATGGCAACCAAGCAAGGAGGCCGGATCAAGGAATTGCAGGCACAGGCAGGCGGCGGTGAGGATAAGGTAGCTACGCTTACGAAATCTATCGCCGACGAGAAATCGAAGAACGAGGTTTTCGATGGCGAGATCAAGAGAATCACCGCGTTGATCAAGAAGCAACCTAAGAATGCTGACCTGAAAAGACAACTGGCCGATGTCAACAACAAAAAGAAAGAATCTGCAACGGCTGTCGCAAATCTTGAGAAAGAACTGGCCACGGCCCAGGAAGCGGCCAAGCAGAATAGCGGAAATGCGGCTAGCGCTGAAAAAGAACTGGCTACTCTGAAAGCTGACCAGAAAAAGAATCTCGAACTTGCCGAAAAGAATTACCGTGCGGCTCTCGAAGTTGATGCAACCAATTACGATGCATTGTACAGCCTGGGAGCTCTTTACTTCAACGAAGCGGTTGTTTTGAAAGGCGAAGTGGATAGAATGAACATGACTGAGTATCAGCAAAAAGGCAAGGAAGTTGAAGGCCGTGTTTGCGGAAAATTCAAAAAAGCCAAGCCTTATTTCGAAAGAGCCGTTCAGGCAAAGGATGCCGCGGAAGCGAAAGAGACGCTTGAAACTTTGAACAATGTTCTTCAACAGTTCGAAGGCAAGGGGATCGCTTGTGTAGAATAACATAGATCCTCAATATAGAAGAGCCCGGGGAGAGCCGTTCCCGGGCTCTTCTATATTGAAAAGTCTATTTAACATAATATAAATTATACAACACGTAGTATTTCCGAGAGGTCATATAGCAAAATTGCTAATTGCGAGGATCGGCCTTAGAATCAAGTACACTAACCCCGACTCCGGGTTGGTAGGTTTTGTTTAAATGTCAGAGCTATGGTTTTGCTGAATTTTGCGCGTATAGTTTTGATAGACAGCACATGTATGGCGGTATTGCAAGATCTGTGATTGGTATAGGAAAATTCATTTTTACACAAGAACGGCTCGATTTGATCAAATCGAGCCGTTCTTGTGTAAAAATTTCAAAAGGCTGTCAAGCTATGTCACAAATCTTCACGCATTCAGCCAGAGAAACCAGCGGTTCGCGCTTGGGAATGAACTCTTGTGCGACAAATCCCTGGTACCCGGTTTCGACAATCGCCTTCATGATCGCCGGATAATATAGTTCCTGGGTTTCGTCGATTTCCGCCCGGCCCGGTACGCCGCCGGTATGGTAATGGCCGATGTATTTGTGGTACTGCCTGATGGTCGCGATGACGTCGCCTTCCATGATCGACATGTGATAAATGTCGTACAGCAACTTGAAGTTTTCCGAACCGACCATCTCGCAAAGGCCCGCGCCCCAAGCCGTGTGGTCGCACATGTAATCGCGGTGGTTCACTTTGCTATTGAGCAATTCCATGATCATGGTAATACCGTACTTTTCGGCGGAAGGCATCAGCCGGCGCAAACCGATGGCGCAGTTTCGCATTCCATCATAGTCCGACATTCCGCGGCGGTTACCGGAAAAACAGATAATCGTTTTATAACCGGCTTCTTTCAATTTCGGAAAAATGTCCTCGTAGCTTTTGACAAGCTCGTCGTGTAGCGCCGGGTCGTTGAATCCTTTCTCGATTCCCATCCCTGCGCCGTTGGGCAAAGCGCAGGTTAGACCGTACTTTTTTAAAGTGGGCCAGTCCTCCGGCCCGAGCAATTCAATGGATGTAATACCGATCTTTTTGCATTCCTGCGCAAAGGTGTCGAGCGGAATTTTACCGTAGCACCATTTGCATACCGAATGGTTGATTTTACCATTCAGTTTAGTCCCTAAAACTGCTTCGTTTTTGGCAAAAACTTCGGAAATAGAAAGCACTCCTGCTGTTCCGGCTGCTATATTTTTTAATGCGCTTCTTCTCGTTGGCATAATATAAGTAATTGAATGTCAATGTCTAGGCTACGTCGCAAATGGTAACACCTTGTTTCAGGGAAGCAAGATCGTCGCCACGGCTCGGGACGAACTCCTGCCCTACGAATCCTTTGTAACCGGTTTCTACAATGGCCTTCATAATCGCGGGATAGTAGAGCTCCTGGGTTTCATCGATCTCGTGACGCCCTGGTACGCCGCCCGTGTGATAGTGGGCAATGTATTTATGATATTTTTTAATGGTGGCGATCACATCACCTTCCTGAATTTGCATATGGTAAATATCATAAAGCAACTTAAACTTCTCGGAGCCGACCGCTTCGCAAAGGGCAGCCCCCCCACTCTGTCCGATCGCACATATAGTCCTTGTGGTTGACCTTGCTGTTCAGCAGCTCCATAACGAGCGTAACATTGTGCTTTTCAGCGGTCGGGATCAGCTTGCGGATGCCTTCGGCACAATTGCGTATTCCGTCGTAATCCGACATTCCCCGGCGATTGCCCGAGAAGCAGATGATTTTGTCGTAGCCGGCAGCCCGGACTTTCGGGATTACGTCTTCGAAACCCTTGATGAGTTCTTCGTGGTTTTTCGGGTCGTTAAAACCCTTATCGATGCTGCGGGTCAAGCCTTCGCCCCAGGGCAATGCGCAGGTAAGCCCATATTTCTTAATAACCGGCCATTCTTCCGGGCCCAGCAGTTCAATGGATGTAAGACCGATTTTTTTGCATTCCTGCGCAAATGTATCGAGCGGGATTTTGCTATAACACCATTTGCACACCGAGTGGTTGATTTTGCCATTCAACTGCGGCCCCAATGCTTTTTCGGAAGCCGCGAACGCGCTGGCCAGCGATGACGAAAATGCGGATATTCCTGCGGTGGCAGCAATGTTCTTCAAGGCCTTCCGGCGGGATGAAATCTGAGTCATTTATTACGAACTAGCTGTATTATGAAGATAAATAATGTTACTAAAAGGGCTAAACCGGGTTACTATATACGACAGATGGTAGCCTGTAAAAAAGTAGTGATGCCGCCGGACCGAATCGTCCTCAGGACGAAGGGGTCGACACGCAGCACCACTATCTTAAGCCTAATAAATTATAATCTACTCAAAAAATCGTTGTATCTATTTTCCGTTCTTGGGAGCGCCCGCTTCGGTGTAAATCGGGTTGTTTTTGTTGCCGCCGGCCATCAGGTATGCAACCAAATCTCTCAATTCGTTCGGGTTCAATCCGTTGATCAGGCCTGGAAGCATAATCGACACCGGAGAAATTTTGCTTGATACCACGTCCTTTTTCGCAACTTTCCGGATCGTTTTCGGATCGAAAGGATTCTGGGATACGTAGTAGAAGTTGGCATCCTGATTTATCTCACGGCCAACAATCGATTGTCCATCCTTCATCTGGAATGAAATCGACGCATATTGGTCGGAAACAGCCTTGTCCGGTTCGATGATCGCTTCGAGCATGTCTTTTACCGAGAAGCGTGTTCCAAGCTGTGTCAGGTCCGGGCCAACGTCTGCACCCTCGCCCTGGATCGTATGGCAACGGCTGCAAAGTACTGCAGAGAAAATCTGCTTGCCACGTTCGAAGTCGCGGTTGGTCAGACTGTCTTTTACAAGTTCCACTGCCTGGTCTACCTTCCAGGCACGGCCCGGCCCTTTGGGTGTATACAGTTTTGCGAGGTCATTCCCCGTTCCTGTAAGCAGGTCTGCGCCGGACAGTTTGTTATAATAGGCTACTTTGTCGGAAGGTACGTTTTTCAACGCAAGCTGGCGGGCCTTATCGATGAAACCGATGTAGCTGCGGCCACCCTGGTAGCTGAATGCCTTGTGGAACCATTTGAAATATTCTTCGCGGGTCGCCGGTGTCCAGCCGGTTTTCGCACTGCTCAGCATGATCGCGTAGAAAGTCTGCTGCTGTGGAGGCATCTTTTCCAGCAAGCCCGCGAGGTCGAGGCCGTATTGCGGGTTACGCAGGATCAGGTCCGCAGAAGCTGTTACCATTTCGTTGTCCTTGTCGTCGAACTTCTCGTTTTTCGCAATCAGCGCCAGTGTTTTTTCAACCACCTTAGGTGCTTCGATTGTTACGAGAATTTTGCTTAAAAACCTGTTTTGCAATGCATTGGGTGATGGATATTTGGGGTTCAAATAAGCAATAAGCGCCGATTTGGTAGCTGCGTCGGGCTGGCCCGTACGATAAAGGATCACCTCGATGGCACGCAGAAGCGCCTGTTTGTTCAGGTCGTCGAGTTTGGCATAATCGATGGAGGTCAGTTTTTTAAGCAGTGGCCCTCCTACTTTCGTCGAATCGCCCTGACGGCCCAATGCGATGGCAGCATAAATGATCGTCTGAGGATCCTTTTCCGCATAAACTCTGCTCTCCCACTGGCTAACCGGCTGGTGCTCAATGGCCAGGCGGGCGGCGTAGCGCAGGAAGCGGTCGTTACTTTTCAGCAAAGGCCACGCTTCGTCGATCGCCTTGGGATCTTTCTTTACATGGTATTCCTCAATTGCCGTGCGCTGCTTGTGCTCATTCGTGATCACCGGCGTAGCTGCGTTGGAGCCTGGCGCAATGTTCTTATAATCACCATAATACACACGGTACAGATCGGATTCGAGACGGCGCCCCCCCCGTGAGGAAATACAATGCGCCGTCCGGACCGATTGCGCCGTCTGTCAATGGAAGCGGCGCGCCCGAAAGAAATTCTTCATGATCCGCGGTGTAAGTAGAACCGCTGGGTTTCAGGTGTAAACCATGAACGATACCAAAGCTCCAGTCGAATGCGAGCAATGTGTTTTTGTACTTCGCAGGGAAGCGGGCATCTTTCAGATAAATGAGGTTGGTAGGCGACCCCTGACCAATGTTCATCACCGGTGAAAGGAAATCCGCAAATGCCGGGGAAGTGTTGGCAGACCCGGTCCTCCATCCGAATTCACCGCCGCTCACCGCATGGCAAACGCGTGTCGGGCGGTACCAGGGTGTTCCGAAATCCCATTCCATATCCGAATCGTAGGCGAAAAGGTCGCCCGCCTCGTTGAATGCGATGTCGTACGGGTTACGGAATCCTGCTGTGTAAAGCTCCCATTTTTTTCCTTCCGGATCGGTATGGGCAATCCAGCCTCCGGGTGCATTGCGATCGGTAGCATGGCCGCGCGGGTCTTTGATGAACGGGAAGAGATTGTCGTTCTTCCAGTTTGGCATCAAACGGTAAATATCCATCTGAGGCAGGTCGGTGAAGTTACCGGCCACCACGAAGAGCGACTTCTGGTCGGGCGCCATTACGATACTGTGCGGACCGTGTTCGCCCTCTCCTTTCAAAGGCTTGATCAGCGTGATCTTATCATATTGGTCGTTATTATCGGTATCCTGCAAACGGTACAGCCCGCTCCCTTTCGGGAAACGCGCATTCGACCGGTTGTTGATCATCACATAAAGGCTATTGAACGCATACAGCAGTCCGTGGGCATAACCCATGGCGACTTTTGCCGTATCTCCCTCGATTTTAAGTTGTTCTACTTTGGGTTTATCGGTAGAGCCGATTGGCGGCAGTTCGAGGCGGAACAGGCTGCCGTATTGATCGGAAGTGATCATCCGGCCTTTGTTATCGAATGTCATCGATACCCAGGAGCCGTTTTTTTCTTCCGATGGGCTGTATAAATGTTCGGCTTTAAAGCCTTCGGGCAGTTTGAGCTTATCGACCTTCGAGCCGGGAGGGCGGTGCTTGGCGGTTCGGTTACTTAGCATCACTCCGCAGAAGACCCCTACGGCGAGCAGCACCGCGAGCGTCATCGGAAGTTTTAACCATTGTTTTTTTGTGTACATTTTACAGCTCAGAGTTTAAGTAAATATGATTGATAAAAAAGGATGAAGCTCGAAGGGGCCGCTTAACGGCTATTGTTTCTTCTTAAATAAAGCAAACTAAAACTTCAAATAATCTGATAAATACAATATTAGACTGAAACATCCATGCGACTATCCTGTTCTGTGGGGTATCGGGCGGATAACTCGGGTTATAATGAAAAAAGTGCAGCCAGGTTACTCCTGCTGCACTTTTTGTTTTTCAACCACCCATCAGAAATGTGGTGTCAACGCGGCTTCCACAGCAGGCAGGCCGTAGTAGTCGTCGAGAACTGTGAATGCATTTGGCGGAGGTACCGCTCCTTTCGGGAAATAATATGCTGCCGGATTTGCTTTTACTTTCGCACCATATGCTCCAATGATTTCTTTCACACGCCCCGTACGTGTGAGGTCAAACCAGCGCTTGTTCTCAAATGCAAGCTCTACCCTTCTCTCTTTGAAGATAGCTTCCCGCATATCCGCCTGGGAAGTCGCTTTTGTCGCAGCGAGCCCCGCGCGTGCGCGTACTTGATTCAGATAAGGGGCAGCGTCGGCAGTTTTTCCTTGCTCGTTCAACGCTTCGGCCAGGAAAAGCAGTACTTCCGCATAACGGTACACTGGCCAGTTCTGACCGGTGTTGTTATGCAGCGAGTGCGGCCGGGCGTACTTTTTAATATAAGGGTACACTTTATTTTCGGCCAACGAGCCACTTAATGTGACCATTCCGATCGAGATGTCCTTTCTTTTGTCTCCAACTTCGTAAGCGGCGATCAGGTCAGGTGTCGGAATGTTGTTACTTTCCTGTGAAGTCGGCTGCGGGTTAGAAGTCCCGGTGATCGGCGCGATTTCGGCGGCGGTAATCGGTGACGGAATAAACCGATAGATCTGGTTGCCGTTATATCCCGAGGAGCCTTCCATGTACTGGATCTCAAAAATCGATTCCTTGTTGTTTTTGTTGCCGCTTGTAGTAGAAAAAGCATCGTTGTAATCCGGCATGAGCGCATATTGGCCGCTCGCGACGATTTCTTTCAACAGCGTTTCAGCTTGTGCCCATTTCTTCTGGGTGATGTAGAGATTCGCAAGCAAAGTTTTAGCGGTTCCGGAGGTAACACGACCCGGTTCCTGCTTGTTTTTATCGAGAAGCCCGGTAATAGCTTCCTGGCAATCTTTCTCGATCTGTGCATAAATATCTTCGGTGGTCGCCAGAGGTTGCGGTGCATCTTCGCGGCCGGTGGCCGGTACAAGGTGAAGAGGTACTTTTCCGAACAGGCGCACGAGGTCGAAATAGGCAAACGCACGAAGAAACAATGCTTGTCCCTTGAGGTTGCCTTTCGATGCGGCATCAAAATCCACCCCGTCGATTAGCGCAATGATCTGGTTCGCACGGGCGATGATCCGGTAGTTCAAACGGTATTGCACCAGCACATTGTCATTGGCAGTGATCCCGTTAGAGGTCGGAACGGCAAAGTCGGCTACGTTTTCGGTAGGGTCCACCGCTCCATACAGGATATTCCGGGCGTAATAGGTGTTGTCAGAATGCATTTCTTCCAAAACCCAGGCACGTTCGTTGTACATCTGACGGAACGGTTCGTAAGCCGCATTTACCGCTTGCTTGAAATCGTTTTCAGACGTAAAAAAAGTTATTGGAGCTCAATGCAGTTTCGGGGTTTACAGTGAGGAACTTATCCCCGCAACTGGTCATCATTCCGGCTGCCAGAAACCACGCTGCTATATATCTAGTTTTCATTTCTATCCGAATTAAAATGAGATGTTTTACAAGTCAGGCTTAGAAGTTCAGGTTCACACCGAGCGTCCAAGTACGGGGTACAGGATAGTTCGAGAGATCGATACCCTGGCTCAGATTACCACCATCACCTTGTCCATCGCCTTGTGCGCTGGTTTCAGGGTTAGGCCCACCCCAGTATTTGGTGAAAACATAAACCTGCTGTACGCTTCCATAAATGCGGGCCGACTTGAAAAACTTGTTGATACCACCCAAATTGAATCCCAGCGTAATGTTCTTGATCGTGAAATAAGAGGCGTTAGCTACAAAGTGCGAGCTGGCCCAGTCACGTTCGATACCGGTGAAGTTACCACCGTTGTTGGTAGCGCCATACATACCTTTGCCGGGGGTGATCACGGTTTGGGCTTCCTGTGCTCCGGTTACCGGATTAGGCCCGTTTTTCACACGGAAACGGTCTTTCGCACCTGCTACCATATTGAACACACCGTCCAGATTAGCGGTGCTATACAAGTGGCGCACCCATAGCTCATTACCCTGCGAGCCGGAACCGACGATAGAAAGATCCCACGGACCATAGCTCAGGGTATTGGTGATACCGTAAGTGAATTTCGGGAACGGGTTCCCGATGATCGCGCGGTCGTCGGCATCGCCGCCATTCGTGATTACGCCGTCGCCGTTCACGTCCTTGAACTTGATCGTTCCGATCGCCGAGCGGCCAGGGATAACCGGGCTACTGGCCAACTCTTCCTTGCTCATGTAGAAGCCTTCTTTTACCAATCCATAGAACTGGCCAAAAGGTTTGCCTACCTGAGTTATGTGGAAAGTGCCATACACGCGGTCAATGCCTGGTGCCAGTTCCATTACCTTGTTACGGTTGATGGAAATGTTTGCGTTGGTGGTCCATTTCAGTTTACCTACCAGGTTGCGGGTCGTTAGCGATACTTCATGCCCCCAGAACTTAATCTCGCCGATATTGTCATTGTAGTTGGAGAAACCGGATTCCTGTGGAACCTGAACCGCATACAGGAGGTTTGTCGTCCGCTTGGTATAAAAATCGTAGACGAGCTGGACGCGGTCATTGAATAGGCCGAGGTCCAGACCTGCATCGAACTGCTTGGTAGTTTCCCAGCCAAGGTTACTGTTCGATAGCGACGTCACCTGTGCACCCGTTGCGACCGTGCTTCCGAAAACAGCATTCGTTGTATTGTTAACCAACGCGTATTGAGTATAGTTACCGATGTTGTTGTTACCGATTACCCCGTAGCTCGCGCGGGCTTTTGCGAACGAAACTTTTGGTATGGACTGCATGAAGTTCTCATCCGAAATTACCCAGCCCACGGATGCAGAAGGAAAAGTACCCCAGCGGTTGTCGGAACCGAAACGGGACGAACCATCTGCGCGTACGGCAGCCGTAAAGAGGTATTTACCCTTGTAGTTATAGGTCAGACGTGATATGTACGACATCAAGGCCCATTCGTTAGAGCCGTTGAAGGTGTTTGATCCGGAAATACCGTTTACGTTGAATGAACCACCGCGGTCGATGTTGATCGCACCCTGGATTGTTGGAAGGCGGTCGTCGGTGTAGGTGTTGGCCGTGATACGGTCAAACTCCTGGCGGAAGCGTTGTTGTGTAAAACCAGCCAATAGTTCGAAATTGTGTTTCTCATTAAAGCTACGGCTATAAGTTGCAAGGTTTTCGTTAAGCCATGAGAAGTTCTGATAGTTCTGGCGGATCGAAACCGCGGTTGTCGGGATCGGTACGTTGATTGCGCTCGTGGCGGTCGACGGGTTGAAGAAGAAGAACTTGTTGCTCTCCATCTCAATATTCAAAGTTGATTTCAAGGTAAGGCCGTTGATCGGATTGTACTGGATATAAGCATTACCCAGCAACTTGTTGATCTTCGTCTCGTTTGTCAGCTCCTTGGCAGCCCGTACCCAGTTCGGATAGTTAAAGATGTTACCGGTGCTGTTCGGGAATGTATTGAATTTGGTAAGCTCGCCGTTGGCGTCGCGGATGGGCATCACCGGCCACGTGTGCAATGCATTGAAAAGCACACCCGTACCGCGGTCTCCGTCGGTTCTGGGCGTATTGTCGTAAACGAATTGCGGTGCCACGTTGAAACCGATTTTTACCTTGGTCGATATATCATATTCGGTATTCATGCGTAGTGAATAGCGCTTGTAGTTGTTGTTAAGCACTACGCCCTTTTGATTAAACACCCCCGCAACAAGCGATGTGCGCATATTTTCCTTGTTGGAACTAATGCTGAGGTTATAGCTCTGGATGGGCGCAGTCCGTAGCAATGCGTCGTACCAGTCGTTGTTTTTGCCCCGATATTTCGAAGGATCCTGGAATTCTTCAGGCACCGGTTTGTTTTCGTCTTCGAACATTTCCTTTTTGAACTGTGCGAATTCTTCGGCATTCAACATCTTGATGCGACCTCTCATTGGGACTTTCTGAATACCCGCGAATGCGTTGAAACTCACGCTTGTTTTCCCTGCCGTACCGCGTTTGGTCGTGATGAGCACAACGCCGTTGGCCGCCCGTGAACCGTATAACGACGTAGAAGCGGCATCTTTCAGAATGGTGATATCCTCAATTTCATCCGGGTTCATCTGCCCGATGGTACCTGTGATGGGGAAACCATCGATTACGTAAAGCGGATCGCTGCCGGCCGTAACAGAGACCTGGCCCCGGATCCGGACGGACATCCCCTGCCCCGGTTTACCGGTCGTCTGGTTGATCTGTACACCGGCTAGGCGTCCCTGCAATTTTTGCGTTACCTGCGAAACCGGAATGTCTTTCAGCTCCTCACTTTTAACTGTTTGAACCGCTCCGGTAATTTCCTTTTTCAGCTGGCTGCCATAACCCACGACCACCACTTCCGTTAACGCTTTGGCGTCCGTCGCGAGTTTGATATCGATTGTCGAACTCGCCCCAACCGGAACTTCCTGCGTCAGGAAACCCACGGACGAGAAGATCAGCACGGCTCCGTTGTCGGGGACGTTGATGGTGTAAACACCATCCGCATCCGAAACGGTACCCACCGTCGTGCCTTTGAGCACTACGCTCACACCCGGCAGTTTTTCGCCGGTGTCGTCAACCACTTTACCCTTGATGGTCCGGTCGGCAGTGACATGATTGCCTATTGCCAGCGGATTAGGATTGAAATTATTATCGGCCATCGCATTGAATCCGCAGGCAACCCCGATGAGCGCCTGGCCCACTGAAAGTCTCAGGATCGAGTTCAATCGTGCACGATAAGCAGATTGTCGAAATTGATTCATAAGTTTCATTTTTAGATTTAGTAATTAGCAGAGGCCCCGGTCGTCGGACTGCGACGCTCGGGATAGTTGGGTTAATCGGTTAAGCTTTCTATTCTCATAGCATTCGGTTTAAGTGAACAAATTGTCGGGATCGGGAAACAGCAGTTTGATTGATACAATTTTTGAAAACATCGCCGTCGTTCGGTACGAAGCAGTCGGCCTTCCGGCGCGAAAGTGCCCCGAAAAACGATAGATTTAATGCTGATGAAGATTTGGAATACTTTAAGAAATAAATGTCCAACTGACGCATAAAAGACAATTATTCATCCTTAAAGTAACATTTATGCAATAGTAGAAGGATTGGAACAACAGACTGTCCTGCTCTGTCTGGTTTTGATTAATATTTCATTAACATGAGTTTTTTGGACATATCTTATACCAAACGGGTTACAAAGAGGCATGGCCGCGTGTTTTTACAGTCCGTCCGGGAGCTTTTTGACGCAATCGGGATAAGAAGTAGTCAGTCGAAATCCGGGAATGGGAGCGATTTGAAGAAGGTGGATTTCGACGGGTGGTTGTAATTCAAAACCAGGCAGGCCGCAAGACCTGCCTGGCTATACTTATACAAGCAATTCCTTGACGGCCAATCCCTTGCCGTCCGGAGTGGTGTAGAATGGCCGCTTCTCGATTTCGTACTGGGTGTCCGGTGGAATGCCCAACGCGTGGTAAATCGTCTGGTGGATGCCTTCGATCTTGACGGGGTTTTCGATGGTCTTGCAAGGACGTTCGTCGGCTGTTTTACCATAAACGAAACCCTTTTTGATACCGCCGCCGAACATTAGCATCGAACAGCCGTCGGTGAAATGGCGGTGCATGCCGTAGAATTTGAGATCCGAGAGGATATCCGGCTGCGCGACCTGCTCTTTCACTTTGGCGTCGGGCCGGCCTTCCACCATCATATCGCGGCTGAATTCGCTGGCGAGGACCACCATCGTACGGTCCAGCAAACCCTTCTCGTCGAGGTCTTTGATCAGCTGTGCAACCGGGCCGTCGATTTGCTTTTTCATATCCTGCAAGCGGGTATGGCCGTTTTCGTGCGTGTCCCAACCTTTGAACGGCTCGTATTCCGTCGTCACGCTGATGAATCGCGCACCTTGCTCGGTGAGCCGGCGGGCAAGCAGGCACCCCAGCCCGAAACGACCGGTATTGTAAATATCGTAACTTTTCTTTGGCTCGGTACTCAGGTCGAACGCCCTCGATTCCGGTGAATTGAGCAATGCGTAGGCCTGCTCCATCGACCGTTTCAGCGATTCGCGCTGGTAGTCGCTGCCAAATTCGCCGATCGGACTGTTGTTAATCAGCTCATTGTATAACTGGTTCCGGCGTTCGAAGCGCTTCGCATCCATGCCCACGGGCGGGCGCACGCTGTCGAGGCCCTGGCTTGGGTCGGGGATGAAGAACGGACCGAACTCGTTGCCGAGGAAGCCGGCGGTATGAAATGCTTTCAGTTCTTCGGCCTCCCCCACCGTGAACCGCTGGCCGATATCGATGAATGCGGGGATCACGGGATTCTTGGGGCCGAGCTCCTTGGCGATCCAGGCGCCGATGTGTGGCGCGGCCACCGTTTGCGGTGGTTCGTAGCAGGTGTGCCAATGGTACTGATGCCGCGAATGCAGGATGTGCCCCATATCGGCCGCGACGTACGAGCGGATCAGCGTTCCCTTATCCATTACCTGCCCGATCGACTGCAAGCCTTCCGAAAAGTGGATGCCGTCGAGCTTGGTGGGCAGCGATTTGAAAGTGCTCAGAACGCGGTTACCTTCCATATCCTTTTCGAAGGGCGTATAAGCTTTCGGGTCGAAAGTTTCAGTATGGGCCATCCCGCCCGCCATCCATAAAAGTATCACTGTATCCGCCGTAGAATTGGCCCCCGCCTTGCCCCGGCAAGAGCTGAGGAGGTTTGATATGGGCGCTCCGGCGGCCAGGGCAGCCATCGTAGCTGCGCTTGCACGTTGCAGGAACTCCCTCCTATTCCATTGGATTTTCATTTTGAAATATGTTTAAATGATTGTATGTCAGTACTTTAACTAATTTGCTTTTATAGCTTTTAATACTTTTAGTATTTATTAATAGTATAAAAGCTTATTAATCTAATTATATGTTGTAAAATATTCGATTGTATTGAATGTTCTGTATGGTTAATATGGCTTATACATTTAATATATCAGCTGAAACTCCGGGACCAGCGCGATAGCCCAAACGAGGTCCTGAATGCCCTCTTCGCTTGGTGTCGGTCCGAGGATTTTTTTGCAGCCGCCAGTTCTTTCGGCACAGGCGCCCGGCCCAGTGCCTTGCGGTAAAGCGCCGTCACGAGCGAGTCGGATGTCGGGTACTGCGACTTCCATACTTTTGACCCCGCCTTAAGTGTTTCCGTAAATTTCGAACCGTTCGTCAGTTCGAGAGCCTGCAGAAGATTGGCCTGAGAGGAACGGCTCGTGCTGACCGTTTCCCGGTTCGGGCGTCCGAGCGCAGTCAGGAACGGATCATTTTTTACAAACGCCGCACGCGGGAATGGCAAGCGGGTCTTGATGTCTTCCGGGAGCTTCTTCAATGCAAGGGAAGTGTCCGCATACATCGGCGTAAATGTGGTGCTGATCGCATCCGCGAACTGCTCGGCGCTGAGCCGCCGGCGGACCATTCCGGTAAATTTGAAATCGTTCGCCATGATGTCGTCCGCTTCTTTCACCGACGACGACGGCAACTGGTAGGTCTTCGAAGTGACGATCGTGTAGATGAGCTTTTTGATATCATAGCCATTCGCAACGAAGTCGGAAGCCAGCCAGTCGAGCAGGTCCTGGCTCCACGGCGCATTGTCCATGGCGTCTACCGGCTCCACGATACCCCGTCCCATCAACTGGGCCCAAACGCGGTTCACAAGGGTACGGTACAGCCGGCCGTCTTTGGGCTGCACGAGGAAATCGGCGAGCTGGCGGAGACGTTTTTCCGTGCTGGCGTTGACTTCGATTTCGCCCAGCTCCGGATAGAGTATCCGCGTACCGGCGATTTTTCCCGTTGGTTTGTCGCAGCGGTTGATTTCCAGCAATGTATCGGCAAAAATGTTGGCAAATGCGTAGGCATCGGCCAGTTTCCAGTCGCTGATAAAACTGTCGTGGCAGGAAGCGCATTTCAGATTCAGCCCCAGAAATACCTGGGCTACGTTCTGCGCCGCCTGCATTTCGGTTCGCTGGCTGGAATTGATCGTTCCGCGCCACTTAATACCTTTGATAAAACCTTCCGATTCCTTGTTCGGGCTGATCAGCTCCTTCACAAACCAGTTGTAAGGCTTGTTGCTTTCCAAACTCGCGTACAGCCATTTGGAAATACCAAACCGGCCGCCGGTGATATAACCCGTTCCGTCGTAGTCGTTTCGGAGCGCATCGTTCCAGAAGGTCATCCAATGTTGCGCGTAAGCGTCGTTTTGGGCCAGTAGCTCCCTGGCTAGTAACTCTCGCTTGTCGGGGCGGGTATCGGCGATGAACGCATCGACCCGTTCCGGCGGAGGAAGGAGCCCGATGATGTCCAGGTAAACGCGCCGAATGTAAGTCCGGTCGTCTACCACAGGTTTCCAGCTGATTTTGTTCTTTTGGAAATAAGCATTTACGAACAGGTCGACAGGCTTGTCGAGCCCGGCGGTTGCGGCCGGCACCTGCGGTGTGCGCGGAGCCAGTTCCGCTACACGGTAAATGCTCTTTTCCTTACCGGACGGCCACGGAGCACCTTTTTCGATCCAGAAGCGCAGGATTTTAACCTCTTTCTCGGTGAGGCGCTTGCCCTTTGTCGGCATGGCCTCCTTGTGGCCATTGGGTAACGTAATCCGTCGGATGAGTTCGCTTTTATCGGGGTTGTTCGGAACGACCACCACACCGTGCTCGCCCCCTTTCATGATCGCTTCCTTGCTGTCGAGCCGCAATTCACCTTTCATTTTGGTTTCGCTGTGGCAGCTGTAACAACTGTGCGCCAGGATGGTCCTGACTTCTACATTCAGATTTTGAATTTGCTCGGCGGTTAGTGTCCCATTACTGGCCAGTACAAAGTTAGCTTCGGTTTCACCACCTTCCGGTTCAGCCGTTTTGTTTCCCGGCAGCACGCTCGACAGATAGTCTTCGCCATGTGTGAGCATTGCACCGTAATGCCCGGCAAAAGAAACACCGAACACCGTGGTGAGCAGCAATCCGCGGAAAAGGCTCCGGTTACCTGAGCGCAATACCAATGCGGTAACCAGCGACAGCACCATCGTGGCGATTCCCGACCAGCGGTGGATTTCGAGGTTGGTGCCGCTGGAACCTTCGTCGCTGGCGAGCAGCAAGCCGAATATCACGGCAATTACAGCGCTGCCGGCGCTTATCCAGGTGATAATGCGGGTACCGTCGTGTAAAACGGTAGATTTACGCTTCCAGTCGATGAGCTCGAAAAGCAATGCAACGCAGAGTAGTCCAATGGGAAAATGGACCATTAAAGGGTGCAATCGTCCTAAGAATTGCCAAAGCCAAAAAGTTTCGGTTGCTTGGAGTAACACAAGTTCAAGGGGTTAGTGGTTCAGGGAATATCGGCTGCGACATTCCGCAATATCATACAATAGTACAATGGGTCCAGGTTAATAGTATCCTGTTCTGTCTTGTTATAAATAATAAATATGCATGATTTTCTAAAAACGTTTATATAAACTTCTGCTTGCCTACCGGCTTGCTTATTAAGGTAATAACGATTTTTGTCATGGATTAGTTATAAATTTTATCAGGAGAGGCATATTGTAACGCCTCTCCTGAAATCTGGCAAATGCGCCGTACGTCAATATCCCGGATTTTGTGTCAATTTCGGATTGATCAGGATCTGCGGTGCCGGCAATGGCAGATAGTATTCATTCTCGGTATAAACGTAGTCCGTCGAGTTGAAGGGCACATTACCGCGGTCGACGGTCGGCTTGGCGCGCTCCTGTGCACCGTGCGCGTTCATGAATGCGGCCCATTCCGCCGGCGTTTTGGTGCGTTTGAGGTCAAACCAACGGTGATTTTCGAACGCCAGTTCCAGTCTTCTTTCTTTCAGAACAGCCGTTCGGAACGCAACTTTATCGGAAATGGCGAGGTCGGCGAGGCCGGCGCGTTTGCGTACCTGGTTGAGATACCCGAGCGCTTCGGCCGTTGGGCCGGATTGTTCGTTGATCGCTTCGGCGAGCATCAGCAGCACGTCGGCATAACGCAGTACCGGCCAGTTGGTATTCGTCCGGTTCACAATCGTATGCGGATAGTTGTATTTCGATACGTAAGGCACGGGATATACCTTACCGTCCAGCGTGAAGTTGGGCTTCAGGGAAATGTCTTTCCGCAGGTCGCCTTTTTCGTAGGTCGCCATAATGTCGTTGGTAGGGACGTTCCGGCCGCCATTTGAACCTGCGGCGTAGCCCGTCACCGCGCCTTTCGAAACCCGTGGAGCAAATACATATTCGAAGTTGCTCCACTCGCCGAGGTCGTTGTCGCCCTGGTACTGGATCTCGAAAATGGATTCAGGGCCGTTTTTCTTGGCCGGGGCCGGGTCGAAGTTGTCGGCGTAGTTCGCATTCAATGTATAACCGAGCGTGGTTACCTCTTTCAGCGTTGTGACGGCATCGCCATACTTCTTCTGGGTCAGGTACGCTTTGCCCAGCAAACTCAGCGCCGCGCCTTTGGTTGCACGGCCTTTGTCCGCGGCATTCGCATACTGGGCCGGTAATGCGGCTGCGGCTTCTTTCAGGTCTTTCTCGATCTGCGCCCACACATCTGCCTGCGGCGAACGCACGAGGTCGAATGCGGGGTCGGGCGTGGCGAGCGTGGAAGTCACGATGACTACATCCCCGAAATACTGTACCAGATTGAAATACATATAAGCCCGCAGGAATTTGAGCTGACCTTCCACTTCCTTTCTGCCCGTTTCGCTCATGGTGGCATCCACCATTTTTTCCAGTGTCAGGTTGCAATTGTACAAAGCTGCATAGTAGCCGTTCCATAGGTTGGCGATTTCGTTGTTGCCGGAGTTTACCGTGCCAAATTCAAATGCTTCCCAGCCCCCGGCACCGCCACGGTCCGACGGGTTCAGGTCAATGGTCGTGTTGTCGGTCTGAAACTCACCAAACAGGTAGGCTGTGTTGGTTAAACCCTGTATTTGGCTGTAAACGCCGCTCAGGGCCTGTTTTACCTGCTCTTCATTTTTATAAAACACATCCACCCCTACCTTGGTCGGATCGGTCTGATTCAGGAAATCCTCGCTGCATGACGACAGACAAAGTGCCAGAGCGATTCCGAGTATCGTTACTTTTTTCATCTTCGTCATTGTTAGAAGTTAACTTTAATACCTGCGGAGAATGTTCTTGGGACCGGATAAGACTCATCGTCGTTATTCAGTTCGGTTCCGCCGCGCACGCCCGCATCGGGGTTGTTGCCCGGATATTTGGTGATCAGCAGCAAGTTGGCCGCATTGACGAAGATGCGCGCATCGGACAGGATGCCATCCACTTTCGGAAGCGTATAACCGATCGTCACGTTTTTGATCCACGTATGGCTTCCGTCGTAAACGTACCGTTCGCTGCTCTCGCGTGACCATTTGAAATAGTCCGTTCCACCTTGCGAGTGCTTGTCGTTCGGGTTGGGACCAGGGTTTTCAGGTGAGCGCCAGCGGTCTTTTGCTTTTTCGAGCACATTGAAAACACCGTCCATATTCATAGTGGAAGCCTCGATATTCCGGTAAATGTCGAACTTGTGTGCACCCATGAGCAAAACACTCACATCGAAGCGTTTGTAATCCGCACCGATGGTCCACCCCCAGTTGAATTTCGGGTTCGGGTTGCCGATTTCGGTCATGTCTTTGGTATCATAAGAAACGATGCCGTCTGGACCACCGTCAGGTGCGCCATGTAAATCGGCAAATTTCATCGCTCCCGGCACGGCGCCTTCCTGCACAGGAGAAGCATCGATTTCAGCCTGCGTATTGAAGATACCCAGTTTTTTATAACCGAATATCATACCGATCGGCCGGCCCACTTGCTGGATATTATACCCGCCATACTGGCTTCCCTGTAAAATGAAATCGTTCTGCCCGCGGATCGCGAGGATCTTGTTCCGGTTAAAAGTAATGTTCGCATTGGTCCGGAAATTCACCTGACCGATCTTCATACGGTAGCTACCCGCAATTTCTACGCCCTGGTTCTGGACTTTCCCCAGATTTTTCAGGGTTGATGTAAAACCGGATACAGCGGGGATATTGTACCCGAGCAACATGTCGTCGGTGATCTTCTTGTAATATTCGACCGTGAATACAAGACGGTTGTTGAATGTGGCAAGGTCGAGACCGATGTTCAGCTGGTTGGATTTTTCCCAGGTAAGCTCGGAGTTTGCAAAACGGGTTACCGTCTTGCCGGAAGCCAAAGTGTTGTTGAAAACATAGTTGTTGAGCCCGAGGAACGCCAGACTGGCATAGTTGCCGTCGTCGCCTGCGTTTTGCCCGGTACCGAAGTTGTTGTTGGCGCTTACCTGGTAAGTGTTATTACCGGTCATACCCCAGCTGCCGCGCAGTTTAAGGTCCGTAAGCCATGCCGCTTTCGGGATAAAGGGTTCTTCCGAAAGTCTCCATCCCACCGATACGGCGGGAAAGTTGCCGAACTGGTGCCCTTCGCTGAAACGGGAGCTGCCCTCGCGGCGGAAAGACGCCGAAAACAGGTAACGGTCTTTGAATGAGTAATTCAAACGGGCCAGGTAAGCAAGCATCGTCCATTTACGCTCCATGGAGTTCGACGAACGGATAGTCGCATTCCCCAGAAACGGCGCAAGGTCGTCGGGAAAAGTGTTACCCGAGCCGTACAGGCCCCTTACAATCTCCTGCTGCGCGGTATAACCCAGCATTGCGTCCAAATGATGGTTTTCGCCAAAATTCACATTGTAGGTCAGTAACTGGTCGGCCGTATAATTGCGTAATTCTTCCATATCGTCTCGCTCGGTCGCAATGCGCGGAGGCGCGCCGTTCGTGCCGGTTGCGATAGCCAGGCCAATCGTAGAAGGAACATATTCCTTGTATTTGTTGTAATTGATCTTCGCATTGACCGACGTTCTGAATTTCAGACCTTTGGCGATATTGAAATCGATATAACCATTGGCAAGCACGTCGGCAATGTTCCGGTTGCGATCGATGGCTTTCAGCAGATACAGCGGATTTGGAAAACCGAAGATATCGCCGACACCATTATAATACGGGATCAACTCGCCCTTTTCATCATAGGCCGGGTAACGCGGGTCGCTGATCAGCGAAAGTCCGACAAGCGCACTCCGACCGTCCGTAGCGGCAAGGCTCGAACGCGAGTAGCTTCCCGCGATATTCACACCCATCGAAATGAACTTATTGATATCGCCGGCAAGGTTCGTGCGTACGGAGGCGCGGTCGTAATCGGTGTATTTCAATGCGCCTTCTTCTTTGTAATAGCCGATGGAAACCATTGATTTGATGGGGCCTTTGCCGGATGACAATGAAACGTTCACGTCGGTGTACGGCGCATTGTTATTCAGAATGAGGTCAAACCAGTTGGTAGAATACTTCGTGTTTTCGGGGTTGCGGAAGTCAATGGGGATTTCCTCGTTAGTAGGTTGCCGCTTGTTGGCCAGCACGAAGCGCCCGATGAAAACCTCTTTCTTGAACTGGGCGAAGTCCTGACCGTTCAACACCTTGGTTTTTCTACTATCCGGTACGTTCTGGATACCGTAGTCGACCGAAACGTTGAGGCTTGTCTTGCCCTCCTTTGCGGACTTTGTGGTGATCAAAACCACACCATTGGAACCCCGGGCACCGTAAATAGCCGTCGAGGCGGCGTCTTTCAGTACCGTGATGGTCTCGATATCGTTCGGGTTCAGGTTTTGTCCGACCGAAATACCGACCGGGAATCCGTCGATTACATACAATGGGTCGCTGCCAGCCCCGAGCGAGCTGATGCCCCGCACTTTTACTTCGAATTGTTGGCCGGGGGTACCGCTTTTTTGTTTGATGATCACACCCGGCGCCTGGCCTTGGATCATCCGGGTGACGTTAGACTTGGGCACTTCGCCGATATCCTCCATATTGATATTGGAAACAGCAGATGTAATGTCACGCTTGCGTTGGGTACCATAGCCCACCACGACTACTTCTTCCAATGCTTTGTTATCCACGGCTAACTGAACGTCCAGGGACGTCTGATTTCCCACTGTTATCTCTTTTGGTACGTACCCGACGAACGAGAAAACTAAAATCGGGTTACCCGTTTCAGGCACATTGATCGAGTAGTGGCCTTCTGCATCGCTGACAGTACCGGTGCTGGAACCTTTCACGATTACGCTTACGCCGGGGAGACCGGCGCCATTTTCGTCAGTTACTTTTCCGCCGAGCGTGCGGTCGGCAGTCACAGTGACCGGGTCTTTCAGCGGGGCGACGGCCGCACCGGCTTCATGGAAACCCGTGAGCACCACTCCCAGTAACATCTGGCCAAGTATTAGTTTGCTAAGCGAACGCAGGCCAGTGTCGAATTTTAATTGTCGAGGTTGATTCATACGTTTAGGATTGGAATAGTTAATGTTTGATCTGTAAAATGAGTGTCATGCTTTGGTTTTCTTCATCGGGTATCGTTTTAGGTGGAACATAGCGGCCGGAGCGGCCCGAAAGGAAATAATAAATTCAAACATACTGCCGGAAGACAACATGGTGGCGGTGAAGTATATATCGTCAACAATGTTCGATATATACAATTAATGATTCGAATTGTATTATTTCTCACAATGTATCTGTATTTGCATTCCCTACTATCCTGTGCTGTCCGGTAATACCGAAAAATTGTAGGCAGGACACAATTGGCGCAGTGGCCGCTTCCCGGTCAAAAAATTAATCTCCTGTTAATCGGATGATATACTGTTAATTGACTATTTTAGAGCGTCGGCGTTAACCAAATCACTCACGATGTTGAAAGATATACGGTTCCGATTATTTGTTTTCCTGCTGTTAAGCTGGCTTACGCCGTTAGCTTATGCCAATCACATAGTGGGCGGTGAGTTACAGATGAAGCCGACCGGCTTGACCGGGCAGTTCGAGATCACACTGATCCAGTTCTGGGATCAAAACAATCTTGTTATCCCCAAACCCAATGTTCCCGGCAATCGCGACCTGAGCGCCACTTTGTACATTTATCAGAAAAGCAACAGGAGCTATAAAGCGCAGGTCGAGGTAGATTACCTCAGGACGGAGCAGATCACCTATCAAAACAGGGCATGTGCCAGCAGCCGGTCACTTAACACATCCATTGGTTATTACAAGGGAACCATCTATCTCGATCCGGCCAAATACAATGATCCGGACGGGTATTTCATGGTCTGGGAGCGCTGTTGCCGCAACGACGACATCAATAATATAGAGGAACCCGGTGATAACGGAATGGTATTTTACCTGGAATTCCCTCCCCTTTCCCTTCCCAACTCCTCCCCCGAATTCGTTGCGCCCAACGGGCAGTACATTTGCAGTAACCGTCCATTTTCCATGAACATGAGTGCCAGCGATGCCGATGGTGATGAGCTCCGTTATTCGCTCGTTACGCCTATGCGCGGTAACACGAGCCCTACGCAGTCCACTGGCGACGGTACTTCCAAAAGCTCCTATCCACTGGTAACGTGGTCGAAAGGCGTAAACCTCTCCAATGTGATTCCCGGGAGCAGTCCATTGCGTGTCGACGCCTCGGGGAAGCTCACGGTAACCGCCAATGCATTGGGTTTGTATGTTTTTACGGTTCAATGCGAGGAGTTCAGAAACGGAAAGCGCATTGGAATGGTACGCCGGGATTTTCAGTTACTGGTGATCGACTGCAATGACGACCAGCCGGAGCCGCCCGTTATCAAACAGAACGGTCAGGTCGTTTCGGAAGTCAGTTTCTGCCCCGAGTCGCCAGTCGAGTTGTCTACCGAAAGTGCTGCGGACTGGTCGTATCAATGGCAACTGAATGGTCTGAACATTCCGGGCGCTACGGGAGCGAGCATCACGGTAAAGGATTCAGGAAACTACTCGGTGATCAAGAGTTATACTAAAAAATGCTCTCGCGATACGACTTCGGCCATTGTAAAGGTAGCTTTTGCCGATCCTGTTCCGGCGGAGATCACGGCAGACAAGCGGATGCTATGCCCGGCCGATTCGGTTGTCTTGCTTGCCAATGGTGGCGTAGTTGCGGCGGAGCAAAAATTAACGTGGCGACACGGCGGCATTTTGTTGGAAGCGAAAAGCCCGGATCTTACTATAAAAGAGCCGGGGACGTATGTCCTCGAAATCGATGATGCAACGCCGGGATGTGCCGGGAAGGACACCATTGAAATTGGCGTTGATCAGTTCTCGGTGACATTGCCTGAAAGGAAAGGAATTCCGGAAGGCAGCAGCGACTCGGTTACCCCGCACCTATCGCCGGATGTTGCGTCATACACTTACGCCTGGTCGCCGCCCGAAGGTTTGCTTTCCGCTCCCGACGAAAGCGTGGCCACCATTTCACCCGTTCAGGCCGAGCAGTTGTATCGCCTGCGTGTGACGTCGGAGAATGGGTGTGTGGCGGAAGACAGCGTACTGGTGTATATGATAAAGCGTATGTATGTTCCCTCGTCCTTCACGCCGAATAGTGACGGTCTTAATGATACGTTTGAAATTTTTAACGTCAACGACCAAATTGTACAAATGCGGATCTATAACCGGTGGGGCGAGCTCATCTATTATTCCAAAGGTTACGAAAAGCCGTGGGATGGAACCTATAAAAATACCCCTGTCCCACCCGGCAGCTACCCCTACGTGATTGAGACAACCGCGCAGGAAATCCAGGGTACAGTGCTGCTTTTGAAGTAAATCTTCGATTTTTGAATTTGTGACAGCCGATTTGTCACCCCCGTTTGAACTCCTGAAAAGTGCCGTCAGAGTAAAAAATAAGCACTTTTTCGATCTTTTTTTCTGGCGGAACGGGTGGTTTCTCTTTCACGACATTTGCCTGTGCGGACTGTGGCGCGGAAACGGGTCTTCTACGCGAATCTAAGACGGGTTCGCTGGCCGTCGCAGGTAGTGGCTCGTCATCGAGAATCCAGCTGACTCCCAAATCTGGAAAGCGTTTTGCGATCTTCTGCACCATATCCAGGCTTGGCTTGTTCCTGCCCGCCAGTACATGAGACATACTTGACCGTTGTATTCCGATTTCGTCTGCGAATAGAGAGGGACTGATATTTTTATCAATCAGTATCTGTTTAATCTTTTCAGTCAAATCCATATTGTAATCAATAATAGTACAAATGTAAATCATTAAAGTGTGTCATGCAATTTAATAACGTTCATTAGAATAAAATGCGCGATGATTTACTTAAATAAACTACTAGGATTTTACAGAATTATACGTCGATGTTCGGGAGTTTACTTTTGTATACTATGTAAATGTGGCAAAAAAAGTGCGGCATGAAAAAACACGCCGCACGGAGAATGTACTATCTATATGTTTTTTTGCTGGATTATACGGCTACGCTATTGTCGCGCAAGGCATCGTTTAGCGAGGTTTTAAGGTCTGTACTTGGTTTGCGCTTACCGATAATCAGCGCGCAAGGGACATGATACGTGCCTGCGGCGAACTCTTTCGGTAATGTACCGGGGATTACCACTGAGTCTTCGGGTACATATCCTTTATATTCAACAGGTTCGCTGCCGGTTACGTCGATGATTTTCGAGCTGCCTGTAATGGTAACACCTGCACCGAGAACAGCTCTTTTGCCTACCCGCGCGCCTTCTACGACAATGCAGCGTGAACCGACGAATGCCCCATCTTCGATAATTACGGGAGCGGCCTGAACCGGTTCGAGCACCCCTCCTATTCCAACACCCCCGCTCAGGTGAACATTCTTGCCGATCTGTGCACAACTTCCGACGGTAGCCCAGGTATCGACCATCGTTCCTTCGTCTATATAAGCACCGATGTTTACATAAGAAGGCATCAGCACTACTCCTTTGGAAATATACGCACCATATCTGGCCACAGCGGGCGGCACCACCCGAACGCCTAGCTGCTCGTAGCCGGATTTTAGTTTCATTTTATCGTGGTACTCGAAAATGCCAACCTCGCTAACCTGCATTTGCTGGATTGGGAAGTAAAGGATAATCGCTTTTTTTAGCGCTTCGTTAACGACCCATCCGCCGTTAGCATCAGGTTCAGCTACACGGAGCCGGCCTTTGTCGACTTCTTCTATAATGTCGCGGATAAAATTCTTTGCGGATTCTTCTTTTAACAGCTCGCGGTTTGACCAGTAATTTTCAATTTGCTCGGCAAAATTCATATTAAAGTATATAATTAATGTAATTAATTTAACTAGTTGTTTTACAGTGTTTTACAATTTACTTAAAAATAAACTTTAAGCAAATTATGGACCTCAAACATTCGCACAAGTAGAATGAGTCACGGAACCAGGCCGCAATATAATAAGTTATTACTATGTAATCAAGGCAAGGTTAAATAAGATGAAATCTGCTAGCTATTGTAATTAGCAAAATTGAAACTCGAGCATTCCTGAAATTTAGTACTTTACTAACATGAATAGTTTATCGCGTAGCTAGCTGCTTTCTCTCTTATATTTCTTTTAACACTTTTCATCCGCATACATTTTTATTAATATTGCGGCTGAAATAACCAATCTACCTCGATATGTCAAAAGTAAAAGTCGCAATCAATGGATTCGGCCGCATCGGCCGCCTTGTTTACCGTCAAATCTATAACATGGAGGGCATCGATATCGTAGCCATCAATGATTTGACCAGTCCAAAAGTATTAGCACACCTCCTCAAATACGATACTGCACAGGGACGTTTTGACGCCGATGTCAAACCAACCGACAATTCAATCGTTGTCAACGGCGAAAACGTCGTTATTTACGCGCAGCGTGATCCTTCCCAAATTCCCTGGGCGCAACATGATGTGGACGTAGTTCTCGAATGTACAGGTTTCTTCACAAGCGCAGAATCAGCAAGTGCCCACATTAAGGCAGGAGCTAAAAAAGTGGTAATCTCCGCTCCTGCTACGGGAGATCTGAAAACAATCGTCTTCAACGTAAACCATAACATTCTCGATGGTTCCGAAACCATTATAAGCGGTGCTTCTTGTACAACCAACTGCCTTGCACCGATGGCGCAAGTGCTGGAAGAGAAATTCGGCATCGTAAATGGCCTTATGACGACCATCCACGCTTACACGAACGACCAGAATACTCAGGATGCCCCGCATCCGAAAGGCGATTTGAGAAGAGCAAGAGCCGCTGCTCAGAACATCGTTCCCAACAGCACCGGCGCTGCAAAAGCTATCGGCCTCGTATTGCCTTCATTGAAAGGTAAACTCGACGGTTCCGCTCAACGCGTTCCGACTCTTACCGGTTCATTGACTGAATTGACGGCTATTCTGGGTCGCGAAACTACCGTGGAAGAAATTAACGCCGCTATGAAAGCTGCTGCTAATGAAAGCTACGGCTACACTGAAGACGAGATCGTGAGCAGCGATATCATCGGTATCAGCTACGGCTCACTGTTCGACGCAACGCAGACGCGCGTTCAGAAAGTCGGTGATGTTCAGCTTGTTAGAACCGTTGCATGGTACGACAACGAAATGTCTTACGTGTCTCAGCTCGTTAGAACCGTTTACTACTTCGCGGGTCTGATCAAGAAGTGATCTCAGATATAGAGACATAAAAGTCCCATCCCGGCATTTGGCTGGAATGGGGCTTTTTCATTTAAACCACCTGAGCTTTAATATATTTGATCGTATAGCCTTTCGCGGTAAAAATCCCTTCGTAATGTGTGCGGACGCCGTGGTGCTCATCCAGCAAATGCGACTCATAGAGGTTATCGGTATGCTCCAATATTTTGAAGTGCGGAGCCTCATCCAAAGTCTGCAGACTGTATTCGTAGAAGAATGTATTGTCGGTTTTCAGAAAAAACATTCCGCCGGGCTTCAAAAACGTCGCATATTTGGCGAGAAATGTGGGGTTGGTCAGCCGATATTTTTCGTAGCGTTCGCGGATTTGCGGATCCGGGTGGACAAGCCAGATTTCACTCAACTCATTTTCCGCGAAAAAATCGTCCGAATACTGGATGCCCGCCCGCAGAAATGCCACATTCGATAGATTATACCCGGTAGCCAATGCACTGCCCCGGGCAATCCGGTCCCCTTTAATGTCGACACCGATGAAATTCTTGTCCGGAAATTTCCTGCCGAGCCCGATGGTATACTCGCCCTTTCCGCACGCCAGCTCTACTACGATCGGACTTTCATTATTGAAATAAAGCTTGTTCCAATTGCCTTTGATCTCCGAATAAAGCGGTTTTCCCGCCTGGACTACGTTTTCTGCCTGCTCACTGAACCTGTAGTGCTGTAACTTTCTTCTTGCCATTATACTTCTATGCTCTATAAACTATCAATGTCTGCGACCACAAAGGTACTACCGCCCACGTAGATTGCGTCGGTCGGTGCCGAATCCCTTACGGCCTCTTTAAGCGCTTCGTTCACATTTCGAAAGGATTTCCCCTTCAAACCGTGTTCAAGCGCCCTTGCCTGCAATTCCACGGCCTTTAAAGCCCTCATATTCGATGGTTCGCAGAAATAATATTCTGCGTCCTGCGGAAATAGCCTCAACATTGCCGAAATGTCCTTATCGCCGACAAATCCGATTACAAATCGCTTTCTTCCTTTGCAAACGGATTCGAATTGCGCCAGGGTCATCGCTAGGCCGGCCGCATTATGTGCCGTATCACAATAAACGTCGGGTGCCTGGCCCAGTTTCTGCCAGCGCCCTTTTAAACCTGTAATCGCGCTGGCGGATGCAAGTGCGCGAAACACCGCTTCATCTCCGATATTCCAGGCTTTCGACACCAGCACCTCTTTTGCAGCCCACACGCCGGCTACATTCTTCAACTGGTATGAGCCCGTCAGATCCAGCGCAATGTGCTCCGCCACAACATCACCGGACCCGCGTTTAAGTATATCCACAAGCATCTTTCCTTCACGCATATCTACATACGACGCCTCATACGTCCGCGCAGCAAACGTCAACGGCGCATTTGCGGCTTCCGCAGCGGCGGTGATAACCTCGACAACCTCGGCGCCCTGCTCCTCACTCACGACAACCGGGACGCCGTTTTTGATAATACCTGCTTTTTCGCCCGCAATTTTGGCGAGCGTATCTCCCAGAAACTGCATATGGTCAAAGCTGATATTCGTGATCACCGATAGTTCGGGCGTTATAATGTTTGTCGAATCCAGCCGGCCACCCATGCCTACTTCGATCACGGCAACGTCTACACCGGCTATCTCGAAATAGGCAAATGCCATCGCCACAGTCACCTCAAAGAACGATGGCGACAATCTTTCGATGTTAGATTTTTGATCATCGACAAATTGAACAATGAATTCTTCCGGCACATACATACCGTTTACACGGATCCGCTCGCGAAAATCCTTCAAATGAGGCGACGTGTACAGCCCGACCCTGTATCCGGCTTCCTGGAGAATTGCCGCCAACATGTGCGAAGTGCTTCCTTTGCCGTTAGTGCCGGCGATATGAATGGTTGGGTATTTATCCTGCGGATTTCCCAGGAGCCTGCACAGCTCCCTGGTAGTATGAAGGCCCGGCTTGAAAGCACGGGCCCCGATATTCTGAAAAACCGGTAACCTGTCGTACAGATACCCGATCGTTTCCTGATATGTCATTTAGATATTAACGTGAACGTATTTTAAAGGTAATGGTACCGATCGATTCATCGGGCACATTGGCCGACTTGGGTACGAAAGTAAGGTCTCTGACGGCGCTCTTATATTTATTGACCACCGCGTAATCGGTTACCGTTGTGCTTTGTGTAATCACGCTCTTCACACGACCGTTTTTGTCGACCGTGATCTTGAAAGTGATATCTCCGGTGGCATCGGAATTGTCATCCACCACTGGTCTCCTGGACCAGCTCCATCCCGAAAGATTAAGGCCGACATTCGTCCCGCCGCCTCCGCCTTCGCCTTTGTAGGTTTTTGCGAAGAGGCTACCGGTTTTGGAGCCTTTGTCGCCTACCCCTTCGGCATCGTCGCCATTGTTATTGCCGCCAACGCCACTTTTCGTTCCATTAGTGCCATTGCTTCCCGATTTGCTGCCGGACGATTTGCTGAACAAAGCGTCTTTATTGATGGCTTTTTCAGGAGCCGGTTTTGCAACGGGGGCAGAAGCATTCTCGTTACCCGTCGATTTTTTAACGTCGGTCTTCTCCGGAGCTTCCACCGGGCTTTCCGTCTTGGACGTGATTACCGGCTTTTCAGCGACAGTTTTTGTGGGCTTTGGTGACTCTATTTTAGGTGGTGTCGGAGGCGTCGGTTTTGGTGTAGCGACCGATTTGATTTTCTTCACTTCGTCGGCATCCGCTTTCATGTTTTCGGCAACCTTGCTGTCGTTGGGCTTGTTGAACGTCTGAATATCTCCCTTGCCGACTTTACTGGTCCCGTAATTCACTTCCACGAACAACTCCATAGGTTCGGCTTTGGGAAGTGACGAGCTCAGCCGGATGAAGAAGAATATGCCCAACATCGCAGCCGTAATCCCGAAGGACCACGCCCATGAAATTGCGATACGCTGCCGGTCTTCTGCCTGTAATGTGATCATTTATCAATCTGGGTTTTTCTTTTCCGAAAACGTAAAAATAGTAAAAAACGTATGCAACAAAAAAGGAGGCCGATGACCTCCTTTTCGCATCTCTGTATTTTAAAACGTTATTTCTTCTTGAAAACCCAGCCTGCTTCGCCGATCACGGCTTTGAGTTGAGCCGACGCACGGTAGGCATCCGTTTCATTGTCAAAGCCGTCCACAGCCACTTTCACCTTTTTGCTGCGTTCGTCGCCCGGGATAATGAATGCTTTTGTCAGACCTTTTTCATTCAGCTGGGCAAGCAAAACTTTGGCCTGTCTTGTTCCCTTGAATGCACCGGCTATAACATAGAATTTAGCGGATGCAATATCGGTCGGCTTGGCCTCGGCAACCGCTGGGGCCACCTCCGCGACGGGTGCGGAAGCAACGGCAGCGGCGGAATCAACGGGCACAGGGTTTGTCTTTACCGCGATGGGCTCCGTCACCGGCGATGGTTCAGGCCGGGTGTCGTTTCTAACCACGGTGGTTTCCGCAGGCTCATTGCGCCCGAACATTTCGGCAAAAGGGTTCAGCGTGCTCTTAATGTATTCGTTTTCCGTATTCACCAGAAAGAAACTGAGCCCACATAGCAACCCGGCGATCACCGCTGCCGCAGCCCAGCCTGTCCAACGGAAACGTGGCTTTCTTTCATTTTCCAGTTCGACCACTTCAACATCGTCGCCCGTGTATTCCGCGGAGTTCAATGCAGCGACCGGCCGGCCTTGTATTTCAACGGCTTTTACCTTTTCGAAGCCATACCATTCATCCTTAAAGTACTTACCGGTGTTAGGTTCGAACACCAGCTTTCCCTCCACGTTCTGCTTGAACTCGCCGATACCTGCAATGCTCACTTCTCCATTGAGATCCAGCCCCGACCTCAGGCGATCGGTATAACCTTTGATGTAATCCAGGGCGTCGGCATGGGTCACTTTTTCATGACGTGAAATATAGTTAGCCAACAGCCCGTCGTCGAGTTTCAGGTACTCATTAAATGCCAGCCTTTTAACAGGCGGCGTGAAAATCCCTGAATTACCGTCATACACGGCCGGAACCTGGTGAGAAAGCAAGGCTCCGAACCCGGGAATGATCACGAATTCGTATTCTCCAATGAGTTTCCGGATGACTGTTTCGACTGCTATCATGAACGAAGTTTGGTGTTAACTCAGCGAAGTTAAAAAGAAAATGACAATCCGGCAATAAAGTTAAGCCCCTGCTGCGGGTAATACTGGTAGCGCTGGTACTTCTTGCCCAGCACGTTGTTCAGGTTCACGAACGCAGAGAAGTTCCTGGTTAACAGGTAGTCGATTTTCAAATTCAGATCGGCAATTACAGGCAATTTCGTTACGACGCCCGTCTGAAAATTTTTCGCTTTCAGCCCTCTGAGCATATAAAAATCGGCTGTTACGAACAGTTTTTTGCTGATGGTAAGGGCATTGAACCAGTTCAAAGTGAGATCCGGACGGTGCCACGGCTCCTCCACCTTGTCCACGGCATAGTCGAAGAAGTTAGCTTTGAGCGATGTTTTGAACAACTCATTGAAATTATAGCCAGCTTGTGCGGAGATGGTCAGCACCTTGGTTTTACCCGGGTCATAAATCGCCGAAAAACGGGAAGTATCCGAAAGCGAGTTGTTAAACGAATAAAAGTTGCGGTAGGAAGTATAAGCCACTTTTCCCTCATAATTAATACCCGTACCGGTCTCTCCTTTCACGCCCGCGCTGATATCGGAAGTCTTTTCCGTATTCAGGATCAATACGTTAGGCCCCAGCCATTGATTTTCGCTCAGCATGCTCTTCAATGTATTTCGAACGATATCCCCGTTCCAGCCCGCGAAAATATGCACCCCGGAGAACGGTGTTACGTCTAGATTCACGGCAGGAAAGGCTTTCGTCCTGTTTACATCCAGCTGGTTATCCGTCTCATTCACGGCATTGATACCCGCCGAAACGGAAAACAGGTCGTTCACGTACTTGAACGTCGGTCTAACACGGAACAAGTTACGATTATAGGTGAAGTAGTCGACGCGCTGCGACACGTAGGCATCTGCTTCAAGCAGCGCAAAAAACGACTCTGAAATAGGTACAGAGGCGGTAAGATTGGTTCCCCAATCGATTTCCGATGCATTGTAGCGGTCTTTCAGGGTATTGAGGCCCGTCTTCACCGAATAATCGACCAGCACCGAAGCATCCGTATTTTCGAAGCCAAGGTTAAATCCGAACTGGTTAATTGTCTGACGGATCGTGTCGCGGTCCACCACCACGCCTTCCGGCTGTGGCCGATAACCATAGAAGTAATAGTTTTTGCGGTCGAAATTAAAGCCTGCGTCGACTTTATACTTCTCCCTGATGTATTTGCCGCCGATCTTAAAGCTGGTCGCTGCGTTGGCCGAATTCTTGCCGTCCACGGGGCCGTTGGCGGCCGAAAGATGTTTCAGCTGGGTCGTGAACGCAAGATCTTCCTTCGGCCGTCCCCCCACAAATATTTCGCCGAGAAAACGACCGTAATTACCGCCTCCCGCTTTGACGTAGTTGTTCAAAACGTCAGGTTCGTCCTGACGGCCCTTTTCGTCGGACGATACGCCGACCGCCGGCGTAAGCTTGGGCGAAGCAATATCGATCACCGGGTCTACGATCTGGTACGAGACCTTTTTCTTTCCCGTCTCGCCCTGCACGGGCTGTACTTTATCGAAAACCCGGTTGGCGGGTGCAAATTCAATGCTTTTATCTTTAATAATTTCGTAAGTCTGGCTTTCGATCTCCCCGCGTTGCGCGATAGCAAACTGGGAGGAAAACCCCAGCGTAATCAGGAACAGTGAAGAACGTAATAACTTGGAATGCGTCATGAGTAATGAGTTTTTGATGAAACAGCAGGGTTCCACTGGTTATTTTTCGATTTGGTTCAACTTCTCCTTCGCGAGCTCTACCGCTTCCTTGTCGTCCGAATTCTCGATAATGGAATTCAGCGTAGCCTTCGCCTGGACTTTCTCGTTCATGCCCACGTATACGTCCGCAAGCAGGATGAACGAGCGTGCACGCCAATAGTCGTATCCCTCGAAGTTTCTGCCCAATTCGATGATGGCCGTTTCAGCCTCCTTGTATTTCTTCTCTTTGTACAGGATCATGGCGGACCAGTAGGCCGCTTCGGCACCGAACTCGTCCTTGGATGAAGCCGAAATCTTCTTAAACTCCTCCGCCGCCTTTTTCAGGTCGCCCTTCTCATAAGGCACCTTGGCCTGATAAAGCTGCGCCTTGCCCAGGCTGCCGGGTACCACATTGCCCATATTAATGATCTCCTTCGCATAATAGAGCGTGGAATCGTAGTTTTTCAAGGTGAAGTAGGTATCCATCAGCCCAGTCCATGCCGTTGCCTGGTCCTTCTTGTTTTCCGCGTTGCGGGAGAGCACGCGGAAATTCGTGACAGCATTATTAAAGTTTCCACGACCGATTTCCAGTTCCGCCGAACGCTGAGCCGCAGCGCCCACAAACTGTGACCGGTTTTGCTGAACCACTTTATTATAGTATTGAAGCGCTTCGTTCACGCGGTTCGTCTTGTCGTAAGAAGATGCGATGAAATAAGTCGCATCGTACTGGTATTTGCTGGCAGGGTAAGTTCGCAGGAATTCCTGCAACGCCGAAATCGCGTTTTCGTACTTTTCCGCATAATACAGGTTCCGTACATTATCGAACTCGACACCTTCTAGTTTTTCGTTACCGGGATTGTTCTTCCGGACGACGCCCAGCACCTGGTTGAATTCCTCCGGCCGGCCAACCGCCGTATAACTTTCCTGGATACCTTCCAGTGCGCTTTCCGCGGAGGGCGAATCGGAATATTCGGTCAGGATTTTACGGAAATCGACGATTGCCTGCTCGTACACCTGCAAATTGTAGTACGACTGCGCCCGACGCAGCAACGCTGCGGGAATCAGCGGACTTTTAGGTTTCTCATTGATCATGCGTGTGAAGCCTTTCACAGCCGCGGAATAGCTTTGATTCTGGAAATCGATGTCGGCAAGCTGGAAATAGGCGTTGTCCAGATGCTTCGACTGCGGATATTGGCTGATCAGCAGTTCAAACTGCCGTTTAGCCTCGGCCTCGCGGTTCATGTACACATATGCGCGGGCCTTTTGGAATAATGCGTAATCCTTGTCGACTTTCCCCTTCGCCGCCACCTGCTCGTAAGTGCGGATCGCTTCGTTGTAATTTTTCGCGGCCAGATAGCAATCCGCGAGCCTTGCATGCGCGTCCTCGATCATTTCGGCATCCATCCCTTCGATGTTGTTGGTAAAATCGCGGAAATAGGGTAAGGCCTGGCTGTATTTCTTCTGGTTGTAGTAAATATAACCCAAAGCATAGAGGCTCTTTCTTGCGTAAATGCCTGCTTTCGGGTTCCTGGCAATCTGGTTGTACAAGGTGGCCGCTTCGTCCACACGCTTCGCACCGTATACCGACTCTGCCTTGTAAAACGATGCGGCATTGAATAACTCGGCGTCGATCGGGAATTTGAGCGACTTATCGAACATGGCAATGGCCTGCTCGTAGCGTCCGGCGTTAAAATCCGTCACCCCCCTGGTTGTAGGTCAACCGCTGATAGGTACTATTAATTTTAGCATTCCTCGTTTTGAGCCCTTCAATGTACTTTATTGCCCCTGCGCTATTACTCGCATTGGCATATCCTTCGGCTATAAGCTCGGTTGCTTCCTCCGTATGTTTGCTATCCGGATACTTTACCATGTAGTTGTTAAGCTCTTTAATGGCGTCCGTATTATTACCGAGCTCCAGCTGCACCTTTGCGTGGTTATAGGTGGCTTCCTCCTTCACTACCTGATTGAAATCCAAAGCGGCAGCATTGCCGAATGACGTTAAAGCATTACTTAAATTAACTGTCTTTAAGTTACTGATACCCAATATGTAAGATGCATATTGCGAAACAGAATCCTTGCCATTTCCAATGGGTTTGAGAGAAGCAATCGCGCCTTCAAAATTGTTATTACGGAACTGCGCGTGTCCATAATGCAATGCTACCGTCGGAGGGATCGCACCCGGGCGCATGCGCTTGTAACGCTCGTACGCCTTGACGGCATTAGCATAATCCCCCTTCTCGTAATATACCTCCGCTACATACAATGCCACATCGTCGAGTTTCGTATTTCCCCTTTGCGCGCCCAGGATGCGTTCGCCGTAAGCAAGTAGCTCGTCGAACTTTTTGAGTTGATAAAGCGAGGAAATGATCCAGTTGGGAGCTTCGTTCTTGTAATACGGATGGTCCTCTATCCGCTTGAAATCCTGATAAGCCTCCTCGAAATTGTTTTTTTGATAGTTGATCACGCCCGCGTAAAAAGAAGCGTCCGCTGCATTCGCGAAGCCCGCCTCGTTCTTCACCTGGTTAAACAACGGTAAGGCAAGGTCGGGCTGCTTGGTGTTGTAATACGACATCGCGAGCCGGTAAGCACTTTCCAGTTGCCCTGCACCGGTACCGGGCATATCTACCGCCTTTTCGAGATAGGTAATGGCCTTTTCGTAGTTGCCGCTTTCATAATAATACTTGCCCAGATCGCTGTAAATGAGTTGTGCCTTGGGGTGTTCGGCGTGATTCTTGACGAACCGGTCGACCTGCACCTCCGCTTCCGGATAATTGAGGTACAGCCCCGTAACCGCTACATAATACTCAGCCGTAACTTTATTATAGTCGCTGGTACTGAGCAATTTATCCTGCGAATTCAGGAACTCGCCGAATTCCTGCCTGGCAGCAACGTAATTAGACTTTGCGTAATATTCGAGGCCGTTGCGAAAATGTGCTTCCGGCTCCGTAATACTGAGCGTATTCTGGGCCACTACGGAAGACGCGCCTACACATACGAACATGCCGATGGTGGAGGCGCCGTGTTTAAAAACCATAGATACTGAGTTGGTGGAGTTTTGAATTAAGTTTTTGTGGTTTACCATATCCCCGATAAAGAATATTTTGGCCTTCACTTACCGCTTAAAATTATTTGCTATCTAACGAAAAGTACATTAAAACCGTATACGTTCACTGGCCTCAAATTGGCCCGGAAGCCTAAAAAAGCACATTGTGGCGTACAAGCGTGCTATTGAAACCCGCATGCATATCGTCGAAACGGGCTGCGACGGCATCGATGAACTCCGGATCCATACACGCTTCCAGCTCGTCGGTCGTGGCAACTTCGTAATCATCGATTTTGTAAGTTTGCTCATACATTCCCGACTCGATTTTAATAATGTACTTGCTGTTCCATTGGTACAGACCGATTTTGTAGCGAGGGTTAGGGATGTCCTTGATGTACCTCATAACTATTTTTTACCATTACTAATTATATGTTATTAAAAATCAATAGATTAATTAAGCTATTTTTATTAGTACTAATATTATTAAACTGTACAGCCCAGAACAAAAAAGATGCCGCTGATTTCTTCCTTAAAGGCAACAGGGCCCTGAATCAAAAGAACTATGCCGAGGCCCTGCGACTGTACGATGAAGCGATTGCCAAAAATGCAGATTTTTCGGACGCCTATCTCAACAAGGGGATAACTTTGTTGAAATTGGGACGTACAAACGATGCCTATGAGGTTTTAACAGAAGCAATTCACACGGACCCTTCGCTGGTACAGGCAAATCTCGTTCGGTCGGAGGCTGCACTCGATCTCGGGCGCTTGAACGAGGCGAAAGCCGATTTGGAGCAAATCGAAAAGCAATACAGGGATTCCACGCGTTTCCATGTAATCAGAGGGAACCTGCTCGTGGCTCAGGGGAATCCTTCCGCGGCCATTCCGGAATATGACATGGCACTTAAGCTGAGTAGGACAAATGTCGAGGCTTATGTGAACCGTGGCGCCGTATACTACCGGATGGGCTCCTACAACGAGGCCAAACTCGATTTCGAAACGGCCGTAACCCTGGACCCCGCCCAGCCACAGGCGTTGAACAACCTCGGACTTATTGCGTCTAGAAACAAGCAATGGCCGCAAGCTATCGCTTACTTCGACCAGGTGTTAAGCCGCGACCCGGCGGAGCCCCTTTCCCTGAACAATAAAGGATACGCACTGTTGCAAACCGGCCGGGCCGAAGAAGCCCGTAAACTCATTGAACGTTCCCTCGAAAAATTACCGGAAAACGGTTATGCGTTACGCAATCTGGGAATTTACTATCAGCAAAAAGGAAATACCCTGGAAGCGCTGAAATCATTCAATAAAGCCATTCAAATTGCGGAACCTGTGGAATTGCTCTACGGGTTGACCGGACAAGCCTATTTCGCTCAAAATAACGTCGCGGAGGCGTGCAGGATATGGAAGCAGGGGGTTGTGCTGAAAGACTCCCTGGCGGCAGCCGAGGCGGCGAAAAACTGCCGCTAGCTACCGGTTTTACATGCTTGTTTCAGTGCTTTCCAGACATTGGTGTTTTCAACGGGATTTGTAAATCCTTCTAACAGGGCAATCCCGTTGAAATTCAGGAATTCCTTGACGACGGCTTCCGCTTCTGACAGATCCGACCCCCCGAAATATGCAATTCCTAAATCCTCGCAGGTACGTCGCGCAGAGAATGCGTGCCTGGTCTCAAAAAAGGTTTCGAGTTCAGGCAGGCTGCCCGGACCGTCGATCATCCGGAAAATGTTCCCGCCGGCGTTATTGAGCACCACGATTTTCAGATTTTGTGGCAGATTGTCGATAAGCAGGCCATTACGATCGTACAGAAATGCCACATCTCCCACAATCAGCAATGTCGGCTTTCCGTTCACCTTTGCCGCACCGATGGCGGTACTTACGCAGCCGTCGATCCCGCTCGTTCCCCGGTTCGCGAATACACCGGACCATTGGGTTTCCGTTGCCAGTATGTTTGCATATCGTACCGACATGCTATTGGCAATATGTAACTGATATGGAAGATTTACACATCTAAATATTAAGTCTAACAAAGTTAAATCATTGAACGATGATAGATTTTGCAGCATTTCATGCTTCTTCCGACGTGTATTCCGCTCGTTTTCTATCCATGATGCATGAAAGGAAGTGTCGTGCGTAAGGTCAGCATTCTCTACAAACAACTGGTAATCAAGTTTTTCAAATAACTGATCAAAAAATGCGGCCGCCTTTCCGGGGATTTCTCTAGTGACGGACTGAAAAGGATCGGCAAGGAAGGCGTCTTCGCCGATATGCCAATGCCGTTTCGGAGGATTTTTCCGGATAAACAGCTTGAATTCCTTCGAAAGAAAAGACATTCCGAAGGTGATCAAAAGATCCGGCCCGAGGGTGCCGGCCCCCTTCTTTCCCAGGAAGAGATCGTGATGACGGACGAACTCCCCGCCGCCGGTAAGATTAGAAATACAATCGCCCAAAACGGGAATATGCCACTCGTCGGCGATGCGGGTAAGCACGGCACTCAATGCGCCATCAGGCTTGCCCTGACCGCCCGCAATGAGGATTCTCGACGCGTTCTCCCATTCGTCCAACAGCTCTTCCCAGGCGCCCTGCGGCCATGTCACCTCGTTTGTCTGCCTTTGTATAATCCTGATGTACTCCGAAGTTTTCAAATCCTCCCCTGAAGTCGGATAAAATGGCTCCCTAATAGGCACATTAATGTGTACGGGCCCGTTGGGAGCGAGCGACGCGAGGTTAACCGCCTCATTGGTAATACGGTTGATGGCCCATTGTACATCCGGATGCTGATAATCCGGCGAAATCTCGAAAGAACGCTTCACGTGCGAACCGAAAATAGCTGTCTGGTAGATCGTCTGGCCGTCATACTGGTGCTGCCATTCTCTGGGCCGGTCGGCAGTAAGCACAAGCAGCGGAATTTGCTGAAAAAAAGCCTCAGAAACCGCCGGGGCAAAATTGTAGGCGGCACTACCCGACGTGCAAATCAAGACCACCGGGGCGTCGATTTGCTGAGCCATTCCGAGGGCGATGAAACCGGCTGCGCGTTCATCGATGCTTACGTGCGTTTGAAAGCCCCCGTGACGTGCGAAAGCGAGGGTCAATGCGGCGCTGCGGGAGCCCGGGGAAATAACGACATGCCGGATGCCCTGCTGGTAGCAGATCTCGGCCATGTCGATCAATGGTTGTAAAATAGCCATGAAAAACTTCCGTGTTCTGAAATAAAAATAGCCTCCCGAAAGAGGCTATCCAATGAATTAGAAGGTTTGCATCTGAGTTGCATTAACCCAAATAGGTCTTCAAAGCTTTGCTTCTGGACACGTGACGTAATCTGCGGATCGCTTTTTCCTTGATCTGACGTACGCGCTCACGGGTGAGGTTGAACTTCTCCCCGATCTCCTCCAAAGTCATCGCATGCTCGCCATTCAAGCCGAAATACAGGGCGATTACGTCCGCCTCGCGTTGCGTAAGCGTGCATAGTGCGCGTTGTACCTCTTTGCGGAGCGATTCGTTCACCAGACCCGAATCGGGCTTGTCTTCCAGGTCGTTCTCGAGAACGTCCAAAAGGCTGTTTTCCTCGCCTTGTACGAACGGAGCGTCCATCGATACGTGACGACCGGATATTTTCATGGTGTCGACCACCTCCGAAGAAGAAATCTCCAATACTTCCGCCAGCTCCTCGGGAGACGGCTCACGCTCGAAGCGTTGTTCCAGTTCGGAGAAAGTCTTCGAAATTTTATTCAGAGAACCTACACGGTTGAGGGGTAAACGTACGATACGCGATTGCTCCGCCAATGCTTGCAGGATCGACTGACGAATCCACCAAACCGCGTAAGAAATGAATTTGAAACCCCTCGTTTCGTCAAAACGTTGTGCTGCCTTGATCAAACCGAGGTTCCCCTCGTTGATCAGATCACCCAACGACAAGCCTTGATTCTGATATTGTTTCGCAACGGACACCACGAAACGCAGGTTTGCTTTGGTCAAACGTTCCAAAGCAAGCTGGTCCCCGTCCCTGATCTTCTGAGCTAACGTCACCTCCTCATCCGGCGTTAGCAAATCCACCTTACCGATCTCCTGCAAATATTTATCTAACGATTGACTTTCACGGTTGGTAATTTGCTTACTGATCTTTAGCTGTCTCATCTATGTCTTTATTAAGTATGTTATATAACGACGTTTTTACCGTTCCTGCCTACAAGAACATCAATTTACTCTTTTTTGTTCTCAGGCTTTGGTAACAATACTTTACGTGAAAGGCGGTATTTTCCTGTTTTCTTATCGATTTCGACCAGCTTCACCTGCACCTCTTCCCCTACTTCAAGAACGCCGTCCATTTTTTCGAGGCGCTCCCACTTGATCTCGGAAATGTGCAACAAACCGTCTTTGCCCGGGAGGAATTCCACGAACGCTCCGAACGGCATGATCGACTTCACTTTACCGGTATAGATTTCACCGATTTCTGGGACCATAATGATGCCCTTGATCCGCGCTACCGCTTTATCCATGGAAGACTTATCAGCTGAGAATATACTTACAAAACCAGCGCCATCTTTCTCTTCGATAGAGATCGTCGCGCCGGATTCTTTCTGGATGTCCTGAACAACTTTTCCGCCTGGCCCGATTACCGCGCCGATCATTTCGCGGTCGATCTTGATCACGATCGCGCGCGGCGTGTGCGGTTTCAGATCCGGACGGCTTTCGGAGATGGTTTTATTCATTTCGCCCAGGATATGGAGGCGGCCGGCTTTGGCTTGCATCAAAGCTTCGGTCAGCACTTCGAACGAAAGTCCGTTAACTTTCATATCCATTTGGCAAGCCGTAATACCATTCTGGGTTCCGGTTACTTTGAAATCCATATCCCCAAGGTGGTCTTCGTCGCCGAGGATGTCGGAAAGAACGGCGTATTTACCGGTCGCTTCGTCGGAAATAAGTCCCATTGCGATACCCGATACCGGTGCCTTGATCTTCAAGCCCGAGTCCATCAATGCGAGCGAGCCCGCACACACGGTTGCCATTGAAGACGAGCCGTTGGATTCGAGAATGTCGGAAACGATACGGATTGTGTAAGGATTGTCCTCCTCGGGAGGGAGTACTTTTTTCAGTGCGCGCAATGCGAGGTTACCGTGCCCTACCTCGCGACGGCCGGGACCGCGGTTTGGCTTCACTTCGCCGGTCGAGAAACCTGGGAAGTTATAATGCAAAAGGAATTTGCTGTAACCGTATTTCAATGGCGTATCGACGATCTGCTCGTCCTGCTTGGTACCCAGCGTTACGGTAGTCAGCGATTGGGTTTCACCGCGCGTAAACAATGCGGAGCCGTGTGCGTTTGGAAGGAAATCGATTTCCGAAGCGATCGGCCTCACTTCATCCAGGCGGCGGCCGTCGAGACGCTTCCTTTCATCCAGAACAAGGCGGCGGGAAGCTTCCCAAACGAGGTCGTTGAAATAACGTTTCGCAAGGCCTTCGTTGAACTCAGCGGCCTCTTCTTCGGGAATGGTTGCTTTAAATTCTTCCCAAACAGCCTTGAATCCGTCTTTTCTCACGGATTTATTGGTAGAACCCTGCTGCGCTACGGCATATATCTTCGGATAGGCGAACTCGCGAATGCGTGCTTCGAGCGTCTCGTCGGCAGGGTCGCCTACGTATTCTCTTTTTTCGGTCTTCCCAACAGCCGCTTCGAACTCTTTCAAAGCAAGGCATTGGTCTTTGATGGCGGCATGTGCAACTTTCAGCGCTTCGATCACCTCCTCTTCCGAAACTTCGCTCATTTCACCCTCCACCATCGCAATGTCATTATAGGTAGCACCCACCATCAGATCGAGGGTAGCGCGTTCCAGGTTGGTGGTGGTTGGGTTGATCACGTACTGACCATCGATCTTCGCAACGCGTACTTCGGAAACCGGCCCGTTGAAAGGAATGTCGGAAGCAGCCAGCGCGGCAGAAGCCGCCAATGCAGCCAGTGCGTCGGGCAACGCGTCGGCATCGGCCGATATCAGAAGGATATTAACCTGGGTTTCTGCGTGATAATCTTCGGGGAACAATGGGCGGAGCACGCGGTCGACTAAACGGCTGATAAGGACTTCATGGTCGGAAAGCTTGCCTTCACGGCGCTGGAAACTTCCCGGAATACGTCCGGCAGAAGCAAATTTCTCCTGGTAATCAACAGACAGCGGCAGGAAGTCGACGCCTTCTTTGATATCTTTGCTGGCAACTACCGTAGCCAACAGCATGGTGTTACCCATTCTGACTACGACCGATCCGTCGGCTTGCTTGGCTAATTTTCCTGTTTCGATTGTGATTTCCCTGCCGTCCGGTAAGGTTATAGTCTTGGTAACTATATTAAAGAGCATAGATTATTTGATTTTTGTAGCTGTGAGACGCCGTCCTGGCGTCCCGGTAATGTCCTTTTTTTCCGCAAAAAATCAGGGAACTTTAATGAGCCAAAGTTCCCTGATTTCAAATTATTTACGTATGCCTAATTCGGCGATGATCGCACGGTAGCGATTGATGTCTTTTTTATAAAGATAATCCAGCAATCTTCTGCGCTTTCCTACCATTTTCAGGAGGCCCAGACGTGTATCATTGTCTTTCTTGTGCGTTTTGAGGTGCTCGTTCAGATAGTTGATACGGTACGTAAATAAAGCAATTTGAGATTCGGCAGAGCCAGTGTCTGCGCTTTCCTTTTTAAAACCTTTCGATTCGAAGATCTCGCTCTTCTTTTCCGCGGTTAAATACATGATTATAACAACAGATTAAAGTGATATGAAGTAAATACGGCACCCTGCCGTAAACAAAGTTGCAAAAGTAGTGTTTTTAAACCGGTTTGTAAAAATAAATTCAGTTAATTATGAGTGATAAGCTCCCTTTTTCCAAATCTACTTGCCCATTTCGACTTAATTCTTTTGAAGAACATCTGGTAAACGTCCTTATCGAACAACCGTGAATCGCTCCGGGCGCGGTCGATGAAATACACGCCGGCAATGAACAGGATTGTATTCGCCATCCACGCGCCTACGGGCACGGCCACAAGCCCTTCCTTCACCCATTTGTCGCCCTGGTTGGTAAGTACATATAATAGGATAAAGAAAAGGATCGAAACCAGCACGGGCACCCCGAAGCCCCCCTTCTTGATAATGGCCCCCAGCGGCGCGCCAATCAGGAACATGATCAGGCAGGAAAGCGCCTGGGTATACTTATGATGCTTTTCCAGCTCATATTTGCTCGCGTCCTTCAACTTCATCTGGAGGTACTCCTGCTGCGACTTGATATAGCTCAGCATGCTGTTCGACGCCGCTTTGGTATTCGCCAGGATTTCCTTCTTCAAACTGTCGGAAACCGGCTTTGCCAGCAACGAATCGATCCACTTGCCGGACTTGATCGTCTTGTCGGTGCCTTCGCGGTAATTATAAGAGTAATACTGCTGACTGCCCGCCACGAGGTTTTTCTGCGTTTCCTGATAGGAAGTACGAAGCGAATCGGCCGTTTTGGTCAAATCGCTGATATTTTTCATAAACTCGTGGTATTTAAACTGACCTTCGTCCGTACGCTTCATGCCGAACGAGGCAAGGCTCTCCGTGAGACGGTAATGCCTGAACGACTGGCGGTTGAAATTGGAATACGCAGGCTGCGACCCGACTGGCGACGAAATATAAACCGGCCGCGAACTTCCCGAGCCATACTCGTCCGTGTAGCGAGTACCGTTGTAAAGCTCGATCACCAGGTAACGGTTCTCATTAATGGAATACATTCTTCCGGAGTCGGCGAGGATAATTTCCGTATTCCCCAGTTCGTACGACCGGTTATTGTGCTTGTAAATCACCATACCGGTCATTTTTCCGTTATCCAGTTTCCTGGCGACCTTAATGCTATACCCCGGCAAATCATTGTAAAAGATGCCTTCCTTGATCTTCAATGTAGCCTTGGTGGTTTTAATGTCGTACAGCAGGCTATATCCTTTCAGGTTAGCCCAGGGCGAAACGCGGTCATTGAAATAGAAGGAGAAGATACTGATCCCGACAGCGACGATGAACATCGGCAACATGGCCCTTACCACCGAAATACCGGCACTTTTAATGGCCGTTAGCTCGAAAAACTCCCCCCAGGTTACCAAATGCCATCAACGAAGAAAGCAGCATCGCAAGCGGCAGGGCCGTCGGCACGGTAATGAGGCTGAAAAAGAAAAATAGCTGTGCATAGTCCGTAACGTTCAGGTCCTTGGACACGAAGTCGTCTATATAAAAGATCATGATCCGCATCAGGAAGACGAACACCACGACCGACATTGTAATTACGAAAGGTCCCCAAAAGGACGTCAAAATAAGCTTATCCAGCTTTTTCATCAACTGCCTACTATTTCTCTTAAATTATCAATAAAGCCCTCCCATAAAGAAGTCAGCTCGTCCTTGTCGCGGTTCGGCGAATAATCGATCACGCGTAAAAAGGTTGTCTGGGTTAACTCGCTAACTTCTAATTTTAGTTCCAGGTGGTTGTTGTCAAGATTATCTTCGCTGGTGTCTTCAAAATCGAAACGCACCGCTTTGTTGATCCTCAGGCCGGTCTGGCGGGCGATGTGGCTATCGCCGTCCCATTGAAAATCGAAGCGGTGATCTGGCAGCACGGTAACCTTCTCAGCGAACCATTGTTCAAGGCCCGATGGTGTGGAAATATATGGAAATAGAACTTTTGGGGAGGATCGCAATTCAAATTCTTTAACAAATTTATATTTTTCCATATGTGCTGAAATTAAAGGAGCAGCCTCGTTAGCGCTTGCCTTATGTGCTGATTTAAAAGTTGTAATATAACATAAATCGACAATAAAAGCGCGTAAATTTAAATTTGTTGTTTCAAAAACACGTGAAATTTCCGCTAAAAATGGGCAAACCGGTTGCATCGTAACATTCTTTAACATACTTTTGCACCACAATTACGACGGCGGGGTAGCTCAGATGGTTAGAGCGTAGGATTCATAACCCTAAGGTCGGCAGTTCGATCCTGCTCCCCGCTACATTGCCGAAGACATCCCTCCCCGGATGTCTTTTTTATTTCCAGCCATTCGAGAATTAAAATCCGCACGTTTCGGTTTACAGTAATTGGAAACACCACCGAATCACCTCACGACTGTATGAAATTATTATTCCAATACCTGAGCAGGTACAAGGGGCTCATTTTCCTGGCCTTGATCATGGCCGCTATCAACCAGGTTTTTTCGTTGCTCAACCCTTATATCCTCGGTAACTACCTCATCGACCCTTACGCCAACAAAGCGGCCGAATTCCGTAACGAAGGGCTCGATAATGAATTCTTTAAAGGAGTGCTGATGGGCCTCCTGATGATCATCGGCGTCGCGATGGTCTCGCGCATTGCAAAGGCATTCCAGGATTACCTCGTGAATGTGGTGATCCAGAAATTCGGCGCCAACCTCTATACGGATGGCCTGCGGCATGCATTGCGGCTTCCGTTCCAGGATTTCGAGGACCAGCGCTCCGGCGAAACCCTATCGGTTCTCCAAAAAGTCCGGGCGGATTGTGAAAAGTTTATTACCAACTTCGTCAACGTACTCTTTTTCACCTCGGTAGGCATTATTTTCGTTGTCATCGTGGCGTTTCGGCTCAGTCCGATGCTGCCGCTGATCTACCTTGCCGGCTCGGTGATTCTGGCATTTCTGACCAGTATTCTGAGTAGAAAAATCAAAACCATCCAGAAGAATATCGTCAGGGAAACCACTGCGCTGGCCGGCTCCACCACCGAATCGCTGCGCAATATCGAGCTGGTAAAAAGCCTCGGGTTGACCCAACAGGAAATCGGACGGCTGAACACGACCACGTACAAAATCCTGAAACTGGAACTGAAAAAAGTGAAGAGCATCCGTTCGGTAAGTTTCATCCAGGGCACGTTCGTGAATTTTCTACAACAATGCGTAATGTTTGCATTGCTGTTTTTCGTGTTCCGCGACAAAATTACCGTAGGGCAAATGATGATGATGCAGTTCTATTCCTTCTTCATTTTCGGGCCTTTACAGGAATTGGGTAATGTGATCCTCTCCTACCGGGAAGCGGAAGCTTCGCTAAACAACCTGCAGGCATTGCTGGCGCGGCCCGTCGAACACAAACCGGCCAATCCGGAGGTAATCGCCGATATCCGGGAATTGCGGTTCGATCGAGTGAAATTCCAGCACCAGTCGGCAAAGCGACCGGCTTTGGAAGACATTTCATTTAATGTAAAGCGCGGCGAAACGATCGCATTCGTCGGACCGTCGGGCTCCGGCAAAACCACCCTGGTGAAGTTGCTTGTAGGGCTTTACCAGCCCATCGAGGGCACCGTTTTTTATAATGGTGTAAACGGCAAAGAGATCGACTTCGACGAAATCCGGCATAAAATAGGCTTCGTGACGCAGGATACGCAGCTTTTTTCGGGTACGATCAAGGAGAACCTGCTTTTTGTGAACCCCGATGCTACGGATGAAATGATCAACGACGTATTGATGAAAGCCGCTTGCTATAACTTGCTCGCCCGCGCCGAGAATGGCATCGACACGGTAATCGGGGAAGGTGGATTGAAATTATCAGGCGGCGAACGCCAACGGCTTTCGATCGCCCGCGCGCTCCTGCGTAACCCGCACCTGATCATTTTCGACGAGGCAACGTCCGCATTGGACTCCCTCACCGAAGAAGAGATTTCAAACACGATCCGCAACATTACCGACCAGCGCCAGCACATCACCGTCATGATTGCCCACCGCTTATCGACAATCATGTACGCCGACCGCATTTATGTCCTCGAAAAAGGCCAGATCGTCGAAACCGGCAGCCACCACGCGTTGCTCGAAGAAAAAGGCTTGTACTACGCAATGTGGCGCCAGCAAATCGGTGAACGAAAGGACGAGCAGGTTTTGTCTGTGTGATGTTGAATGAGTGAATGAGCCGCCGTGGAACGCGAATGAGTGAATTTTGAATGAGTGAATAGGGTTATATTAAATTATTCAACACATTAATTCAATGATTTAATGATTCACCCATTCCAGCTCCACGGCGAGTCATTCACTCATTAAAGCAAGAAACAGGTTTCCTCCTCCCTCCCGGCGGGATAATTTTGGGTTGAAATAATTCAATATCCGCCATGATCGACATCGAAAACCTCGACTGGACCTCGGTTCGCGAAAACCTCCACCAACGTGGCTATGCGCAACTCCGTCAGCTCCTGAATGCACAGGAATGCGACGACCTGATCGAGCAGTACGAAAATCCGGTGCATTACCGCAAGACGATCGTAATGGAGCGCTACCGTTTTGGCTCGGGAGAGTACAAATACTTCTCTTATCCATTACCTTCAATTATCCGGCAGATCCGCGAAAATGTATATCCCAGGCTAGTCCCGGTTGCGAACCAATGGATGCATGTTCTGAATCAGAAACAAAGCTACCCGGCACGTTTTCAGGACTTCCAGGATCTTTGCCATGCGGCCGGGCAAACGAAACCAACCGTATTGATCCTCAAATATGGCCAGGGTGGCCATAACACACTGCACCAGGACCTCTACGGCGAACTATTCTTTCCGATTCAAATGGTTCTTTTCCTGAACGAGCCCGACCGGGACTACACCGGCGGGGAGTTCGTTATAACCGAGCAAATTCCCCGCGCGCAATCGAAAGCCATTGTTTTAAAACCCCGAAAAGGCGACGCATTGCTTTTTACCACCAATTTCCGACCGGTAAAGGGCACCAAAGGCTATTACCGCGTCAATATGAAACACGGTGTGAGCGAAGTGCATCATGGCCGACGATATACGCTGGGCATTATTTTCCATGATGCGCTGAGCTAACAAAAAACCGCACGATAATCGATGATTAAACATAGCGACCTTGGCCCTGAAAGTTTTGCGACAAGCCGGAAACTAAAACGAATGATCTCCGGTGGCGAAATCCGGATGGCGGGCAATTGCCATCTTAGAACCTACGGCCTGCTATCCTGCGGCTCAGGTAAACGGATGAAACGCAGCAACCGTGTGTTCTTCGCCGACGAGCGCGATGCTCTCGCACACGGGTATCGTCCGTGCGGACATTGTATGCGGGCGGCGTACGGGCAATGGAAAAATCGGGATGCGACGGCCGGATCAAGGTAACCGCTTCACTGCCAGACTTCGCCAAAGATAGAATGTCAGATAAGTTTCCCAGCCGGGAAAAGCATTGAAGAACGCCTCGATCTTGTCTTTTTCGCTCCTTTCGCCAATGATGCCGTGGCCGGTGAGCGCATTCAGCAGCCCCACATCGCCATGCGGGATACCTTCCGGCATGCGAAATGTTTTCATTAGTACATAGTTGGCCGTCCATATACCTACGCCTTTGTAGGCCGTCAGCGCCTTTTGCCGCGACTCAAAATCCGGTAATGCCGCTATCAACTCCGGGCACAGTTTCCCCTCGGCAAATGCCCGTGCGATCCCGACCACATATTCGGCCTTTTTTTGCGAAAACTGCATTGCCCGCAGTTCTTCGATATTCGCACCGGCCAATACCTCGGGTGCAGGAAAAACCGGAAATACCTCGCCGCCCCACCCGATATGGGTCCCGTATCGCTCCACCATCCGGCGTTTCAGTTTGTACGCGAATGTAAGATTGATCTGCTGACCGATAATGGACCAGCAAATCGCTTCGAACATATCGGAAATGCCTACGAGGCGCAAACCTCTGAACGCCTCGGCCATATAGGCGACCCGGGAATCGGCCCGCAAAAGTTCATAAAAGGGCCCGATATCCCGGCGCACGTCGAACCAGTCGGCCACGTAGTCGGCCAGGAAATTGCGGGCGTCGGGCGTGACCGGACCATTCAATATGGTCGTTTTCAGAAATTCGCCGTCGCCGCTCACACCGAACAGGATGTCGCCGAACGGGGTACGAATGGCCTTTAAAACCGATTCGCCGCGGATCGTGTGCATACAATCGTCGTAATCGCGGTCCAGAAACCAATGGCATTCCCGGAAGCTGAAAATCGGCGAAGCGGGAATCAGAAGCGTTTGTTGATCCATTTTTGAAAAATACGGCAAAGTCCCGGGTACTCAAACCCGTTTCTTGCGTAACCGTAACGGTTTAATGCACAATTTTGAAAACCAGTTCGCGTAGCAGCTCGCCTTCCGCTATACTCGTGCCATCGAGCCCTTTCAGGCGTCCGTCGCACTCGCGCAGGTAGTGGATAATATTGACGACTTTCGCCATAGGATAATTACGCGCTGCCAGCAGATAATCTTTCACGAAATAGGGATTGACGCCCAGTTCCGCGGCGAGCCCTTTCTCCGATTTATCCCGGGTGGCATGAGTAAGAAGCAGTTTGGAGAAGAAACCAAAGAGAATGATCAGTATCGGAGCGAGGGGGTTATCTTTGGAATTTGCTGCAAAAAAAGCCGCTATCTGATTCGCTTTCAACACATCCCTGTGCATTAACGCCTTCTGGAATTCAAACACATTGTATTCCTTGCTGATCCCGACGAACTTTTCGACGGCAGCCGCGTCGATACCTTCATCCACACGCAAATTCACCATGATTTTGCGGATCTCGTTCGAAAGCCGTTTCAGGTCGTGACCGATATTGTCGACGAGCATTTGTACCGCTTTGGGGCTGATCTTCACGCCTTCGTGCTGGCAAAAGGAGGCCACCCAATCCGGCAATTTGTTATCGTACATCTTTTTAGACTGCACAACCATCCCGTTCGCATTGCAGGCTTTAAGGTAAGATTTACGTTCATCCGCATTGGCGTGATAGCAAAAAACCAATACCGTACTCGGCACCGGGTTCAACGCATAATCTTCCAGGCGCTGCTGTTGCTCTTTTTGTTCGATGCCATTGAGGCGATGCGCTTCCTTTACCAGCACCAGCTGGCGCTCGGCCATGAACGGAAAACGGCGCGCATAGCTCAGCACACCCGCGACATCCGTATCTTTCCCGTAAAGCACAAACTGGTTGAAGCCCCGCTCCGATTCCGGAACTACTTTATTTTCAAGCTCCTCGGCAATGGAATCTATGTAGTAAGGCTCGTCGCCATGCAGGAAATACAGCGGCCGGAACTTCTTGCTTTTAATTTCTTTGAGAGCGATATCAGGTGTTTGTGCCATTGGTATGCGAATTGGGCCGGAGCAAATCATCCGGACTTCAAATTTACCGTTTCCGGGCCTATTTACGCCGCGTTATCCACGATAAATTGCCCCGCCTGCCGGCGCAGTTCGGGGAAAAAAGAAAGGAATTTGGTATAGTAAAACGCTTCATTCGCACGCAACTCACTGACCGCCCCATAGATAGGCGCCAGAAAACCGGCCCGGCGCGAAAGCCGATGAAACGTGGTGTCGATGCCTTCCAGCGTCGCATAGGTAGTGAGCCAATCCTGGCGGATCATCGAGCGCACCATCGGCACCATTGTTTCGGGGACCAGATGCTCGTTCTTTTCAATGACCGAATACATGCGATGGGCGTACACAAACAGTGGTTCCTTATGATAATGCTCGAAATTTTTGGCAAGGAAGTAGTCGAAATAGATGTCCATTACAATGCCCGCCAGCTTGCCCTGGGTAACGGCCGCCACATCTTTGGCTTCGAGCACTTCCGGGTGGCTGTCCGTGAAAGAATCAATAAAGCGGTGCAATTTAAGTCCCAGGACGTAGTCCGGGTTCCAGTTTGCGGTTTTTTCGTTGCTTAACCGACCTTTGATGAAATCGCCGACATAATTTCCCATCATCACCCCCTCATTCTCGCCAGACAGTAAAATATGCGCTAAAAAATTCATCTAATGACATTTTGACAAAATTGCCGTACGTTTGTTCCCGTGCTCTTCCAGGGAACAATTCTTTTACAACAACCATCATTTTAATCAAACTAGCAAATGAAAGTCGAAAAAAATAGCGTCGTAGCGCTCACATATAGTCTAAGCATTCCGGATTCGGAAGGTGAAACGGACGTGGTGGAAGTGGTAACCGAAAACGACCCGATGTACTTCATCCAGGGCATCAGCGGTTTACCCGAAGGTTTTGAAAGCCAGATCGAAGGCCTTTCCGCGGGCGATACTTTCGAATTTAGCGTAGCGCCCGAGGAAGGTTACGGGGAATACGACGAGGAGGCCGTGGTAGATCTCCCTAAATCCGTATTTCAGAACAGCGAGGTGGATCAGAATGAGTTGTTGCAAGTGGGCAACATTATCCCGATGACCAACGAAGACGGCGAAAGGCTCCATGGCCAGATCGTCGAAATCCACGACGACGTCGTGATCATGAACTTCAACCACCCGCTCGCAGGCAAGGAAATGCATTTCGCAGGCAAAATCCTGAGCGTACGCGCCGCCACGCGCGAAGAACTCGACCACGGACATGTACACGGGGCCGGCGGGGTGCATCATCATTAATGAGCGAATGTGCGAATGATTGAATGGGTGAATAGGTACTAAAACATTCACTCATTCAATCATTCCCTTATATTGCTCCACCTCCACCCCGAATCGCCTCAGGAATTCTACGCCTTCTTCTATGGCGATTCCTTTGTACGCTGCGTAAGAATGCAGGAAAATTACTTTTTTGATCTTCATTGTGTAAATCACCCTTGCGCATGCGATGCAGGGTGCGAGCGTGACGAAAAGTGTTGATCCTTCGATGTTTGAGCCATTCTTCACGGCGAAAAGAATAGCGTTCTGCTCCGCGTGCAGAGCCAGCGAACAGCTGCCTTTCGCATCCCTCGGACACCCTACTCCCGGAAATTCCTCGTCGCAGTTGTGCGTACCCGCCGGAGGGCCATTGTACCCGATGGAAATAATCCGTGTATCCTTCGTGAGCACGGCACCGACCTGGGCTTTTATACAATGCGAGCGCTTGGCAAGATTTTTTGCCAGGTCCATAAAAATGTCATCAAATTCCGGCCGCAAATTCGTTGTAGGTAGTGTCATTCTCTGTCCGTTCCAAAATTCAAGGTACAAACTTAGGGAAATGACGGCTGGATTCAACGCAATTTGAAAAGTATGACTAAGCGCATTGTGCTTATTTTCGTAATAGTTATCGGCTTCGCCCCGCTTTACGCACAGCCGGACAGGTCGGTTGTTACCCTTGCCAAAGATCCCGCCGGCCTTTTTAAGTCCTACAAGTTCTTCATACAAAACGTCGAAGACCAACGCCCTCAGCCCGGAGCGGCATTGGGAAAAGTGATTGCATTCGGGAAAGAGATACCGGCCGTACTGCCAGGCAAGGTTGAAACCGAGTTATTTGACTACTGGTCGTTCATCGCGCCGAAAAAGGAGCAAACCTACTTGCCGCTATATATTACGGTGAAGGAGCTGTCTGTCAATGAGAAACGCGTAGGACCCAACCGGGTTACGGGAGAAGTTCGGCTGAACGTCCGCTTTCGATGGTACCGGAATATGCAACCGGTGGAGCTGACAGGCTATCAAACGGCCGCCAATTACACCCGCCCGGAAACAGCTTTTACGCACGACAAGCTGGTGAAACAGCTGGTGGATCAGGCATTAAGCCACTTTCATAAATGGATGACGACCAATGCCGGAAAAACGCCCGCATTGGCGCGTAATCTGGTCCTGGCTTTCAAGGAAATCAACAATACCGCTTCGGAAGACACGGTTTTCTATTCCCCTAAAAGGCCGCTGGTCTGGGACGATTTCAAGGTGAGGAGCGCAAAGCCCGGCAGCCGGTATGCAGCCGCGGTATTTACCAGTTTCGGCTATGAGGGCCGCTCCTACCCGAAGGACGACGACCTGGTAGTTGAAATCGGCCTGAAAATATTCATGGTCAAAAGCATGTCGTGGGGCAGGCCCGAATCGCGGAATGCCGGCACATTGCGCCACGAGCAGATCCACTTCGATATTACGAGACTGGTAGCCGAAAAATTTAAGGAACGGCTCAGAAAGGCCGAACTGACAATCGAAGACTACGACAGCGAAATCCAGTACCAGTTCCTGGAAGCATTCCGCGAAATGAACCGCGACCAGGAACGATACGACGGAGAAACCGGCCATGGATTGAATGCAGGAACCCAGGCGGCCTGGGATAAAAAGATTGCCCGGCAAATCGAAGCGCTCTATTCCGTACAATAAGCTTGTAATACGGCGCTTCGTTATCTGGCCGTAACCCGGACAATCCGCTCAATTTCCCGATCCGCCACGTAGTTTTTCAAATTAAAGTCAAATGCCTGCGAATCCCCGGCGAAAGCTTTGTCGCTAACCAGGTAAAGTACGCTGCCCGTTTTGAAGCCGATTACCCGATGTTTGGGCACTTGAAATACAATCTGTTCGGCACGTAGGTAAGTATTTAAACTGCTGGTGAAAGAAACTGTCACAAAGAGCGCTGCCACTGCAACGGAAAGCTTCAAAACGTAAGCGGAACGGGAATGCAATGCATACCAAACCAGGAATATGAAGCCATAAAGTATCCACACCTCCAGTGCGGTCAAATGCAAATTTTCTATCAAATGCCCCGGTAGTTTGCGCGGAATCGAGGCCGACCAATCGGTGAGCCAGGCGGAAACCGACACCACCCGGCCCGTTAACCATGACAACCATGCGATGCCCGGGACACTCGCCACAAGCAATAGCAACGCAGCGGGCAACAGGATATTGGTGAACACAACAATCAGCGGATTCACCAGCCAGAAATAGGTCGGAAATTGATGGAAATAAAAAAGGCTCAGAGGAAACGTGGCGATCTGGGCGGCAAAAGCAAGCGCCGTGACCTGCCAGATGAATTTGAAAATACGGTTCGACGGCCGCAATATGCCATAAATGGCTTCATAAAGCAGGAAAATCCCGGACATCGCAAGATATGACAACTGAAAACCCACGTCATACAACCCACACGGGTCCGGTAATAAAATCATCAGTGCCGAAAATGCCAGCGTATTCATTGAATTATGCTTCCTACCCGCTGTTTCGGCCATTACAAGCACCATGCACATCAACGCCGCGCGCTGCACCGAAGGTAGCAATCCGGTTACCAGTGCATAAAAACCAAGCAATACTGCCATCAGGAAAAGGTAAATCCAGTTTCCGGAACGCCAGCGTCTCAGCCATCCGAATGCGGTGCCGGCAGCCAGAAAGATGATTGCCACGTGCATACCCGAAACAGAAAGGATGTGAACGGCGCCCGAAATAACATAATCGCCTACCTGTTGTTCGTGTAGGTCGTCGCGGCGGCCTAGCAGCATGGCTTTTACCAGCCCGTAGGCCGCGGAGTCGCCGATTTGGTCGCGAAAACGACCGTCCGCCCATTGCGAAACGGCCTCCGGCCAATAAAAAGGATTCGTTTCCGAATGTTTGGAAATCAGTCGGTACGAACCATTTCTTACGAACGCGGTGAAAAGTATCCCCTTGTTTCTCAGATATCGCCGGTAATCGAATTGTCCGGGGTTTTTGGGAGGCTCGGGCTGTTGCAGACGTCCGTTGATTACCAGGCGGTCGCCCGGTTTTGGAATAATTGGAAGGCTGCCCGGAAGATAAACCAGCGCGCGGACAGGATGAACTATCCACTGGCTATCACACCGGAGCCGCTCCACACGTACCTCGACGCGCACCGAATTTCCGCGCTTTTCGGGATGCGTTGCCACTTCCGCGACATAAGAACTATATTTCAATGCGTTCAAGTCGGCTAACTGACCGTCCCTCGTCGCTTCAAGACTCATTTTACAACAAGCCCCAAGCACCAACATCCAGGCCGCCCAGCTTACTGCAAATCCTGTCCGGGGTCCCCGAAAATAAAACAGCAGGCATCCGATACCAACCAGCAACAGCGCCCCCCAAAGCAAAGCGGCCGTCACATCGGCGGCCGCACGTAGTACATCGCCCGCGAATATGCCGGCCGCAAAGAACAGCGTTACGCTGACAAATGGAGCGCGTGATAGCATGTGAATTTATCGTACAACAAAACGTTTGGTAACTGTCTGATTCGCAGTCGATACCTTATAAAAGTACAAACCGCTTGGAAAGTTTCGAACGTTGAGATAAGTACGATTGACGGCATCTGCCATCATTTTTTGTCCTTTCTGGTTGTAAACGGACACCGTATAATTTTCCAAACCCGGTGTAAAGACATCGGCTGTCAGCGTCTCGCGAACGGGGTTCGGGTAAATGTCCACGAGCAGGTTATCCGTGGATATTTTCGAATATTCCACCATTTTAGCGCGCCTGGGACTCAATGCAAGCACGGCGTGCATGCGTTCTTTCTGGTCATTCGTGAAAATGCTCATGCAGACGTCCGGCGAGTAATCCATGTAGTTTTCGATCATATTCCGCGTAACCACATTGCCCTGGCATTGCGAATATACGGCGGAACAGGATACGTCGGTAGTCTCGTTTTTGGTGTTCGCAGTCGGCGTATCGTCACAATAGTCGGTGCCGCAGGTAGTGTCGCCCCAGATGTGAATAAGCCCGAGCCAATGCCCGACTTCGTGTGTCGTGGTACGGCCGAGGTTGTAGATACGACTGGTAATAGCGTCGGAGTTTCTTCCGAAATAGCGGAAATCGATGATTACCCCGTCGGTCAGCGCGTCGGTTTCTTCATTTTCGGTCGTTGCGAGGCCTTCCGTACGTGCATTGATCTCCGTTACGACGGGAAACTGGGAAGTGCCCAGGTACCTGTCGTTCAGGCGCGTTACCCATATATTCAGATAACGATTGGTAAACCACGCAGGCGAAATACCGGCCAGTTCGTCGGCATCGGTAATGGGGCTGAACTGCGACGTAGCATTATAGGTACGCACCACCGAAACCAGCCTGAACCGGATACCGGTATCCACAGCCAGCGAATCGGTATAATAACCTTTATACCCCGACTTGTTGCCATAGTCTTCATTCAGGACGTCGATCTGGCTCTGGATTTGCGCGTCGGTGATATTGCCGTTGTTGGGGCCTCCGATCACATTATCCGCACGGTTATGCACCACATGCACGACCACCGGGATCGTGACAACCTCGCCCGCGTTCGTACGCGCGCCGGATCGCCCCCTCAGGTAATCCTGAATAGCCGCCTCCGATCGCATCCGCAGGTTTCTCAGAGAAGGATTTTTTAATAGCCGCACCGAATCGCGCTCCGTGCTGGCGCAACGCGTAACGAGCGAGTCCTGCGCCTGTGCGAGCGCGGAAACCAGCAGAAGGCCTGCCAGCAGCAGTTTATTTCTCCGATTTTTCATAGGCGGCAAGAATATCCTTCACCAAACGGTGCCTTACAACGTCCGATCCGTCGAGTTCCACGAAACTGATACCCTTGATGCCCTTCAAAACCGTCAGGGAGTCGATCAGCCCCGATTTGAGGTTCTTAGGAAGGTCGATTTGCGATTTGTCGCCTGTAATGATCGCCTTCGAGCTCGGGCCCATACGGGTCAGGAACATCTTCATCTGCATGGGCGTGGTGTTCTGGGCCTCGTCCAGAAGAATGAACGCATTGTTCAGCGTACGTCCCCGCATGTACGCGAGCGGGGCGATTTCGATAACCCGGCTTTCCAGGTACAGCTTCAACTTTTCCGGCGCGATCATGTCGTCGAGCGCGTCGTAAATCGGGCGCAGGTACGGATCGATCTTTTCTTTCAGGTCGCCCGGTAAAAACCCCAGGTTCTCGCCTGCCTCCACAGCCGGCCGGGTGATAATGATCTTTCTTACTTCCTTGTTTTTCAACGCCTTGACGGCAATCGCCACGGCTGTATATGTTTTACCCGTACCTGCCGGGCCAATCGCGAAAACCAGGTCGTACTTGGCTGCCTGCTCCACAAGCAGCTTCTGGTTCGGCGTTTTCGCCTTTACTACCAGCCCCTTGTTGCCGTAGAGGATCACGTCGTCGTCATCCTCGCCGGTCGCCACGGGCATTTTGGCGATGCCGTTAAGGTAGCCCTTTACATTGTCGTTCGTTATTTTTCCATACTTCTGGTAATGCGCCAGAAGCGAGTCGATTACATCTGTGATTCGGATTATTTCGGGGGCTGTCCCCTGAATGCGGATCTCGTTTCCGCGTGAAATGATTTTACTCTCGGGGAAAGCGGCGGCGACTTCCTTGATGTTCGAGTTGTGGATCCCGAGAAAATCGACCATGGATACGTCTTCGAGTGTGATGATTTTTTCCAGCAAATGAATCAGTGTTTAATGTTTGTCTTTTGTTTGTAAAATTTAGTAATAATAACCAACATTTGTAAAACATAATCGTCGAAAAAACAATTAATCCGCCAAATGCGGGACTCGGAAATAAGTCTTTTCAGACCAAGTCTTTCATTATCAGACAGCCACAAAAAAGTCATCGGAAAGAAAAAAATTTAATGCTTGAAACTGTCCCGCCGACCTTTTCTCGGAGGCGCCCAATGATTAACTTTGTCTTAATATGGAAAACGAAAAGGCACCAAACAACTACCCGAGGGGCGGGTCCAGGGCCGGTAACGGCACCAAACGGTCATTTGCCCCTAGAACGCCATCCAACGATCAGATTTTCAGCAAATTACCACCACAGGCCATAGATCTGGAAGAGGCGGTTCTCGGCGCTTTAATGATCGAAAAAGATGCGCTTACGGCTGTGGCGGACATCCTCCGTCCGGATAGTTTTTACAAGGAGTCACATGTACGCATTTATAGTGCGATCATCACGCTTTTCGCCGATTCCGAGCCGATCGATATGCTGACGGTGACGTCCAAATTGCGGAGCACCGGCGAGCTTGAACTCGTAGGCGGCGCGTCGTATATCATGGAGCTGACGAGCAAGGTCAACTCGGCTGCCAACATCGAATTTCATGCCCGTATCATCGCGCAGGCTTACATTAAAAGAGAACTCATCAAGGTTGCCTCCGAGATCCAGCGCGAAGCTTACGAGGACACGACCGACGTTTTCAGGCTGCTGGACAAAACGGAACAATCCCTGTTCGAGATTTCCGAATCCAATATCAAGAAAAACTACGCCGATATGGGCGCGCTCATGCGCCAGGCGCTCGCCGAGCTCGACCAGAAAAAGAATAACAAGGACGGCCTCACAGGTGTACCCTCGGGTTTCAGCGCACTCGACAGACTGACTTCCGGCTGGCAGAAAACGGAATTGATGATCCTTGCGGCACGTCCCGGTATGGGGAAAACGGCGTTCGTCGTTTCCTCGCTTCGGAACGCGGCTGTGGATTTCAATATCCCCGTGGCGATTTTCTCTCTGGAGATGTCCTCCGTGCAGCTGGTGAATCGTCTGATTTCCGCTGAGGCTGAGATCGATAGCGAAAAAATCCGAAAGGGAAGCCTCGCGCCGCACGAGTGGGAACAACTGCACCACCGCATTCACCGGCTTACCAACGCGCCGATCTATATCGACGACACCCCTGCCCTTTCAGTACTCGAACTGCGCGCGAAATGCCGCCGTCTGAAAGCGCAGCACGACATTCAGATGATCGTAATCGACTACTTGCAGTTGATGACCGGCGACACGGGCGGCAAGAGCCCCGGTAACCGCGAACAGGAAATCGCAATGATCTCGCGGTCGTTGAAAAACCTGGCTAAGGAGCTCGATGTGCCCGTAATCGCGCTATCGCAGTTGAGCCGCGCCGTTGAAACGCGGGGCGGTGAAAAGCGTCCGCAGCTTTCCGACTTGCGGGAATCCGGTTCGATCGAGCAGGATGCGGATATGGTAATATTCCTGTACCGGCCTGAGTATTATGGCATTACAGAAGACGAAGCCGGTAACTCGGTAGCCGGTATCGGTGAGGTGATTCTGGCAAAAAACCGTGCGGGTTCGCTCGATACCATTCAGCTTCGCTTTATCGGTAAATACACCAAATTCGCCGATCTCGACTCTGGTTTCACTCCTGCTCCATTCTCTATCGACCGCCCGATCCAGACTTCGAACCCGATTTCATCCTTCGAAAGCCAAGCCAAACCGGCGGCACCGCCTATGGGCGGAACGCTCCGCAGCCGGGCGAATGATTTGAGTAATTTCGATTATAAAGGGCCGGACAGCGAGCCGCCATTCTGATCAGATCGGCACCGGATAACCGTTCGGACTTTCATCGGTTGCCGCCTGATCATTCGATTAGGAAACACCCCTACAGTGTATATTCATTTGGATAGTCATCAAATTAAATCGACTATCCGAATGAAAAACATCACCAACAAACTTCTCCTTGCCATTCTCGTGGCATGTTCCCTTCTGCAATGCCGGCAGGAAACCGGTTCTCCCTCTCCCGAGTCCGGCGTACATTCCAATGCATTACCCGTAACCGCAACAGAAGCCGAAAAGCTGGCCTTTGGTGAACTAACCTCATTCTATCGCACGCCGGTCCGGTTACCAACTACAATTTTCCCTTGAACGACGAAATTTCGACGGACAACTGCACGTCCGCTAATCTCGCCGACCAGCAGATAGCCAACATGATACGTGTTATGGAGTTTAATGGAGCCACAACCTGTATGTCCTGGACCTATAACTCATACTACCTCAATTGAGGTTGAGAAGGCGAATCTGATGGTTGGTTTGCCGCCGGAAATTTCATGGGTGATAATGAAAATTACGATACAGCGCTGAATGTAACTTATGGCATGCGAAAATAACTCATGAGAAAGAAAGGCTACTTACTCCCGCTTATTTGCTTGGTTCTGCTGGGCTGTGACTACAAGTACGGCAGAATCATAAGCTCCATGACTAAAAGATCGACTTATGAAGCCGAACGGACTTACCACAGAAAGTCTAATACAAATGTCTACTATGACAGCTCACCTACCCGTCGGCTCATCTTTAAAGGGTTTGATACGCTGATGGTCGAAGACAACGGTAAAATCAGTGCGGTAATTTTCAGGATCGTTAGGAAAAAGCTACCAGGAACCGAAGGAGAGGAATCCCCTCACAGAATCTATGAAGGGCGGGACTCCACACATAACAGAAAGAGCTTCCGAATCACGCTTGAAGATGTCAAAATAAATAAGCCCAGACTCGTAACAAGCGAAGTAATGGACGGAGAATATAACCCCGCCGCCGATTCAATATGGACTTATTACAAGTGTTTGGATATAAATAAATGACACGCGGTCAGGAATGGGCAGGAGTAGTCAAGAGTTGTCAGGTGTGGTCAGGAATAGTCGTTTGCTGCCTATATCGGACAACAAATGACCATTCCTGACAATAGATGACAATATCTGGTATCATTCCCGGCTGTCGATGACAATACCTGACATCACTTCCTAACCAGCAACGCCACATTCTCCACGTGGTGCGTATTCGGGAACATATCCACGGGCTGGACGCGCGCCACTTCATAATCTTCCGACATCAATGCAAGGTCTCGCGCCTGCGTGGCCGTGTTGCAGCTCACGTACACGACGCGGTCGGGGGCGGCTTTCAGGATCGTTTCGATCACGGGCACATCCATTCCCGCGCGCGGCGGATCGGTGATGATCACGTCCGGGCGGCCATGCGTATGCAGAAAGCCCTCATTCATGATCGCCCGCATGTCGCCTGCGAAAAACGCAGTGTTGGTAATGCTATTCAGTTGCGAGTTAATACGGGCGTCCTGTACGGCGGCTTCTACGTACTCCACGCCTACCACTTTTTTGGCGCTACGTGCCACAAAATTGGCAATCGTTCCCGTGCCGGTGTAGAGATCGTAAACCGATTCATTGCCCGTTAGCTGTGCATACTCGCGCGCCACGCTGAACAATTTGTATGCCTGCTCGGAGTTGGTCTGGTAAAACGATTTCGGGCCAACCAGAAATGTCAGATCTTCCATCGTCTCGCGGATTACCTTTTCCCCCGCATAATGGATTACTTCCTGATCCTGATAGGAGTCGTTGCCTTTCAGGTTCACGATATAGTTCAGTGAAGTAATTTCCGGGTGGCTTTTTTGCAAAAACTCCATTACCTCCGCGATAATTTCATCGTTTTGCTCCCCGAATTGCACAATCACCATCACGTCGCCAGAATTGGCTGTACGTATGATCACGTTACGCATCACACCTACATTAAAACGTACGTCGTAGTAAGGGTACCCTTTCTCCTCCGCGAAACGGTGCAAATTGTTCCGGATCGCATTCGACGGGGCCGGTTGAAGGTGGCAATGCTCTACAGTGAAAATTTTATCGAAACGCTTCGGAACGTGAAAGCCCAGGGCGGTTTTGGAAAAAGGCAACCCCGAATCGAGTTGTTCCTTTGTGAGCCAGCGCCAATTCGAGAAAGTAAATTCCAACTTATTGCGGTAGTATTCGGTCTTAGGGGCAGCGATGATTTCGTTAATCTCAACATTCCTGATCTTTCCTATCCTTTCAAAATGATCCACGACCTGCTGCCTTTTGAACCTGAGCTGATGCTCATAGCTGATATGCTGCCACTTACAGCCCCCGCACACCGCGAAATGGTTGCAATAGGGTTCTGTACGTAAAGCCGATTGTGAATGGATTCTGGTAACGATGGCTTCCTTCATTTTTTTCTTCGTCCGCACTACCTGCAGGTCGACGATGTCACCGGGAGCCACATTACCTTCTACAAAGATTACGCCGTCTTCCGATTTAAATATACATTTGCCTTCTGCCGCAAAATCGGTAATTTCAACGTACTCGTACTTGTTACTCTTAGACATTATTTCCTGTTTTAATTACTAATCCCAATATCCTATCGGATACATTTTTACCGCCGCATTATTCCATGAAAAAACGGTTCATCTTATTTATTCTGATGCTGTTTGCCATTTGCGAAGCCCATGCTACGCACATAGTTGGCGGCCAGCTCTTCATCACGCAAAACCAGGACAGCTATTACAATTATAACATGGGCCTCACGATGTATTTCGACGCCCTCAATGGTAATCCCGGCGCAGAAGATCCGTTTGTCACGATTTATGTATTCAGAAAACGCGACAACGTGGCCATTGGCTGGCTTGAAGCCCCAAAAATAGAACGAAAATCGGTCAACTACGCAAACCCGCTCTGCGGAATCTCGACACTGCAGACCTACCAGATCACTTACAGCTCCACATTGCACCTCACCCCGACGGAATTCGACGACCCTGAGGGCTACTATATGGTATGGGACCGTTGCTGTCGTAACGGCACCATCACGAATATTCAGTCACCCGGCGATGCGGGCAGCCTGTTTTACCTGGAATTCCCCCCTCTTTTCAAGAATAACGCCAATTTCAAAAATTCTTCCCCGGTTTTTCCCGAGATCAAAGGCGATTACGCTTGCGTTAATTCTTCGTTCTTTTTCGACTTCGGAGGGAAAGATGCCGATGGCGATAGCCTGGTGTATTCGCTCGCCACGCCCATGCAGGGCTATTCGGATAAAGCCAACCCCAGTGCGCCTGCCCGCGGCTCCTCGAACTACCCGAGGCTGACATGGATCAACGGGATTACGGTCGATAACATGATACCCGGCCCCGACCCGCTGAAAGTCAACCCGTCGACGGGAATGCTGTCCGTGACCCCGGGCGCGATCGGTTTGTATGTGTTTGCCGTGCGCGTGGATGAATACAGGAACGGACAAAAAATAGGCTCGCTGACGCGCGACTTCCAGCTGAAAGTAGTTGATTGCCCCAAAATGGACCCGCCCAAATTGCTGTTTAAACCCAAAGGAAAGGACACCTACTACACCGAGAATGAAATCATAACTGTCAAAAAGGGCGATCCGAACTGTTTCGAGGTGATGGTAACCGACCCGACTGTCAACCAGATCGTAAGCGTCGACGGTCAGGCGGTGAACAACTCGAAGGACTATTTTACACTCCTTCCGGCTCAATTCACAACCAAGGTGCCGAATGATACACTGAAATTCCAGGTCTGCCTGGAAGACTGCTTCATTACCTATGACAACCGTCCTATCAAAATCCAGCTCGTGGCGCAGGACGGCAGCTGTCCTTTTCCGCTCACCGATACGCTGAATATTTACATCCGTCGCGAAAACAACAATAACAATGCCCCGGCCATTACAACCTCCCTCACGGGCGACTACGTGCATGTTACCGCGGGCGTGCCCGTGACTTTCGATGTGTTCGGCAAAGACCCCGACAAGGATAACCTGGCGCTTTCCGGGCGCGGGCAGGACTTCAATATGAACGACATGGGGATGGATTTCAAACCCGTTACCGGCCAGGCGAACGTGCAGCAGAAGTTCACCTGGGTGCCGCCTTGCAATGCCAGAAAGGGCGACACGCTGGCCGTGGACTTCAAACTGGAAGATATGCGGTGCGAAGGCAATCCGATGCCTGTGTCGAAACCGGTGTATTTCATCGTCGACGAATCGCCCAACCGCCCGCCGGCTGTGAAAACCTCGCTGACCGTACAGGAGGTTACGTATCAGATCGGAAGCTCGTCCGGTATTAGCTTCGATGTGCTGGCAACTGACCCCGACACGAATACGATTGTTCTGACGGCCGTGGGACGGGGCTTCGACATGAAGAATGCCGGAATGATTTTCGAGGCCAGGTCGGGCGTAAAATCGGTGACCTCGCCATATGCCTGGAATCCGGAATGCGCGTTACTCGACGGTCGGGCGGAGCAGACGTTCATGGTCGACTTCGTCACCCAGGACAAAAGCTGCGCCGCTGCCACCGACACGACGACCGTCAAACTTACCATCAAAGACAAGGGTTCGGCCCCGTTCCCGGAATTCCCCAACGTAATTACGCCGAACGGCGACGGAAAAAACGACTGCTTTGTTTTCCAGGACCTCCCCGAAGACAATTGCCAGGACATGTTCAAGGACATTACGATCTTCAACCGATGGGGCAAGCAGGTCTACTATTCCAAGGTACGGCCCAACGACTGGTGCCCCGACAAGATCTCGGGTGGCTATTACCACTTCGTCGTGCAGTACACCAAGCGGTCTTACAAGGGAGGACTCATAATACTTAAATAACTGATACTCAAACACAAAAACACCTTAACATTTAATATGAATGTTGAGGTGTTTTTTGTATAGCAAGTACTATACATATTAAACTTTTAATACTTTTATTATATAATAATTAATATTAAACTTAAAATACTATTTATATATTTAATTACCTGCTACTTATTATTTAAATAAATACATACAAAAAGTGTGATCATATTATAAGTATTATTAGGTATCAAGAGTACTTGTACCGCGACTCCACATGCCGGCCGAGTGGTCGCAAAGTCTGACTGGGTACTACTGCTTATTTTCCGTCGCGCAACGCGTTCGGGAGTTCTTCCATGCAACACTTCGCACATTTAGTTTATCTTTTAAAAAGATAAAAAAATAATCGGTAATTAATAAAATTTCTTATTAAATTATAGATTACTTTGTTCGCAGTATTTCCAACCGGAAATCGATCTTTTTCTACACAGTTACTAACTACTCGTACCTCTAAACCAAGTTCGTATGAAGAAAATGTACCCATTGCATAGCCGGTATCTTCTGCACCTGCTATGTTTCCTGCTCGGAGCTCCTTTCCCGCTCTACGCCCAGAACGTAAGGGTGACCGGAACGGTAACCTCCGCGTCCGATCATTCGGCGCTCGTCGGAATTTCGGTCCTTGTCAAAGGAACCAACAACGGCACTACCTCCAATGCGACGGGAGAATACGCCATCACCGCCCCGGCCGGCGGTACGCTTGTATTTTCGTTTGTGGGCTTTGAAAAGCAGGAAGTGCCGATCAATAACCGAAGCATCATCGACGTGGTCCTGAAAGAGGACAACCAGCAGCTCAACGAGGTCGTCGTTACCGCGTTGGGTGTAAAGCGTGAGAAAAAACAGCTCGGCTACACGGTCTCGGAAATCGCCGGCGCGAAAATGGCCGCTACCAACGAGCTCAGCCCCATCAGCGCATTGCAGGGACGCATTCCGGGCGTGCAGATAGATCAGGGAGCGGGCGGCCTGATGGGTAACACCAAAATCCTCATCCGGGGCAACTCGACGCTCGGCGTCAACAACCAGCCCATCTTCGTCATCGACGGCGTAATCCTGGATAACGACGTGTACGATGGCAGCAGCGGCCCCCGCGACTTCGGAAATTCCCTCAAAAACCTGAATATGGAGGATTTCGAAAGTGTATCCGTACTCAAAGGCTCGGCTGCCGCGGCATTATACGGCACACGGGCTATCAACGGCGTCATCCTGATCACTACCAAAAAAGGCGCACAGCGAAAAGGTATCGGCGTGAGCGTGTCGCAAACCTTCAATATGCAGAAACCTTATCGCGGGCCCGATTTCCAGAATGAATTCGGCGGCGGTACGGTAGGCGCGTTCTTTACCGACACCCGCGATCCCAACTACAAGCCCGACGAGGGGTGGACCACCAAGGTATTTCCCACCAATGCGCAGGACCAGCCGTATATCGACCGCCAGCAGAACCGCGAGCTCGAAAACTGGGGACCCAGATTTGCCGGCCAACAGGTGGTTGACTATGACGGCAAAATGACAACCTACCAGGCCTACCCGAACAATTACCTCGATGCATTCCAGACAGGTAAAGGAAGCCTTACCAATGTGGCCATCGACGGTGGAAACGAGCGCTCCACCTTCCGTTTTTCCTATAACCGCGTCGATAGCCGGGGGATTAATTTTAAAAACACCCTCGACAAGAATGCGTTTAACCTGCGCGCGACGCAAAACCTGAACAAATTCCTCGTCGCCGACGTAACGGCCGATTATACCACAACCGAAGGCGCCAACCCGCCCTCGCTTTCGCTGAACAATTATATCTGGATTTTTCCCCGCAATTACGATACCAAATACTGGATGCAACGCCGGAACTACATCGGCTACAATGGGGGCCTCCGTAATGTGAGTGATGTAAACGAGCCAAACCGCGTTCCCGGCGCCGATTACTGGTTCAATATTTTCGAAAACGACTACACCCAACGCGAACAAATGGTGCGCGGACGTCTGGCGCTCACGGCTACCATCACCGACTGGCTCAAACTGCAGGCGGAAGGCAATTTCAATAATCTCTACACCAAAAGCGAGATCAAAGAACTGGGGCAAGGCGCTAATTTTACCGGCGGCCGCTACGCTCTCGGGCATTCGACCAAGCAGACCAACTTCGTAAAATGGCTCGCGATATTCAATAAACCCATTACCAAAGACCTGGATTTCAATGGCTATGTGGGCGGCGAATCACAGTCTTACAGCTTGTCGTTCAACAATGCCGAAACCGTAGGCGGGCTGTCGTATCCCGGCAATTTTTTCCTTGCTAACTCGGTACAATCCCAAAAGTCCGAGGGGGGGATTAAAACGCGGCGGTCTTACAAGTCGCTGTATGCCAGTGCTGATTTTGCCTGGCGCGAACAGCTTTTCCTGCAAACGACCTGGCGTGGCGACTGGTCTTCGGCTTTGACCTATTCCGACGGCTCCGGTAATAATTTTTATAACTACCCCTCGGCGAGTTTATCCTGGATTTTTTCCCAAACATTCCATTCATCTCTCCCCAACTGGCTCTCATATGGAAAGTTGCGGGGGAACCTGGCGGCGTTAGGGGGCGATATAGAGCCGTTCCTGCTCAATCCGGGTTTTGCATTCAACGGGTATACCAATGCCGGCGGCTTCGGCGATCAGGCCTTGTCGACATTCAGCGCGCGGTCGACCTTGCAGCCGAACATCAAGCCATTGAGAAAGATCGCGAAGGAGATCGGGTTGGAGTTGAAAGTCCTGAATAACCGCCTGGGCCTCGACCTGTCGGTGTACCGCGACAACTCCCGTAACCAGCCTATCCCCATTTCAGCGGCCGTTGAAACCGGAGTAAGCAGCATTCTGATCAATGCCGGTAACATCCAAAATACCGGCATCGAGATAGCCCTCGACGCGACACCCGTTAAATCGGGGCCCTTTACCTGGAACAGCACAGTAACGTTCTCCCGTAATCGTAACAAAATCATCGAGTTATATGGTGATCGCGAATATTATGCATTGGCCGACGAATCGGGCGGTGGCAACGACCTGATCCCCTATGCCAAGGTCGGCGGCACGTACGGTGTGATCCGCACGAAAATCGCAGCGGCCCGTTTCCAGGGTACCGACGCCAACGATCCGAGGAACGGGCTGCCGATCCTTTCCTGGCGCGGAGATGCGCGCGCGGCATTCCCCGCACGCAGCAACGAGTGGAAGGATGTAGGCGATATCAATGCGAAGTTCCGTGGCGGATGGGATAACACATTCAGCTACAAGCGGTTTTCGCTCAATGTTTTGTTCGATGCCAAGATCGGCGGGGATATGATCATTACGTCCATGCGCTATGGCACGCACACCGGCGTGTTCAAAAATACATTGCAGGGCCGCGATGCCGATCATGGCGGCATCGTATTCACAAGCAAATTCGACGGCAAGACCTACGACGACGGTATCCTGCCAGAGGGTGTTTTTGCGGCCGGCCAAACCATTACGCAGCCTGATGGCACCAGCGCCGATGTAGGTGGCATGACATTCCGGGAAGCGTACGAAAAAGGCCTGGTGGAACCGACGCATTTGCCCCAGTACAACTACCGCTACGGTTCGTTTTCGACCGCCGTGGGTGATTACTGGATCTCGGAAAACTCGTGGATTTCATTGCGCCAGGTATCGCTCAGCTACCAGTTCCCCCAATCGCTTTGCGAGAAAATAAAGCTGAATGCATTGTCCGTCAATCTGGTAGGCCGCGATTTGCTTTACCTCTATAACACATTACCGCTGAATTTCAACCCCGCATCGAATTACTCGAACAGTACGGCGGTACAAAAAGAAGTTGGTTTTATACCGCCGATGACCCGCGCGCTGGGCGTAACGTTACGCGCGGCATTCTGATGCGATCGGCTATTTACCGTAATTAAAAAAATGATCTTTCCGATGAAAAATATACTGATCAAATGTGCAGCCGGTGCCTTGTTCGCCAGCGGATTGCTGTGCGCTACTTCCTGCGAAAACGACTTTGGCGACATTAATACCGACCCGAGCGTAGTGCTTACGCCCGATCCGAAATTTCTCTTCACCTATTCGCTGAACAGCCTCGAATCATATCAGGGAACGGAATGGATCTGGGAAAATCTGGAACAGCTCCTGCGTTTTTCCCAGCACCTGACCACCGATCCCTATGAACTTTCGACCAATATCAACTCGCGGTATTCCGCTTACTATTCGAATATTTTACCCAATCTGGTTGAAATCCGGAAGCAGATCGATGCCAAGCCCGACAAGGAGCGCTTTCAGAAAATGCGGGCCGCTACTTATGTCGTGAGCGTGCTGCACGGGCTGCGCGTCACCGATATGAATGGGTCTATGCCTTATTCCCAGGCGATCCAGGGCCGCGACAAGCAAAATTATACCCCCGGATACGACACCCAGAAGGCACTCTACGATACCTGGCTCACCGAATTGAACGAAGCCATCACAACGCTCAGCGCCGACATGACCAACCAGGAGGGCTATGGCAATGCGGACATTATTTACCACGGCGACTGGATCAAATGGGTTAAAGCCGCGAATACGCTCAAATTGCGCATTGCGTTACGTTATGAGGGCCAGGATAAGGCCAAAACCCGGCAGATTTACAAAGAGGTGGCGGATAATGCGATCGGGCCGATCGTCGAAGACGCCGACCAGTTTGCCTACATCGATCCGGATTGGGGCCCGATTGGCAACGATATCGATTACCGAAGCACCCGCTTCGCGACGAAATCCATCATGACTTTCCTGAAACAAACCAAAGATCCCCGGCTCACGATCTATTTCAGCCCCAACGACCTGACGGCCAATGCATTGGACTCGCTCAAAAAATATAATCAGCCATTACCTGCATTCATCGACCCGGCCGACCAGCGAATTCGCTTCCAGGGCGGTCCCGCCGACTGGACGACCAACCCGGCAGTGGCCCAGTATTACAAAAATCCCCTCAATGCGGGCAGCAACAAGTACGTCATAATGTCGACGATCAACAAGGAGTTCTTCGCACCGACCCGCAACGGTGCCAAAGGCACATTCCACGACTACATGCTTACCAGCGCAGAAACCTGTTTCTACATCGCAGAACTAATCCAGAAAGGCTACGGAACCGGTTCTAAAATAACCGGCAAGGCCGAAGACTGGTACAAAAAAGGAATTACGTCGTCGCTCCGAACAATGAATTCGATCGCGCAGGCCGCGTTGTCGACCACCGGCTTGTCGGATAATGCGGATGCGGAAATCGCCGCCTACCTTGCGCAACCGCTCGTGAAGTTGAACGGCACGAACGACCTGGAACGCATTTATATCCAGCAGTATCTGAACTTCATGCGTCTGCCCACGGAGGCATTTACGTTTGTGCGGAGAACCGGTTACCCGAAAAACAATTCGACGTATTATCCGAGGGACGCGTTTAACGAGGTCATTCCGCGCCGCTATTGGGTCGACGAGCCACCGCTGGGCACCAACAACGCCAACTGGCAAAAAGCACAGGCGGAGCAGGGATTTACGCCCAACGACCGCACCGCTACCACACTGAACAGTCAACGACTATGGTTCGACAAGAATAATCCAGCCTTCGGACAGGGTCAGTAGTTTTTGGAGGGAGGAAGGAGAGGAAGGAAGGAGGACGGAGTTCTCTCCTCTTTCGGTTCTTTTCTTTTCCCTTTCATTATCTTTTATTCCACTTTCCCTCACTCGCTCCCTCCCTCTTCCTCCCCTTCCTTCCTCCCCAAAAAAAACTTGTATCCCTCAAAATTATCTCTCATCTTTGTACTGTAATAATAAATGTTACAGTATGAACAGCGGCAGGTTTGCTATTTCGGTACATATTCTCACGTTGCTGGCCGTTTCCGATGAGGAATGGACTTCTTCCGAATACCTCGCGGGAAGCATCAATATCAATCCCGTATTGGTGCGGAAAGAGCTTGGTAACCTGCGTGAAAAGGGCCTGGTAACGAGCAAGGAAGGAAAATCGGGCGGGAGCCGCCTGGCTAAGCCTGCGGACAGGATAGTCATGTCGGAGGTCTATGAAGCCGTAAAGCAAAAAGATTTGCTGGGAAAGGGTATTAACTCTCCTAACCCGGCTTGCCCGGTGGGAAGGAAAATCAACGATCATCTCGACAGCCTGTACGAAGACGCCGAAAAGACATTGCTGGCGAGCCTGGGCAAAGTGTCGCTGGCGGAATTTTGCAAAAAATTCGACTAATTTTTTGCAAAACTGTAACATTTTATATTTCAGTAACAGGATTATTTATTTCAAAAACAAGCACTTATGAAAATTGCATTGATCGGCGCTACCGGTTTTGTGGGCGCCCATGTTTTGGCGGAACTCGTTTCACGCGGGCATCAGGTAACGGCTATCGCCCGTAACACCGATAAAATCGACACCGGCAGTGGGCTGGTGACGGCAGTAGCCGCTAATGTGGCCAATGCCGACGAGGTAGCTGCGGCCGTAGCGGGCCATGATGCGGTAATCAGCACTTTCAACGCCGGCTGGACAAACCCGAACATTTACAACGATTTCCTCACGGGCGCGAAAGCCATTCAAGCAGGTGTGAAGCAGGCGGGCGTCAAGCGTTTCCTTACCGTAGGCGGCGCGGGCAGTCTGGAAATCAAACCCGGCTTGCAACTGGTCGACAGCCCGAATTTCCCCGAAGCGTATAAAGCAGGCGCCACTGCGGCGCGCGACTACCTGAACTTTCTCAAGACCGAGTCGGAGCTGGATTGGACTTTCCTAAGTCCGGCCATTGAGATGTCGCCTGCACACCCGGGCGAGCGCACAGGACGTTACCGGACTTCTCTCGATACACCGGTATTTGACGAGAACCACCACAGCCGGCTTTCTGTACAGGACACAGCCGTCGCTATCGTGGACGAAATCGAACAAGGCAACTTTATCAAAAAACGGTTTACCGCTGCTTACTGATAATACTTCTTATTCATATTTTATGTAATGATAAAAAACATAAGTAAAGTACTTAATTAACATTATCAAATGTATTATAAGTATTAACACTATGATACTTATAATTACATTTCGAAAGGATAATATAAAGTGAAAAGTATGATACTTTTAATAAGATTTGTATGTATCATACTTTTCAAGTTTTTAGTACATAATGAATGGGCCTTCCATTTCACACGGGTACATGCAGGCAGTTAGGCCAATACTTTTCGATAATACAATACTTTTTATATTTATGTTACTTTTTTAATCTTATTTATATTAAACTGTTTATTAATAATACATTTAATTAGTATAAAACATATCAAATTCGTTCACCTCATTATCAATAGGTTACCTTTTAATAAACCTGATGCACTTCTGACACTCCCACATTTCCCCCTGTATAATTTGCCGGCCCCCGCCATCGCCCTGGCATTGGTTTTTCTCTAACTTTACGGCCAAAAACCGTAAAAGACATGGTGAACGGCGTCGTATTATCATCAACAGACCAGCTTGCCAAGCTGCCGTCGAAGACATTGAAACTGAAAACAGGGCGTGATTGGACCGAATGGATTGACTGGCTCGACAGCCACGAAGCCACCACAAAAGAGCACAAACAGATCGTCGCCATCCTGGCGGACCAGGTGGAAAGCGCGTGGTACCGCCAGAAAATCGCTTCGGGATACCGCGAGGCCCGGGGGCTGCGTGCATTGGGAGAGCTTTCGTCCGGATACGAAGTCGGGGTTACAAAGACGGTTCCGGTGCCGGCGGCAAAAGCCTGGGAAATGATCACCTCCGGAGCAGGGCTGGCAGTCTGGCTCGGTAACCTCGCCGAAGGAAAAATAGCCCGGGGCCAAACTTTTCGGACAAAGGACGGGATCACGGGTACCATTACGGTGCTGGAACCGGGTTCCCATTTAAGGATGGCCTGGAAGCCGGAAAACTGGCGCGGCAGCTCCACATTGCAGGTGCGCGTAACGGGCAGCAGAAGCAAGCATGCCGGCAAGAGCGTAATCAGTTTTCATCAGGAAAAACTGCCGGATGCCACCGATCGGGAAGAGATGAAAGCGTATTGGGAAGAAAAACTGTCGCGCCTGACTCAAATAATTAAGGGAAAATAAGGTTCTTTGTACCTCATTTTGCAGCCACCAATTATTTAGTCTGATGAAGTTCCGTGTTGCCGGCCTATTACTACTTTTTATACTTTTAAGCCATTCAAACCTTTTTGCCCAGCGCTTCCTTATGGACCTTGTGGACACCACAAACCAGATGGGTAAGGGTATGCTCTCAATTTACGAACGATATAACCGCGTGAGAATCAGCGGCTATATTCAACCACAGTTTCAGATAATTTCCAAAGAGGGGGCCGAAACCTATGCAGGGGGAAATTTCTCCGGTCTTTCGAACAACCGCTTCATGCTCCGGCGCGGGCGCTTGCGCGTAGACTATGCGCACCTGAACAAGAACAACGACCCAACGTCCTATTTCGTGTTCCAGTTTGACGGCACCGAACGCGGTGTGGCGATCCGCGACTTTTGGGGGCGTTTCTACGAGAACAAATTCAAGATTTTCGCATTGACGACCGGAATGTTCGCGCGGCCGTTCGGGCACGAGGTCAACCTGTCGTCGGCCAACCGCGAAACACCCGAGCGCGGGCGCATGTCGCAGATACTGATGCGCACCGAGCGCGATATCGGTGTAATGCTTACCGTTACCAGCCGTAAAACGCAGGAATGGCACCGGAAACTGAAATTCGACCTGGGGGTTTTCAACGGTCAGGGCATGTCGGGACCGATGGATTACGACAGCCACAAAGACGTGATCAGCCGCATCAGCCTTAAACCGACGAAAATCCGCGCATTGGGGAATGCCACATTATCGGCAGCAGTATCGGGTTATGCCGGTGGGATCGTGAGCCAGGGCGATGTCCTGTACAAAACGGGCCGGCGAGGCAACGAATATTACGCCGTACGCGACTCCTCGGCCGCAAACCTGCACAAGCTAAGGCCCCGCAATTACGCCGGTGCCGATTTCCAGCTCTCGTTCCCCAACCATAAAGGCGAGACCGAATTCCGCGCCGAATACATTAAAGGGCAACAAACGGCCACATTCGGCACGAGCGAGACCCCGGGAGTTTATCCCGTGACTAATGGACTGAAAGACCCGCTATATACCCGGAATTTCGACGGCGCCTATTTCTATTTCCTGCAACATCTTGGAAGCCAGGACCATCAATTTGTTATGAAATACGACTGGTACGACCCCAACACCAGGGTTTCGGGCGGGCAGATTTCGGCCGACAAAGGTTTTAGCAAAGCCGACCTTCGCTATAACACCCTGGGAATGGGCTATGTATATACGGCCAACGAGTCATTAAAATTCGTGTTCTATTACGAGTTCGTGCGCAACGAGAAATCCGCGTTGGCCGGTTACGAAAGCGATGTATCCGATGACGTTTTCACGGCACGCGTTCAATACAACTTCTGAATTCCCGCATTGCTTTCCCCCGACAGGTAAAAATCGCTTCTACTTCCGGTTCCCGATCATCCGACCTGCTGTGTTCCCCAAAAGACGAACGGGACGTCATACAATCTTCCGAAAATTTGGCCCGCATGCATCAACTCGTTTGAATCGATATGCGTTAACCAGGTTAAGCCAGTTCCCCCGCGGCTATCTGGCATAGTTTTCTCAGCATTCATTCACAGTACTTAACATCGAATAACATGAACAGAAAACAGCTTGCAACCACAACCATTTCTATCCATGCAAGCCCTTCTGCGGTGTGGAAGGCATTGGTAGATCCCGAACTCGTCAAGAAGTATTTCCATGGAACCGAAATGCGCTCGGATTTTGAGATCGGCAGCCCGATCACCTTCGAGGGCGTCTGGCAGGGCCAGCATTATGTCGATAAAGGCGAAATCCTGCGGATCAGCCCCGAGCGGGAGCTCAGCTATTCGTTCTGGAGCCCGTTGTCGGGTACCGAGGATTTTGAGGACAATTATACGCATGTGACTTACCACTTGTCGGAATATCACGACAACACGACGCTCGTCGTTACGCAGGATAACCTGGAAGACGACGAAGCGGTGGTGAAGGCAGAAGCGAACTGGATGAAAGTGCTGCACGAACTGAAAAAGGTTGTGGAGGAAGAACGGCTGCACGTATTATAATGGGCGCTCAAATAACATAAAACCCGCCGGTGATCGCCTGGCGGGTTTTGTACTTTTTAAAGTTTCATCGATAACGCGATCCGCTTCCTAGAAAGGTCCACTTCCGTTACTTTAACGGTGACGTGCTGTTGAAGCTTTACGATCTCGTTCGGATCTTTCACAAATTTGCCGGCCATTTGTGAAACGTGTACGAGGCCGTCCTGCTTCACGCCGACATCGACAAACGCGCCGAACGCCGTGATGTTGGTAACAATGCCCGGGAGAATCATCCCGACTTTGAGGTCTTCCGGCTTACGGACCGAACTGTCGAACTCGAACTTCTTCATCTCCGCGCGCGGGTCACGCGAGGGCTTTTCCAGCTCGGCCAGGATATCCCGCAACGTCGGCAAACCGACCGTTTCCGAAACGTACTTCTCTATCCTGATCTGGCGGCGCAGCTCCGGTTTTTGCATCAAATCCTTCACCGTAGCACCCGCATCCCTAGCCATTTGTTCTACCAATTCATAACGCTCTGGGTGTACCGCGCTGTTATCCAATGGGTTGATTCCATTTTCTATACGCAGGAAACCCGCCGCCTGCTCAAATGCTTTCGCTCCCAGACGGGGAACTTTCAATAATTGCTGCCTCGATTTGAAGTTTCCGTTTTTAGCGCGAAAATCCACGATATTTTGCGCTAAAGCGGGTCCGAGGCCGGAAACATACCGCAATAAGTGCTTGCTCGACGTGTTGAGATTTACGCCTACGGAATTTACGCAGCTTTCTACGACTACATCCAAAGCATTTCGCAATGAATTCTGGTCCACATCGTGCTGATATTGCCCCACACCGATCGACTTCGGGTCGATTTTCACCAGTTCCGCAAGCGGGTCCATCAACCTGCGCCCGATCGATACGGACCCGCGAACGGTAACGTCCTTGTCGGGAAACTCCTCGCGCGCAACTTCCGAAGCCGAATAAATCGACGCTCCCTGCTCGCTTACCATAAACAGGCCAATCGCCGACTGTCCGGTACTATCGAGCAATTTCTTCACGAAATCCTCCGTCTCGCGGCCAGCGGTGCCATTTCCCACCGCAATTGCCTCCACCTTAAATTTACGTATCAGGTCGGTGAGGCGGGCCGCAGCGTCTGCGGGTTTGTCAAATGGATAAATGACATGATCGGTTACAAGATTGCCCTGGCCGTCGAGTACGACGACCTTGCAGCCCGTTCTGTAACCCGGGTCGATAGCCAGGACGGTTTTCTGGCCAAGCGGCGACGCCAGTAAAAGTTGGCGGAGGTTTTCCGTAAACACCTGGATCGCAGCCACATCCGCCTTTTCCTTGGACAAATTCGCAAATTCGGTCTCAATGGATGGTTTCAGCAGTCTTTTGTAGCTATCAGCAATCGCAATTTCTAGCTGGTCTTTACAAGCCTCCGTACCATACATAAACAACCGGTCGAGCGCTTCGAGCGCAACATCCTCGTCCGGCGAAATGTCGACGCTCAAAATGCCTTCCTCTTCTCCCCGGCGCAATGCGAGCAAGCGGTGTGAAGGGATCTTCGCCAGTGGCTCGGAGAATTCGAAATAGTCCCGGTATTTGGCCCCTTCCTCCTCTTTTTTCTTTTTCACCCTGGAAGTAATGATCGCGCCGCGCTGAAATACATAACGGATCTTGGCGCGTGCCTCCTGGTTTTCGTTGATCCATTCGGCGATAATGTCCCTTGCACCCTGTAATGCCTCTCCCACGTCCGCGACCTTATCGTTAATGAACGTAGCCGCCTTACCTTCCGGGTCACGTTCCTTGCCTTCAAAAATCAGCTTCGCCAGCGGTTCCAGCCCTTTTTCGATCGCCACCGTGGCCCTTGTTTTCCGCTTTTGTTTATAGGGAAGATAGAGGTCTTCCAGTTCGGTCATCGAAAAAACGCTTTCAATCTTCTTTTTAAGCTCCGGCGTGAGTTTGTCTTGCTCTTCGATGCTTTTGAGAATGGCCTCGCGGCGCTTCTCGACCTCCTGCTGTTTTTGCCAGGCATCTTTAATATTTCCGATCTGGACTTCGTCGAGCCCGCCTGTCGCCTCTTTGCGGTAACGGGAAATAAAAGGAACCGTGGCGCCTTCTTCAAACAGCGCGATGGTATTTTTTGCCTGCCTCTCGCCGACGCCGGCTTGTTGTGCGATAAGGGTGTAGTTCATACTTGCTAATGAAATTGGAGACGGCAAATAAAGCGGTTATTCGCCGTTTTCAAAACTAAAATTAGCACCGGTGCCACATACGCATTTTACCGTATATATTTGGCCTGCTTTTATCCTGACACCTAACCCTTTGCCAAATGAAATACGACCCTCGGGTATATTTAACCGTCGTGGCCTTGCTTTGGGGCATTATTCTTCCCGTAGGCAGCTGCGGCCAGCAGAAAATCAAAGTCATCGCATTCTTTACCGGAAAAAACGACCGCGCGCACATCAGCTTTGTGCACGAGGCCAACCGGCGCTTGCCTGAACTGGGGAAACTAAACGGGTTTACCTACGACTCTACGAGCAATTGGGATAACCTCAATACCGAATTCCTTTCCCGATACCAGGTAGTTCTCTTTCTCGATACACGGCCGGAAAAGCCCGAGCAACGCGCTGCATTTCAGAAGTACATGGAAAACGGAGGTGGCTGGATCGGCTTCCATTTCGCCGCATTCGCCCTGACTCCCAGCGCATATCCTCAAAATTGGGACTGGTACCACGATCAGTTCCTGGGCTCGGGGCAATACAAGAGCAACACCTGGCGGCCGACTTCGGCCATTCTGAAAGTAGAAGTTCCGGAAAACCCCGCAACCAGGGGCCTCGGCAGTACATTCAAAGCTTCGCCCAACGAATGGTACCGTTGGGAAAAGGACTTGACACAAAATCCCGATATTCAAATTCTCCTGTCGATCGACCCGGCGAGCTTTCCGCTGGGAACAGGGCCGAAACCGCACGAAATCTGGCACAGCGGCTATTACCCCGTTGCCTGGACCAACAAAAAGTACAAAATGTTATACATGAACATGGGCCACAACGACATCGACTATGAAAACAAAACCAACCGGGAACTGTCGCTTACCTTCGATAACGATGCGCAAAACCGGTTCCTGATAAATTCGATCCTTTGGCTCGCCAATCGCGGGAAATAACAGCATAACCGGAATTTGGTGGTTGCGGTCAGAAGTAGTCAGGTGTGGTCAGGGATGGTCGTGAGTAGTCATTTTCACTCATTCACTCATTCGTCCCACGGCGGCCCACTCCCCAATCAAGGATTTTGGGACTCGATCTCCCCTACTTCGTCCGCGTCGGTTTCCTGTGCGGGCTCGTCGAGATTGACTCCCGAACCGGTGCTAACCTCCGGCGCGTCCGTTCCGGGAACATCGGGCGTCGGGTTCAATGGGCCGGTTTCGCGCGGCTTTTCGGGATAACTGGGTGCGGGCGGTTGATGCGTCGGCTTGACGGCCGTTGGAGCGGCTTCGGTATATTCGGTTTCTAAGTTCATGGTTTTGCCTGTTAAGATGAATGCATACAGGAATAAAAAACCATGCCCTGGGCCATTTTCGGAACTTTGCGGGGCGCTTTTCCGCTTTCCCAAAAGCAATTACATCAATTGACTATGGCTGTACTTATCGTTCTGATCGTTAGTTTTCTGGCGAGCCTGGGCATTACCTGGGCCGCTTCCGGCGAACCTGCCACCATTCTGAGCGGAAACATTGCCATGTGCATTATGCTCCAATTCACCGCATTAGGCCATTTCAAATTTCCCCAAGGCATAAGAATGATGATCCCTCCTTTCGTTCCCTTCAAAAAAGCGACGGTCTTCATTACCGGTTTGCTGGAAATCGCCGCCGGAATCGCGCTGCTTTTTCCGGCCATGCGGCATCCGGCGGGAGTTTTCCTGGTGCTGTTCTTCATAGCCCTTTTACCCGCGAACGTTTACGCTGCCATGCACCGTCTCGATTATCAGAAGGCAACCTATGACGGCAAAGGTCCGGCCTATCTGTGGTTCAGGATTCCCATGCAGCTCTTCCTGATTGCCTGGGTATGGTATTTCTCGATCCGGCAGGGGATGTAAGCGTTATTTTCGTTCGAGCAGGGCCATATAGAAGCCGTCGAAGCCATCGCGCGCGACGGAGGTACGGTGCTCGGATATAAAATGCCACTGTGCGCCGTGCCGAAGCAGGAATTTTCGCACCTGGTCTTCCGACTCGGATGGCAGGATGCTGCACGTCGCGTAAACCATTTTACCGCCCTTTTTTACCATTCCTGAATATTTTTCCAGAATGTGGGCCTGAACATTCCTGATCTTGTCGAGAAAGTCCGGTTTAAGCTTCCATTTACTGTCGGGATTTCGCCGCAGGACACCCAGTCCCGAACAGGGGACATCCAGCAGCAGGCGGTCGGCGGTTTCGGAAAGTTTCTCAACTATTTTATCCGAAGTGATGAGCATCGTCCGCAGGTTGGTAACCCCGTTTCGCACTGCGCGGCGTTCGAGTTCCTGTAATTTGTGGTGTTCGATATCCATTGCCACGATCGAACCGGTATTGCCCAGCAATGCGGCCAGATGCAGGCTTTTCCCTCCTGCGCCTGCACAGGCGTCGATCACCGACATGCCCGGCTGCACGTCCAGATAGGGAACTATTAGTTGTGAACCCGCGTCCTGCACCTCGAAAAGGCCGTTTTTAAAACTTTCGAGTCCTGAAACATTCAACCGTTTTTTCAGAATGATCGCTTCCGGAACACCGGCCACGGTTTCTGTGAGTTCATATCCAAGTTCTTCACGCAGCGCATGGACGTTTGTTTTCAACGAGTTGACGCGCAAAAACAGGGGCGCTGTGTTATTCAGTGCCGCCAGTTCGTCGGCCCATTGCCTCCCCAGCTCCGCTTCGCCGATTTCATCCAGCCAATCCGGAACCGACTGTGCTATCTTTCTGGTCCGGGCCCCTTCCTCGTACCGCTGCCTGACCGTTTGCGGGTCGATCCCCTCCAATTCCGGCCATTCGGGCAGGCTGTCCCGGACGTCGTTACCTTCGAGATGTACGGGCCGGATAATTTGCCAAACGGCTGCCAACCGCCAGAAATCTTCGTTTTCGATGGCCTTTTCCACCCCGGCGACGTATTTGACGAGCCTCCACCAGCGAACGATCTCATACACATTCCCGGCAATGAATGCCCGGTCGCGCGCGCCCCATTTCTTGTTGGATTTCAATAGTTGTTCGACAACCCGGTCAGCCTGACGGTTCCTGATAAAAATGTCCTGCAATGCCTCCACCGTGGCGGCAATAAGTCCCTTATGTAGTTTCAAAGCTTCGATTTCAAATGTGAACAGACGGCAAAATTGGCGATGGATCGGCTACAAAGCAAAAAAGCATTTGGAAGGGCATAGTTTTTACGTCTATTTTCCTAAAACCGGACCATATTATGGAAGCGCAAACGACCATTATCTGCCCACCTGACCTGACGTCCCGGCCGCTGGGCGTCACCGTGCAGAAGGTGATTAAGCTGTTGCCACGAAAACTTTTCAAAGCCTGGACTACCGAAATGGACCTATGGCTGGCCGCTCCCGGTTCGTTCCTGGGAAGGCCGGAGCCAAACACGCCTTTCTATTTCGAAACCATGCATCAGGGAATGCGGCACCCGCATTACGGCCGCTTCCTGTACCTGGAAGAACCCGGACGTATCGAAATGACCTGGGTAACCGGCCAGAGCGGAACCGACGGAGCGGAGACTGTGCTGACTGTGGAGCTTTCGCCGCACGAGGACGGCACATTCCTGCGACTCACACATGCCGAATTCCTCCACGAAGCGGCGCGAAAAAGTCATGAAGATGCCTGGCCGGCGATATTGGAGCAACTTGAAGAGCGGATGTCGCGACCTGCAGACTGAACGGAGCCCGACGGTCGTTCCGGAAAAAAACGGTTCCGGATTTTGATCGGTGCTTGTTGTCTTGGAATAATTCTGTTTTGTAATCCCGCCAACTGTCGTATATTGTCACACCAACTAATGTGCAGGATAGGATTTTAACAGGTGAATTAGGTTCGCTAAAATAGCCTAACAATGTTAAATCTTGAATCTATCATTGTTAAATAATCAACCGTAGTTAAAATTATTGCCAAATGCATCAGAATAAGCTATTTAAGTTTAACAACTATTAACAGCGTTAAATTTTATAAAAATTTGGTTTGTATATTTTCAAGAGCCCCGAGAAGCACCAGATAACCCCGACTCAGCCTTATAAAATGTATAAAATACTTTTTACCATATTTTTTTTATGAGTTTCATGTCCGCCGAATCGCAAATTATCGTGGCGGATAAGATCGTCGGCGAGTGGATCAATGAAGAAAAGGACACCCGCATCGAGATTTACAAAAGCGGCGAGGAATACTTCGGACGATTACTTTGGGCAGAAGACCTTTTTGAAGCCGACGGCAAAACTTCCCGCAAGGACATACACAACTCCAATGAAAAGCTCCGGGGACGTAACCTGCTTCATGTGAACCTGCTAAACAATTTCGTCTTTAGCGAAGACATTTGGGACAATGGAAAGATGTACGACCCCAAAAGCGGCAAAACATACAGCTGCCTGATTAAGCTGCGAAAGGAAAAGATGGAGGTCCGTAGCTACGTGGGGATTCCGTTGCTGGGCAGAAGCACGTATTGGGACCGGGTTCCCTGATCTCCCTACCCCGCCACCGAACGTTACTATCCCTGCGGAAAGGACATTTTCGAACCCGAAAGTGAATACAAAAACGCGGTGGTGTGTTATGCTTCAAATCACGCATTAACTATGAAGCATTTCAAGCTCGGCATTCTCGACCAATCCGTTGTAAGACACGGGTCCGGCGTCCGGGAGGCCATTCAGGAAACGATCACCACGGCCAGGCTCGCCGAGGAACTCGGTTACAGCCGCTTCTGGGTTTCAGAGCACCACAATTCAACCTTCATCGCGGGTTCCGTACCGGAAGTGCTGATGGTTAAGCTGGCTGATGTTACGAGCCGCATCCGCATCGGTTCCGGGGGGGATTATGCTGCCGAATCACAGCGCATTGAAAGTCGCGGAGAACTTCCGGATGCTCGAGACGCTTTATCCCGGCCGTATCGATCTCGGTATGGGCCGCGCACCCGGCACCGACCGCATTACCTCCTCGCTGCTTAACCCGTCCAACGATTTCAGCGAAACCAGCTACCTGCGGCAACTCGAACATCTGCAGCATTTTTTCAGGGACACTGCCGGAACCGAACGCGGGTTTATCTACGCCACGCCGCAATCGCCTACCATTCCCGAGCAATGGATCCTGAGTTCGAGCGGCGGTAGCAGCAACATCGCGGCACGTTTCGGAATGGGGCTGGCCGTCGCCAAGTTCATCAATGGTTTCATAAAACCCGACGTCGTGGAGGAATACAAGCGGAATTTCCGTCCCTCCGATCAGCTCGAAAAACCCCGGGTAATCATCTCCGTATTCACCTTATGCGGCGAAACGGAGGAAAAGGCCGCCGAAATGCGCAAAATGATGGATTACGTTCTGGTGGAGTTCGAGCGGGGCAAGTTCGGGCCGTTTCCCGACCCTGAAACGGTGCGGAAATACCAATTCAGTTTCGGCGAGCTCGACCGCATCCGCTACAACAGTGGCCGCATTGTTTCGGGAACGCCGGAATCCGTGAAGGAACAACTTACCAGGCTGGCCATCGATTTCGAGGCGGACGAAGTGATGGTATCGACCATGGCCGACACCTTCGAAAACCGCATCAGATCGTTTCAACTGATTTCCGAAGCATTTAATTTGAGAGAACCGGTTCTTTAACCTTAATTTGTGCCGGAAATTCCTTCACCGACACTCATGAACCGTTTCGACCGCATTACTGCCATTCTTATTCAGCTCCAATCCCGCAAAATTGTCAAAGCCCAGGATCTGGCGGAGCGTTTCGAGATCAGTCTGAGGACGGTGTACCGCGATATCAATTCGCTTGCCGAGGCGGGCGTACCCATTATCGGCGAGGCAGGCGTCGGCTATTCCATCATGGACGGCTATCGCCTGCCTCCTGTTATGTTTACCAAGGAAGAGGCGCGCACATTCATTACGGCAGAGAAGCTGATGGAGAAATTCACCGATTTCTCCACACAGTCGCATTACCAGTCGGCCATGTACAAGATCAAGGCGGTGTTGCGCAGCACGGAAAAATCGATGGTCGAGAACCTTGAAAACCATATCGAAGTACGCAACAGGCCCCGCGCGTTTCACCAGCCGAACAGCAACACGCTCGACGTTCTGCTTAAAAGCATTTCCGAACGGAAAATCGCCAGGATCCTTTATGTGGCATTAAGTGCAGCAGAGCCGGTGGAACGGATCATCGAGCCCGTAGGCGTTTACCATGAAAACAATTATTGGTACACCATCGCATTCTGTCACCTGCGCAACGATTACCGCAACTTCCGGTCCGACCGCATCCTGCAATGCGACATTACCGACCGGCCGTTCGTACATCAGCATGCCCCACTGAAAGATTTCATGCACGACAGCTGGGAGCACGAGAACATGCGCCTCGTGCGCATCCATGTGGAAAAACGTGTGGCGCGTTACATTCGCGAGCAGCGGAATTATTACGGGTTCTCGTCGGAAGTAGAGCACGGCGATATCGTGGAGATGACTTTCCTCAGCCCTTCGCTGGAAGGTTTTGCCCGATGGTACCTGATGATCGCACCGGAGGCCAGTATCGTTGAGCCGGAAGCGCTCAAAACGATCGTCAGGCAGCTTACCGAAAAAATTTCGGAAAATTTGAGCCGCTGACGCTTCCTGTTGACAATGGGTTGTCACAAGCATATGTTTTCTTTGTAATGTACTAAACAAAGCAGCTATGTCAGCCACAATTGAAATTCCGAACGCAGAAAAAAGTTTGGCCTACGCGATGAAAAATTTCGCGGATTACAACCATTGGGCCAACTGCACCCTTGTCAACTGGCTCCGTACAAAACCGGTTGAAATCCTCGAATCCGAGCTGAAATCGAGCTTTTCGACCATCCGGCTGACACTCATCCATATCCTCGAAACCCAACGTTACTGGTTATCGATCATGAACCCGGATGCCGATTACAGCGGCTATGGTTTCGATGGAGACCTCGAAACGACCTTCGATACGCTTATAGCACAATCTCAGGAGCTTGCGGAATACGTGGAAAGCCTCTCCTGCGAGCAAATCCAGCGCGAAACACTCGTTGAAAGCCAGTGGTTTCAATGCAACTTCCCGAACTTCGAATACATTATGCATGTGGTTAACCATACCACATACCACCGGGGGCAAATCATCACCATGGGCCGCAACCTGGGCTTTACCGACGCACCGATGACCGATTATAACTTTTATAATGTCATGGCTAAATAAACCGGCAGCCGTGGAAACCAGTCCGTCCCTGTTTTTGTAATGCCCGTATGAAACGCATTCACATTCTGGGAATATCCGGGAGTCTCCGCGCCGACTCCACCAATACCATCATTCTGAAAACCGTTGGGACCCTGTTCCCGTCCGACGTCACTTTTGAGATCTTCGAAGGCCTGGGCGAAATCCCGCATTTTAGTCCCGGACTGGATAGTCCCGGACTGGATAGTCCGGGACTTACTGACAACCAGGCCCTGGCACGCTTCAAAACCGCAATCGGGCAAGCCGACGGGGTTGTTATCTGCACGCCTGAATATGCATTCGGCGTCCCGGGGACGCTCAAAAACGCGCTGGACTGGACCGTTGGCACCGGCGAGTTCAACGACAAGCCCGTATCGGCCATCAGTGCTTCTCCGTTAAATACCGGCGGAAATAATGCCCTGGCATCGTTGCTTCTGACACTTACCGCACTCGGCACGAGAAAAAACGAGGCTTCTTCGCTATCCATCCCTAACGTGAAAGGCAAAATCTCCGCCGGACAGGTCACGGACAAGCATACAATAGAAGCGTTGCGGGAGCAATGCGGTAACCTGCTGAGGCTGATTGGTTAAGGGCAGTAATCGTCCGACTTTCCAAAATCCAATTTATTATTCGGCAAACAAAAGACTATAAATTTTATAGACTAATATCGTTTACTTTGATACATTTGGGTTTTATCCACTTAAAACGTTCTACCCAAATGAAATTTGAAACATTGCAGCTTCATGCCGGCCAACAGCCCGACCCGACGACCAATTCCAGGGCCGTGCCTTTGTATCAGACCACTTCCTACGTATTCAACAATGCCGAGCATGCCGCAAACCTGTTCGCATTGAAAGAGTTCGGCAATATTTACTCCCGCATCATGAACCCGACCAACGACGTTTTCGAAAAACGGATAGCGGCGTTGGAAGGCGGCGTAGCTGCGTTGGCGACGGCTTCGGGGCATTCGGCACAGTTTCTGGCCATTAACAATATCACCACCGTAGGCGACAACTTCGTAACGACTTCGTTCCTGTACGGCGGTTCCTACAACCAGTTCAAAAATTCGTTCAAAAACATCGGTGTGGAAGCGCGTTTTGCCGATGGCGACGATGTGAGCAGCTTCGAGAGGCTGATCGACGACAAAACGAAGCTTATTTACCTGGAAACGATCGGCAACCCGAGCTATTCCGTACCCGATTTTGAAGCATTCTCGGCGCTAGCAAAGAAATACGACCTGCCATTGATCGTCGATAACACATTCGGTGCGGCCGGGGCCATTTTCCAACCTATCAGGCACGGTGCGCATGTGGTGGTGCAGTCGGCTACAAAATGGATCGGCGGGCATGGCACGTCCATTGGCGGGGTAATTGTCGATGCGGGTACTTATAACTGGGGCAACGGCAAGTTCCCGCAGTTCACAGAGCCTTCACCGAGCTACCACGGCCTTGTTCTGAACGACGTCTTCGGCATTGGCGGGCCGTTCGGCAATATCCAGTTCATCATCCGCGCCCGTGTGGAGGGCCTGCGCGACTGGGGTCCTTCCCTGTCGCCATTCAATTCGTTCCTGTTCCTGCAAGGGCTTGAAACGCTCTCGCTGAGAGTGGAACGCATTGCCGAAAACGCGTTGAAACTGGCGCAATGGCTCGAAAAACATCCGAAAGTTGAGAGCGTAAACTATATCGGCCTGGAAGGCAACAAATACCACCAGCTTGCTAAAAAGTACCTTACCCGCGGATTCGGCGGTGTTCTCTCGTTCTCGCTCAAAGGCGACAAGAAGACAGCCGAGCGGTTTGTAGACAACCTGAAACTGATCAGCAATCTCGCGAATGTAGGCGATGCCAAAACGCTGATCATCCACCCCGCCTCCACCACGCACTCGCAACTATCTGATCAGGAGCAACTTTCGGCAGGCGTATTACCCACCCAGCTCCGCATTTCCGTCGGTATAGAGCATATCGACGACATCATTGCGGATGTGGAGCAGGCGATCACTGCGCTTTAATGAGTGAATGAGCCGCCGTGGAACGGAGAATGAGTGAATGAGCCGCCGTGGAACGGGGAATCATTCACTCGTTCAATCACTCACTCATTAAATTAAAACGCTATTCGCCCCCCCCTCCAACGCGAACATAAACGCAAACTGCAAGGCAATCTCCTTCAAATAGTCAAACCGCCCCGAAGCGCCTCCGTGGCCGGCTTCCATATTGGTCTTTAACAGTAGCACATTCTTGTCCGTTTTATGCGCGCGAAGGCGTGCCACCCATTTTGCGGGCTCGAAGTATTGCACCTGACTGTCGTGCAAGCCGGTGGTTACGAGCATGTTGGGATAATTTTTTCGCTCGATATTGTCATAGGGAGAATAGGACTTCATGTAGTCATAGGCGTCCTTATTTTTTGGATTCCCCCATTCATCGAACTCGTTGGTCGTCAAGGGAATGCTTTCGTCCAGCATGGTCGTCACGACGTCCACAAAAGGCACGTCCGCTATGATTCCCCGCCACAGATCGGGGCGCATGTTCGCGACCGCCCCCATCAGCAATCCGCCGGCGCTCCCCCCTTCGGCAAACAAATGCGCGGGCGATGTATATTTCTCCCTGATCAGAAACTCCGCGCAATCGATAAAATCATTGAATGTATTCTTCTTTTTGAACATTTTGCCATCCTCGTACCATTGCCGCCCCATCTCCTGTCCCCCGCGTATGTGCGCGATCGCGTATATGAACCCGCGGTTGAGCAGGCTCAGGCGCGTACTGCTGAACGCGGCGTCCATACTATTGCCATAAGAGCCGTATGCGTAAAGCAGAAGTGGCGTTTCCTCGCTCCTGACGGTAGTTTTCTTATAAACCAACGAAATGGGTACTTTCACGCCGTCGCGTGCTTTCGCATACAAACGTTCCGTCGCGTAATCTTCGGGATTGTAGCCGCCAACCACTTCCTGTCGCTTTTTCAGCTCCTTTTCGCGGCTTTCCATATGATAGTCGTACACCGAACCGGGTGTAGTGAGAGACGTGTAGACGTACCGTAGATTCGAGCTGTTGTACTCGGGATTAGAGCCGGCATAAGCCGTGTAGGCAGGTTCACCGAAGTCCACGTAATGCTCCGCATTTGTATGGATATTGCGGATGCGAAGCTGCAAGAGTCCATTCCTGCGTTCTGTGACCACCAGGTAGTCCCGAAAAACGTCGATGCCCTCGAGGAGAACGTCCGGACGGTTTGGGATTACTTCCTTCCAGTTCCCGACGCCCGTTTGGTTTACCGGCGTTTCCATTAACCGGAAATTCAGAGCATCCTTGTTGGTGACGATCAGGAACTTGTCCCCCTGATGGTCCACATCGTACAGCACATCCTTGATCCGTGGTTGAAATACTTCGAACTTGCCCTCGGGATTGTCGGCATCAAGGATAAGGTATTCGGACGACATCGTGGCCGACGACGCGATCACGATGTATTTCTCCGATTTCGTTTTGCCAACACCGATATAATTGCTCTTGTCCTTCTCGTGGTAAACAACCACGTCCTTCCGGGAATCGGTGCCCAGTTTATGGCGCTTGATCTTTTCGCTGAGCAGGGTTTTCGGGTTTGTAGCGGTGTAAAACAGCGTTTTGTTATCATTCCCCCATTCCGAGCCGCCGCTGGTCGGGTAAATCTTGTCGGCCAGATGCTCGCCGGTTTCCAGGTTTTTGATGTAAAGGGTGTACTGGCGCCTTGAAACGGTGTCGACCCCGTATGCCATCAGCTTGTTATCGGGACTCACATTGAAACCAACCGCGGAATAGTAAGGATGCCCTTCGGCCATTTTGTCGACGTCGAGAAGGACCTCTTCTACCGCTTCCAGCGAGCCTTTCTTGCGGCAATATTTAAAGTACTGCTCGCCCTCTTCGCTGCGGGTGTAATACCAATACCCGTTGCTGAACACCGGCACCGACTCGTCCTTTTCCTTGATCCGGCCTTTCATCTCCGCGAACAGCAACTCCTGGAACTTCGTCGTACCGGCCATCATGGTGTCGGTGTAAGCATTCTCCGCATTCAGGTATTCCACCACCTTGTCGGCGTCGGGTCCCTCCCGAAAGAAATCGGCCATCCAATAATATTCGTCGTTGCGCTTGTCGCCATGCATTCCGGTTTCATGGTCTTTCTTTTCTGCTACCGGAGGTGTGGCTCGCGGCCATTGATATGCTTCTTTCACTGGTTTATTTTGGTTACAAGAAAAAATGATAACGGTTAAAAGTAAGAAAATAATCCTCTCGGGCGGGAATAGGCTGCTATTCAACATATTACTAACTGGTCGACGAGTAGTCTGGCGGTCAGGTATAGTCATTAGGTTGATACTTTTAATAAAGCAATACATTTTAATTGTATTTATACTTTTAATTCTTTTAATACATTATTTAATATTAAAATATAATACTTTTTATACTTTGATATATGCCATTAATATCAACAGAACAGTAATATATAATACTTTTAATACAAACGTCATTTATTTAAAGGCTTATACTTTTAATATGAATACCTTGTAGTTAACCCCTAGAAAGTACGATTCTTTTAAAAAGTATAAAACTTTTAATACACACTAAAAGATTTAACCGGCTGATACTTCCGTCGTAAATCAGGAAAAAACCGTCGGGCAATCCTTTTCCGTCGTGGTAGTTGCATTATATTTGAGTTTCGATCATAAACTTACCTCATGGAAAAACCCGTTCACAAGCTGTTTCTGCTGGACGCGATGGCACTGATTTACAGGGCGCATTTCGCATTCATCAAGGCGCCACGCATCACTTCAAAGGGACTGAATACCAGCGCCGTTTTCGGCTTTACCAACACACTGCTCGAAGTACTTCAAAAAGAGAAACCGACGCACATCGGCGTCGCGTTCGACACCGCCGCGCCTACCTTCCGCCACGTGCAGTTCGAAGCTTACAAGGCCCAGCGCGAGGCGCAGCCGGAAGATATTACCGTGGCAATCCCCCTGGTGAAACGCCTGCTCAAGGGCATGTGCATCCCTATTCTGGAAATGGATGGCTATGAAGCCGACGATATCATCGGCACCATCGCCAAGGAAGCGTCGAGGGAAGGCTTCGAGGTTTTCATGATGACGCCCGATAAAGACTACGGGCAGCTGGTCGAACAACACATTCACATATACAAGCCCGCATTTCTCGGCAAAGGCGCGGAAGTACTGGGCGTCCAGGAAATACTCGACCGCTGGCAGATCCGGCGTATCGACCAGGTTATCGACATCCTCGGCCTGATGGGCGACGCCGTCGATAATATCCCGGGCATTCCGGGCGTTGGCGAGAAAACCGCCCAGAAACTCATCCAGGAATATGATACGATCGAAAACCTGATTACGCATGCCGACGAGATCAAAGGCAAACTCGGCGAAAAAATCCGCGAAAACTTCGATAAAGCCGTGCTAAGCAAGCAATTGGCGACGATAGATTGCAAAGTACCGGTGCCATTCGATGCCGAGGACCTGACGGTTTGCGCCCCCAATGCCGAACTCATCGCCGAGCTCTTCGACGAACTGGAATTCAGAACCCTGAAAACACGCATCCTCGGCGGCCCCGCGGGCGCTCCTGCCCCGGCCCAACGGGCGGGTACGGCTTCAGCCCCGCAAGCCCGCAAAAGCGCCAAGGGCCAGTTGGATATTTTCGGTAACCCGACGGAGGAAATCGGCCAGCAACCGGCGGTCATCAGCGGCGACCTTGCCGACGGCGAGCTTACCGAGGACACCGAGGGTATCCGCATCCCGACGTCGAAACGGACCATCGACAACACCTTCCACCGCTACCATACCGTGGACACGCCCGAGCTCATGACCAGCCTGGCGCATTACCTCAGCTTGCAGGACGCATTCTGCTTCGACACCGAAACCACTTCGCTCGATACCATCGACGCAGAACTTGTGGGGCTTTCGTTCTCCTATCTCGCGGGTGAGGCTTTCTACATTCCCGTTCCGCCCGACCGGGAACAGGCCCAAAACGTCGTGGAGCATTTCAGGGCGGTTTTCGAGAATGAAGCCATTGAAAAAATTGGTCAGAATATCAAGTACGACATACTGATCCTTAAAAATTACGGCATCGAAGTACGCGGTAAGCTAAGCGACACGATGCTCGCGCATTACCTGCTCGAACCGGACAAACGCCATGGAATGGATATTCTGGCCGCTGCGTACCTGAACTACGAGCCGGTGTCGATCACGACCCTTATCGGTAAAAAAGGGGGTAAGCAGGGCAATATGCGGGATGTAGCGATCCCGGAAATCACGCAATATGCCGGCGAGGATGCGGATATTACTTTTCAGCTCCATTCGATTTTCAGCCGCGAGTTGCCGAAAGTAAATGCCGCGAAGCTGTTCAACGAAGTGGAAATGCCGCTGACGAAAGTGCTCGCTTCGATGGAAAATACGGGTGTGCGGCTGGATATCAACGCATTGAAAGAAATGTCGGCCGTACTGGAGTCCGACCTCCGCCAGGCCGAATCCGAGATTTACGAAGCCGCCGGCCAGTCGTTCAACATCAGCTCCCCGAAGCAGCTCGGCGAAATCCTCTTCGAGAAAATGAAGCTGATCGAAAAGCCGAAAAAAACCAAAACCGGGCAATATGCGACAGGGGAAGAGATCCTTTCCGAACTGGAAGCGAACCACCTCATTGCCCGCAAAATCCTCGACTACCGGGAGTTGCAGAAACTCAAATCGACGTACGTGGATGCATTGCCTACCATGGTGAGTAGCCGGACCGGCCGCATTCATACATCCTATAACCAGGCAGTTGCGGCTACCGGGCGATTGAGCTCCACCAACCCGAACCTGCAAAATATCCCCATTCGCACGCCGCGCGGCCGCGAAATCCGTAAGGCGTTTGTCCCCGATTCGGATGAATTCCAGATCCTGTCGGCCGACTACTCGCAAATCGAACTGCGCATTATGGCGGCTTTCAGTGGTGACGAAAGCATGACGGAGGCCTTTAACCAAGGCCGGGACATCCACGCAACCACGGCCAGCAAGGTATTTCAAGTTCCGCTCGAAGAGGTAACCCCGGATATGCGCCGGAAATCGAAAATGGTCAATTTCGGGATCATTTACGGCATTTCGGCATTCGGCCTCGCGCAACGACTGGGGATTCCGCGTGGGGAAGCGAGTGAAATCATCCGCGCCTATTTCGAAGAATTTCCGGCTGTGAAAAGCTATATGGACAAGGTGGTGAACGACGCCCGTGAGCGCGAATATGTCGAGACGATCCTCGGCCGCCGCCGCTACCTGCCGGACATCAATTCCCGTAACCAGACCAACCGGGGCTATGCCGAACGAAACGCCATCAATGCCCCTATCCAGGGCTCGGCGGCCGATATGATCAAGGTTGCGATGATCAATATCCACGATTTCATGGAAAAAGAGAAGCTGAAATCGCGCATGATCCTGCAAGTGCATGACGAATTGGTCTTCGACGCTCACCGCGACGAAATTCCGCTCCTGAAAGAGAAAGTGGACGAGCTCATGCGAAACGCAATCCCGATGGCCGTGAAAATGGAAACCGGTATCGGAATCGGCGCAAACTGGCTGGAAGCACATTGAGTTAAGGAGGAAAAGAGAGGAAGGGACAATCCTCCCTTCCTCCCTTTCCTCCTCCCCCTAAACCTACTTAGCGACCCAGATACGGGTGTTCAGGTCGTCGGCGCCCTGGCGTTTCACTGCTTCTTCGCGGTTGGCCCCGTTGAGCGATTGCTCCGAGAGCGGGTAAATGAAGCGTACCGGCACGCGGTTCTGGTTCAGGTTATCGGGCCCCGGCTTGATCTCCGGCATCCCTGTCCGTCGCCAGTCGAACCAGGCTTCCAGGCCGTTGAAATAGAACGCGACCCACTTTTGCAGCGCGATTTTCGCCAGTTTTTCATCCGTTGTCCCGGTGTAAGCGACAGCCGGTTGGGTGAAATAGGACGGGTCGGGCGTCACGTTGATGCCGTATGACGACGGTACCACGCTTCTCCAATAGTCGAAATTGCTCTGAACCCCCTTCATATAATATTCCTGGGCCGTTCCGGTACTGATCCAGCCTTTTTCACGCGCTTCGGCAAGGATGAATTGCAGTTCCGAATAATTCATCAGGATACCCCGGGGCGCGGCGGGATCGGGCGGTGCCTGACCGGGGTCGTTGCACACGAGGCACGCAAACGTATAACCTACCCGGGAAACACCCTGCGGCCCGCCGTTGTAATTCAACGCAGGTACGTCGCCCAGGCCATTAGGCACACCTTCGATTACCGGCTTGCCAGCCGCCACCGACGATTGCGACGGACGGCCAAATACCGCCAGACGCGGGTCTTTCAGTGCCGTAAGACGGTCGCTGAGCGTCTTGCTTACGCGGAACTCGTCAAACGATCCGACGCGGGCACCGTACAATGCCCATTGATTAGGAGCGGCGGCAAGGTATTTCAGCTCCGCATTATCCTGATTTCCTTCGAAAACCGGGTTTTTGGCAGTGTCGGCAAGGATAGCCTGCATTTCAGCCTTCACATCCTTTTGTTTCGAAATACGCATCAGATAGCGCAGACGAAGCGAATTGGCGAGCTTCCGCCATTTGATGAGCGACCCCGTGCCGCCGCCAAACAGAATATCTCCCGAAACAGCCGTAGAGCTGGCCGCAAGAATATCGTTCGCTGCTTTCAGGTCCGACAGGATACCGGCATAAATATTTTCCTGCGGATCATATTTAGGCAGGTAAACGGCGTCCGTCTTGCCTTTGGTCGCTTCGGTGTATGGAATGTCGCCGTAAGCATCGGTGGCGAGGGCAAACATCCATGATTTCAATATAAGCGCGATGCCTTTGTACGCATTCTTGTCGTCGGCACCTACCTGGTCCAGGATGTTTTTAACGTTACGCATATTTCCGTAAACATTATCCCAGATACTGTTTTGCTGGCCCCACAAATAGCGGTCCTCGTTTACGAACTGGATTTTGGCATGGTGCTGCACCACGATGTTACCGATACCCCAGGCGTCGTTCACCTGGCCGTTGATCATGTTGCGGATCACCCCGGCCAGGAGCAGGTCCGGTGTGACGTTATTGGGAACATTGTTGTTGGTGTTCACTTCCTCGAAGTCGTTGGTACACGCCCCGCCGGAGACGACCACCAACAGCATGATATATAGCGGAATTAGCTTTTTCATTGTTTTCCAATTGAAATATTACAGTTTGAAACTCACATTGAAACCATAGCTGCGGCTGGAAGGGATCGACATATACTCGATACCCGGCAATGCAGTCCCGCCGTTGTAAGCCATTGTTTCGGGGTCTACGTGCGGCACTTTCGACCACAGTGCAAGATTACGGCCTACCAGCGATATGGTAATGTTTTTGATCGGCGAACGGCTCAGCAAGCGGTTCGGGATCGAATAGCCCAGCTGCACTTCGCGCAGCTTCACAAACGACGCGTCGAACATGACGCCCTCGGCGATATTGCGGCCGCCGGTGTAGGCCGTATGCCATGCGCGGGCCGTCAGTTTCACTTCGTTTTTGCTGAACGTGCCATCGGCATTCTGAACCACGCCTTCGCCGATCACGCCGTTGCCCGGCTTGCTCAGATCGTACCCATCCGCGCGCCCTTCGAGGGTTTCCTTAATGATCCCTCCTTCACGCCCGACGGTTTGCGTGTGCGAATACAGCTTACCACCATGACGGACGTCGAACAGGAAGCTCAGTTTCAGATTCTTGTAACTGAACTGGTTGGAAATACCGGCCAGCCAGTCGGGATTGTAGTTGCCCATCTTCTGAACGTTGGTAGTAGGCACCGGGCGTCCGTCCTTGTAAACGATCTGGCCAACATACTGCCCCGATGCATCGTAATAGGGCTGCGAAGGGTTGGTGTTCTGTACGCGTGCGAATGCGATGCCGTACATATCGCCCATCCGCTCGCCTACGCGCGCCTCGATGCTAACCCCTTTGCTGGCCATGACAAAGTTGGTAATGCCGTCCGAGAGTTCGAGCACTTTACTGCGGTTGGCCGAGAAATTGAGGCCGATGTTCCATTTGAAATCGCTTGTTTCGATCGGCGTTACATTCAGCATGGTTTCAAAACCCCAGTTTTTGATCTCACCCGCATTGAAAAAACGGCCGTTGTAGCCGGTGGTCAGCGAAAGCGGGATCTGCAATATCTGGTTTTTGGTTTTGCTTTGATAGAATGTAAAATCCAGGCCCACGCGGTTCTTGAAGAAGCGCAGGTCGGCGCCCAGTTCGTACGCGGTGCTGATCTCCGGTTTCAGGTTGAGGTTAGCCAGGCGGTCGGTTTCGCCGTAGATCTGTGAGCTTCCGTAAGGCGTGCTGGGGTTGAATGCCTGTGTGAACGTGAATGGATCGGTGTCGTTACCAACCTGCGCGAAACTGGCGCGTAGCTTGGCAAAGGAAATCGCTTCGGGTAACTTCACCATATCGCTCAGCACAGCGCTCAATGCCACCGACGGATAGAAATACGAGTTGTTTTCGGTACCGAACGCTTTCAGCGCCGTGGGCAATGTCAATGCGCTGCTCCAGTCGTTACGGGCGGTGATGTCCAAAAACAGATAATTGCGGAACGACACCGACGCCGAACCGTACAAACTATTGATACGCTTGCCTACCCTGCTTTGGGAAGCTACCAGCGCAATGCGCGAGTTGGTGAGGTTATAAATGCCCGGCAGGTTCAACTGGCCCGCATTTTCCTCGTCGTAGACCGAGCTTTGGCGGTTCTGGTTGCCGCCGAATGTCGCCGTTACGTTGAAATCCTGGTTGAGGTCTTTGTTAAATGATAACAAAAAGTCGGTATTGCGCTCTTCGGTGTTGATCTTCACCTCGCGGTATTGTCCGAACGGGAAACGCTGCGTGCTAAATGCACGGCGGTATTCGCGGCGCTCGTTGCCCCAATCGGTAGCCGTACGCACTTGCAGGCTCAGCCAATCGGTGAAATCGTATTTCAGGATCACGTTACCGATAATCCGGTTCACATCCTGCCCATTGGTATTTGCGAAAACCGTCAGGTACGGGTTGTCGTGGTAGTTGTAGTTCCAGCTGAACTGACGCTGCTCCTCGGCGCCGTTCATCCATAAACGTTTCATATCCGAAACCTTCACCGAACGCGGCAACCAGCAATTGAAAAGGTACATAATGCTCTCCGTGCCGTAGCTGATCGACGGACGGTTGCCGCTGGCACTTTTGATATAGCTCACGAAGGTTTTGGCCGAAAACTTCCTGGTGAGGTTGTAACCCGCACTTAACGAGACGGTATGACGCTTCCAGATCGGTATTCGGGACGATCCCTGTCTGGTCGAGATGCGTGTACGACAAACGGAAATTGCCCTGGTCGTTGTTACCGATCAGCGCCACATTGTTGGTCAACGTACGGCCCGTTTGCAGGAAATCCTTCAAACCATTCACATCGGGCACCCAGGGTGTTGCGGTGATCACGCTTCCCGCCGGGGCATTCAGGTCACCGCCAAGATACGGGATCACCTGGCCGTTCAAAGTGCGCGGCGAGTTGAACTGAGGGTAGCTCTGGCCCTTGAACTCCGGGCCCCACCCTTCGTCGGTACCGTCCGTCAGACCTCCGCCGGCTCCGTTAACAAACGCAAAATCTCCGCCGTTGCCGTTTCCTTGTCCGTATCTGTTCTGATATTCAGGCAATTTCAATGCGCGCTCGAAGGTTGTATTGCTGTTTACCTCGATACCGATGCCTTTATTTCCTTTCCCCGATTTGGTGGTAATGAGGATCACGCCGTTGGCCGCTCTTGACCCGTATAACGCCGCCGCTGCGGGCCCTTTCAATACGCTCATGGTTTCCACATCATCGGGGTTGATAAAGCTCGCGCCGTTACCGAAATCGACTTCCAGGTTGCCCTGGCCCGAGCCGCCGGTGATGGCGTTGCTGATCGGCACGCCGTCGATCACGTACAATGGCTGGTTTTTATTCAAATCCACCGAACGTTCGCCGCGTATGGTCACACGGGCTGAGCCGCCGATGCCCGACGGGCTTCCTACCACCGTCACACCGGCCACTTTTCCGGCCAGCTGGTTCACAATGTTGGTCTCGCGCGCGGTAACAATGCTCTCTCCTTTCAACTCCTGCACCGCGTAACCCAGCTTACGCACGTCCTTTTTGATACCCAGCGCCGTCACCACTACTTCCTGCAACTGCTTCTGATCGGCCAGAAGCGTCACGTCCGCGATGGCCCGGCCGCCTACCGTCACCTCCTGTGAAACATAGCCCAGGAACGAGAACGTCAGCACGGAGCTCGCGCCCTTTACGGTGAGCTGGTACTTTCCGTTGGCATCGGTGACGGTCCCGTTGTTGGTGCCTTTTTCGATAACACTCACGCCGGCGAGGGGCAGCTTATCTTCATCGGAAGTCACCTGCCCGGTAACAACCGACTGGGCGACGCCCGCGTGGCAGTACAGCAGCCCCGTGAGCATCAGCCCGGTGTAGGCGCTTCTTCTGAAAATACTCAGCCGGAAGCATAAGTAAAATTGTCTGATCATGAGCACTTAGGTTATTTAGGTGAGAAAAAGATGGAATTGGCAAATACTTCTTGCAAGGCGCAAAAATCCGGTTAAATACAGTCTGTTATGTTAAGTATTTATTAACATACTATCAACAAATCCGGCAGCTCGGGTTACATCCGGGACCACCGGTAACGACTACTGATCGATGTTAGGAAATCTTGCCTGATGCTGTACTGAAACACCCGATGGGAACCTGCTCCCGGCGCCTTCCCGGCACGGCGTCCCTTTAAATTTACGAAATCGGATTTACATAAAATGCAACCATTCGATATGCTATTGGCTTGTATTTAAATTTTTTATAAAAATTGCCGGGATGGGACCGTCTGTGGTGTCGCCGTGTTTGAATAATACAGTAAAATGCCCGAACCGGACTATTACTCCCACCTTCGATTCGTGCACCGAATGCCGTCAGGGCCGGTTCCGTTCTACCCGCAACCCTAGCCGGTATACGCCGGTCTGCGTATTTCATCCCTGTTTAACTTTCGAATCGGCATCGCTGTCATGTGACCGCCTTTGGCGCCAACCCGTTCGCTATTGAAATAGTGTCCTTTTTTCGCCGAGAAAAGCTTCAAAAAATTCATACTATTTCCGGATATAATAGTAAAAAAAATGCCGAACTTCGCTTTTTAATTGTAAACAATACACTTAATCGATTCCAATGCATCAATTGTTTCAGAAAGTCTCCCTCCTGTTTCTGGCTTGTCCGGTGATGGTGACGGGTCAGACAACGAAGGGAAATTATTCTCCGCTTCCCCTCAAAGACCTCAGCGCATTTGAAAGCGCCGCCCCCAACTGGTCGATACAAGGCGGCATTTCCATACATCCTTCCGGTGCGGCGAAGCCTAAAACGCTCCCGGGTGACGGCATTCTGATCGGAAATCCGGGGAACGCGCTCGCCACCAAACTCAAGGCGAGCGACCTTCGATTGTTTATCGAGTTCAACGTTTCGCCGGGTGCCGAAGGGAATATCGTTCTGCCGGGCGGTCAAAAGGTGAGGATCTCCGACAGCAGCAAGCAGAAAGTGGCCGATGCAACCACCTCGGGTTATATTGGCCAGTTCCCGACGCAGAACGCTGCGAAATCGGCCGGCCTCTGGCAAACCCTCGAACTCTCCTATGATGCATCGGTACAACACGTTCCCAATTCCGCGCGCCTGAACACCCTTTCGCTCAACGGCGTAACGGTGCTTGAAACGGTTTACCTTCCCAATTCCAAAACCGCCGGCGACGGCCAACCCATCGCATTGGAGGTTACTAAGGGCAGTATCGCCTTCCGTAACGTGGGTTACCAACTTCTTGCTAACCTTAAACCACTGTCAATCAGCAATCTGAATTATAAAGTTTATTCAGACAAATGGGATGCCAAAGAATATAGCAAGCTGGATCACGAAGGCCGGTCGCCCTTGCTAACGCAGGAAGTGACCAACGGCATGCGCGAATTTCACCTCGTTTACGAAGGCGACATGGACGTGACCGAGGCCGGCGACTACATTTTCACGACCATTTATTCAGGCCCTGTCCTTTCCCTGGATGTCGACGGAAAGAATGTAATAAGCTCTGGCGAAAGCACTTCCCAGGAAACGCATACGGGTTCGGTGAACCTGACGCAGGGCAAACACAAGTTCAAAATCTATTACTCGCGTTTTCCGTGGCGCCAGCCTGCGTTGGGCCTGCGTGTGGAAAAGTCGGGCGTTCGCCCTTACGACCTCCATGCGCTATCGTCGCTCCCCGAGCCGGAACCCAAGCCCTATATCAGCGTAACGCCCGGCATGCGCCCGGAAATGGTACGTTCCTTCATTCAGGTGGAAGGCGAAAAATACAAACGCACGCATTGTATCTCCGTTGGTAGCCCCGATGGCTGGAATTACACCGTGGACCTGAACCGCGGCGCATTGGTACAGGCATGGCGCGGGCAGTTCGCCGACGTGACCGAGATGTGGTACGAGCGCGGCGAACCCCAATTGCTCTTCCCCGCCGGCCTGAAAGTACATGTATCCGGCCGCAGCAGCGTGGCCCTGCTCGACAATGCGAATACGGCATGGCCCGATTCTTCGGACATTAATTTCCTCGGTTATAAAATCGATCCGAAAGGTTACCCCGTATTCCGCTACGCCATTGGTTCGGCCACTGTCAGCGACGAGCTGGTATCCGGCGGCAACAGCCTTTCCCGCACATTCCGCGTCGAGGGCACGCCTTCCCGCCCACTGTATTCTTTGCTGGCGAGCGGCAAGCAGATTACCGAAATTGAAAAAGGTCTTTACCAGGTCGACGACCGCTTCTTCGTGCAGGTGGATAAAAAAGCGAGGGCCGTGGTCCGTCCGGCTGGCGAAATGAAGGAGCTCATCCTTCCTGTTTCCAATGCAACCAGCTATTCCCTGTTTTGGTAAAAACCTCATTATCCGATTTCTCTCAATGAAAAATATTCTCTTAACTACCCTGATCACCGCCGGCTGTATGAGCGCCTACGCGCAATCCAAGCCTAACAAAATCGACGATTACTACCGCATTGTTACCATTCCCATTCCGGAGGACATTAAAATGGAGGTGGGCGGAATGCAGGTGCTGCCCGATGGCCGCCTCGCCGCCTCGACCCGGCGTGGCGAAGTGTGGATGATAGGCAACCCCTATCTGAAAGGCGACGGCAAGCCTTCGTTCCACCGGTTTGCATCGGGCTTGCACGAGCCGCTGGGGCTGTATTACCGGGGCAAAGACTTCCTGGTATCCCAACGCGGCGAAGTGACACGCCTTGCCGACACCGACAACGACGGCGTGGCGGACGTTTACGATTCTTTCACGCGGTGGCCGCTGTCGGGCAACTACCATCAATACTCCTACGGGCCCGTAGCGATGCCTAACGGCGAAATGCTCGTGACGCTCAACCTCGACTGGGTAGGCCGTGGCGCCAGCCAGTCGAAATGGCGGGGCTGGATGCTGAAACTGAGCGAAGACGGCAAACTGACGCCCTGGGCGACCGGTTTGCGCTCCCCTTCCGGGTTCGGGTCTTACAAAGGCGACATTTTTTACACCGAAAACCAGGGCGACTGGGTAGGTTCCGGTCGCATGACCCATTTGGAAAAAGGCGATTTTGCGGGCAATCCGGCTGGCCTGCGCTGGAGCAAGGAAGAAGGCTCACCCGTCAAGCTCACGCCCGAAGACGTCCCCAACACCGGCGAGCCGCTTTATGACGTTGCCAAAAAAGTACTCGGCCTCAAACCGCCTGCCGTCTGGTTCCCGCATACATTGGTGGGTATTTCCACCTCAGATTTCAAAGAAGACATTACCAACGGCGCATTCGGGCCGTTTACCGGACAAATGTTCGTAGGCGATCAGGGCCATAGCATTATCACCCGCGTAGACCTCGAAAAAGTGAATGGCGTATGGCAGGGAACCGTATTTCCTTTTCGCGAAGGTTTCATGTCGGGCATCCTGCGCCTGGAATGGGGCCTCGACGGCTCGCTTTTCGTAGGCCAGACCAGTCGCGGATGGTCGGCGACGGGCAAGGCCGAGTTCGGGATTCAGCGGCTTGTGTGGACGGGTAAAATGCCGTTCGAAATGAAAACCGTGCGCTCGATGCCGGACGGATTTGAAATTACCTTCACCAGCCCCGTCGACAAACAGTCCGCCGCAGACCAGGGTGCCTACAAAATGAACAGCTTCACTTATCGTTACCATCGTACTTATGGCAGCCCGATTATCAACACGCAGGAGGTGCCTGTTAAGGGGATTATCGTATCGGAAGACGGCCTTCGCGTTCGCCTGGTGGTCGACCCGGCCACATTACGTAAGGGTTATATTCATGAGATCAAAACCGACGGCGTAAAGTCGCCGGATGGCAATAACCTGCTGCACACGACAGCCTATTATACGCTGAACGAAATTGCAAACGGGCAACCGGCCAATCCTTCGCAATTCACCACGACCGTAAAAGCCGCCGCCGTTGACCACAACGCGCACGCGATGCCCGCCTCGGGCGAAACGGCCGCCAATACCGCAGCCTCCGTAAAGCGTGTCACCGAAATGCCCGCCAGCTGGACAAACGGCCCCGATCAGGTAGTGACCATCGGAACCGTGCCGGGGCTGAAATTCGATATTTCCGAAATACAGGTGAAGGCCGGCAGCAAGGTCAAAGTTGTATTCAATAACAACGACGACATGCTGCATAACCTCGTCATAACCAAGCCAGGCGCAGCCAATGCCGTCGGCGAGGCGGGTTTGAACCTCGGTTTGAAAGGAACGGAGCTCAATTACGTGCCTCAAACCAACGATGTGCTTTTTCATACCAACATCGTAGAGCCCGAAAAATCGGAAGCCATCTACTTCGTGGCGCCGAAACAGGCCGGTACCTACCAGTACGTATGCACCTTCCCCGGCCATTACACGCTGATGCAGGGCAAACTTAAAGTAGTTAAATAAGCGGCCAGAGCGGCCATCCGGCGGGGCGGTGCGATACCGTCCCGCTTTATTTTCCCAAGACATTTCCGAAACCGAATAATTACCGTCATTTCACAAGGAGAATGCCACGATGCACCGCTTTGATTGGTATAATTCATTGATTTAATAAAACATTGCCGTTGCGTTAAGGATTTGAATCAGGAAGAAAACATATCGGATGCAAGCCAGACGAGTATCAGGCTCTGGCAGCGGTTCAAAGCCGGAGATTCGGAGGCGCTCGGACAACTGGCCCAGACGCATTACCGCGCATTGTACAACTATGCCACCAAGTTCTCCTCCGACCCCGACTTCATCCGCGATTCCATCCAGGAACTCTACCTCGAACTCTGGGAACGCCGCAATTTCCTCTCCGAAACCGCATTTGTGAAGTCCTATCTGCTCAAAGCGCTCCGTCACAAGCTCATTAAGGAAAGCATTCGCCTCAAACGCTTCCACGAGCCGCAAGTGGGTATTTTCGACGCCGACCCGTCGGCGCCTTCCATTGAAACCGATATCATCGAAGACGAGCACATACGCTTTCAGAACGGCCATCTTAAACGCATCATTTCGCTCCTCTCCAAACGTCAGCAGGAGATCATCTACCTGCGCTTCTACCAGAACCTCGACAACGAGGATATCGCCAGCGTCATGGGGCTCGGGCGGCAAAGCGTTTCCAATCTGCTTTACCGGACCTTGAAAGAAATCAAGGAAATCTGGGCACATGCCGAGTTTTTTTGGTTGTTGCTGGTGCTAGCGATTTAATCGGGAAAAAGGGAAGGTAAAATGGAGTAATAGGGCACGCGATGGGATGCGTTAAACGAACAAACAGCCTGAAAATCAACCTTCGTTTTCGCGTTCCACAGGTTCCCGGCCGCTATCCCAGAGCGATCCTGCGGAACACAACACCAAGCTCTTTTACCTTTTTAAACTATTTATACTTTTATACCTTTAAAACCTTTCATAACATTTAATACTTTCAACACATCCTCCCCATTCTCCCCTTTCCTCGTTCCTCTCTTTTCTCCTTCCCTTCAATATAATTTTTTCAAATTTTTTTTGATTTTTTTGGTTATAAACCGCTTTGAAACCGACATACCAATTTGAAGAGCCTGTAATGCTCGTTGAAGAGCCTGTAATGCTCGAAAATTACGCTTTGGTTAACCCATGAGTCTACACCGAACTTTTACCGTAGAGGAACTTGCGACGGACGAATCGTTCCGATGCTGGGTAATGTCCCCAACGCCGGAGCTCGACCGCCACTGGCAGCAATGGATCGGGGAAAATGCCGGGCGTGCCGGCGCGGCGGCGCTTGCCCGGGAACTGGTGCTCGCCGTCCATGAACTCTACAAGGACGACCTTTCGGACGAGACCATCCGGCATGAGATCGCCGAACTTACGCGCATCGCGGGCGAACGGGAAATGGAACGACGGGTACCGTTTTACCAACGGGCGGTTTGGCGTGCTGCGGCCGTGTTACTGCTTGCAGGCGGCCTGAGCTGGCTTTACTATACCACGCACAACACAATACCGCCGACAGCGAACACGCAGGAAGTTATTCTGGAGCGCGAAATGGTGGTTGAAACCAACTCCTCGGAAACGGAAATGACCGTGCTGCTGAGCGATAACAGCGTGGCTACGCTCGCAAAAGGTAGCAGCATCAGATATCCCCGGCGGTTCGCGGCCGATGAGCGGCGCGTATACCTTACCGGTGAGGCCTTTTTTGATGTAGCCAGAAATCCGGAACAGCCATTCCTGGTTTATACCAACCAGACCGTCACAAAAGTGCTCGGTACCAGCTTCCGTATCAAGGCGTTCGAAGGGGACAACACCGAGATGGTGGCCGTGAAAACGGGACGGGTATCTGTTTATCCCAAAAAAGCATATGAAATGCGGCGGGGACATCGGGCCCCCGAGGGCGTGATCCTGAACCCCAACCAGCAGGTGGTTTTCAACCGGAGGGACAACAAACTTGAAAAAACCGGAAGGGCCAACCCGGGGGTTACTGGCCGAGTCGGCGGTGCAAAAGGACCAGGTATTCGACGACAAGCCGGTTACCGAGGCGTTCGACGCCCTGGCGAGGGCCTACGGGATCAGCGTCGTCTACAATGCAGAAACGCTTTCCAATTGCATGATCAGCGCGCAGTTCGGGGAGGAAAATCTGAAACAGCGGTTGAACGCAATATGCCAGGCCATCGGTGCCGGATATAATATGGAGAACGGTCAGGTTGTGATCAGCTCCAGAGGTTGTAATTAACGGGCTGTTTTACAGCTGCTTTCAAATCTAAACCCTTTTCAGGACTAAAATCAGCTATCATTAATCCCGTTTTTGCCTATGACGTACCCGTAACACCGCTTTTCCCCTGAATGATAAAGAGCCGGTGATGATTGCGCCATCACCAGCCCTGCGACTCCCTCGCCCCGACTGGCATCTGCGGCGATAATGGAGTGTTTTGTCCCATCATTTCAATCCTGAACAAAACTTTCAAAAGTATGAAAAAACACCGACATCTACCCCGGCTACTATACAGGGCTATGCGAATATCATTATACCAATTATTTATTGCCCTAATCTTCGCCACTGTGTCAGCGGCCGGCACCGTTGGGGCACAGGATATTCTGAACCAAAAGATCACGATCCAGGTCAGTAACCTGGAAATGAAGACCGTACTGAACAAACTCAACAAGCTGACGCAGCTGCGTTTCACGTACAGCTCTCCGCTGATCAAATCGCAACGCAAGGTTTCGCTCAACGCCGTCGATAAGCCGCTTGGCGACATTCTGGACGACCTTTTCAAACCCGCCAACATCACGTATAAGATCGACGGCCGACAGGTTGTGCTCATCAAAAACACCGCCGGACCGGGCAGTGCATTACCCGAAATGATCCGCAACGACAACAATCTCGACCGGAATATCACGGGAAAAGTCACCGACGAAAAGGGGGCTCCTCTGCCCGGTGTGAGCATTGTGGTGAAAGGAACGAAAGCAGGCACTGCCACGGACACGGAAGGCGCATTTCAGCTGAGCGTTCCCGACGCGGGCGGCACACTGGTGTTCTCGTACGTGGGCTACACACCGCAGGAAATACCGCTGGGCAACCAGTCGAACTACGATATTTCCATGACGCCCGATGTCCGCAACCTCGAAATGGTGGTCGTAACTGCGCTGGGTATCAAGCGGGATGCGAAAAAACTGGGCTATTCCACCGCGACGGTGAACACGGAAGAGCTGACGACCAACCGTACAACCAACCTGGGTAACAGCTTGCAGGGCAAGGTGGCCGGCCTGAACGTAACGCCACCCGCGAGTGGCCCCGGCGGGTCTACCAAAATCCGTATCCGCGGCCAGTCGTCGTTCGGGGGCAACAACTCTCCGCTGATCATCGTCAACGGCATTCCGATCAACAACAGCAGCGTTTCGGCGGGCGGTTCCAATGGCAATGGCACGGGCAACCCTACCGGCGGTTCTTCGGATGCGGGTGACGGCCTGCAAAGCATTAACCAGGACGATATCGAGTCGATGACCGTGCTGAAAGGCGCGGCGGCCGCGGCATTGTACGGCTTCCGTGCGAAAGACGGTGCGATTATCATTACCACCAAAAGCGGCAGTAAAACCACCGGCATCGGCGTGGAACTTAATTCCAACTTCCAGGCACAGGAAGCATTGGATTATACCGATTTTCAGTATGAATACGGCCAGGGAGAGTTCGGAAAACGCCCTACCTCCGTGGCAGAAGCGCAGAGCTCCGGCGTATTCGCATTCGGAGAGAAACTCGACGGCAAGCCGACGCCCCAGTTCGACGGCAGCATGCAACCTTACGTGGCCCACAAGGACCGTATCAAGAAGTTTTACCGCACAGGAACCAGTTTTACCAATTCAGTTGCATTATCAGGCGGCAATGAAAAAGGAAATTTCCGCCTCTCTTTCGCGAATACCGATGCCAATGCGATCATGCCGAACTCGGCTTATCATAAAAAAATCTTCAACCTTGGTTTGAATTACAAGTTTACCAAAAAACTCTCGGCGCAACTGAACGCAAACTATTCCAACGAGTACAACAAGAATCCGCCCCAGATCGGTATCCAGGACATGAATGCGAATACCACCATTTATACCCTGGCCACAAGCATCGATACCGACTGGCTGAAAAACCGCAAGGACGCCAACGGCAACGAAATGCCCCTGTCGCGTTTCACAAACCGGAACAACCCGTACTGGGTCGCCTATGACCGCTTCGAAAACGTGCGCCGCGACCGGATTTTCGGTAACACTTCGGTACGCTATGATTTCACCGACTGGCTATTCGTGCAAGGCCGCATCGGCCAGGATTATTACACCCGTCCGTACAACTACAACCGCCCTACCGGCACGCGCTCCATCGGTGCCGTCGCGACCGGCTTCAATGGCTATTACTACCAGGATGTATCGACATTCCGTGAACGTAATATGGATATCCTCATCGGCGCCAACAAGTCGTTCGGCGACTTTGGCATCGACATTACACTCGGCGGCAACCAGATGTTGCAGGTAAACGATAACGTCTCGACCGCAGTCACCAACTTTTACGTACGTGATCTCTACACGATCGCCAACGGCCAGATCAAGAACCCGAATTACAGCTACGGAAAAAAGAAGGTCAACTCGATTTACGGGTCGGCCGAATTTTCTTACAAAAGCTTCCTGTTCCTGAACGTAACGGGCCGCAACGACTGGTTCTCGACGCTGAACCCGCAGTCCAACAGCTACTTATACCCATCCGTAAGTGGCAGCTTCGTGTTCAGCCAGGCGTTCAATACCGCGCCCGACTGGCTCACTTACGGCAAACTCCGGGCAGCTTATGCCGAGGTAGGTGGCGATACCGACCCGTACTCGAACAATCTGTACTATGGTATCAACGCGAACCCGTTCAATGGAACGGCGCTGGGTAACCTGCCTTCTACGATCAGTCCGAACGCCAACCTACGCCCGCTGAAAGTGAAAGAAACGGAGATAGGTCTGGAAATGAAGACATTCGACAGCCGTTTGAACCTCGATCTCTCTGTGTACCGCAAAAATACCGTCGACGAGATCCTGAATGTGGACATTTCCAATACTTCGGGTTTCAGCCAAACGAAAGTGAATGTAGGCAAGCTACGTAACCAGGGGGTCGAGTTCTTGCTGACCGTCGTGCCGGTCCGCAACGATAATTTTACCTGGGAAACCAGCTTCAACGGCAGCTACAATATCAGTAAGGTAATTGAACTGGCCGAAAGACAGGAGCGGTTCGATGTCGGTACGGGCGAATTTTTCGGCATTGTTTCGCATGAAATCGGCAAGCCCCTTGCTTCGCTCCGGGGATTTGACTACAAACGCGATGCCCAGGGCCGCATCGTTACGTCCGGCGGTCTGCCGCAGCAAGGCAGCCTGGTTACATTCGGCAGCGCGATCCCCAAATGGGTGGGCGCCTGGGTGAATACGATCAATGTAAAAGGTTTTCGCATTGGAACACAGGTCGATTTCAAGGCAGGCAACAAGATCCTCTCGAACTCCAACCTGAACTTCCTGCGTGAAGGGCTTTCCAAATCGTCGCTCGTAGGCCGCGAAGACGGCGTGTTGCTGGACGGCGTAACCGCCACCGGCGAGCCGAACACTCAACGCGTAGAAGCAGAGCAGTTCTATACCGCCTACCGCAGTACCAACATCGCCACACCGTTCGTGTACAACGGCGCATTTGTGCGCTGGCGGACGCTTTCGGTAGGTTACGACCTGTCGCGTTTCCTGCGGGAGAAAACCTTCATCAAGGGCCTGACGCTCTCAGCGATGTGCAACAATGTCCTGATGATCAAGAAGTATATCGATAACCTCGACCCCGAAGCGCAAGTATCCGCGTCCGACAACCTTCAAGGCATCGAAACGCACACGCTGCCAACGACAAGAAGTTACGGGTTGAATTTAAACATTAAGTTATAGAAGGAGGAAGGAGAAAGAAGGAAGGAGAAAGAAGGAAGGAGGAAAAGGAAAATACAATTCACTCATTCACTCATTCACTCATTCCACAACGGATCATTCAGTCATTCAATCATTCAGTCATTCAATCATTCAGTCATTCAATCATTCAGTCATTCCACAGCGGATCATTCAATCATTAAAATCCATGAGAAGATTATTCATATATGCAACGGTGGCCGCGGTTCTGGCGGGCGCGAGCGCTTGTGATAAAGGATTTGAGGACGTAAACAAAAATCCGGTGCTCGCGACGAACGTCGACCCTGTCTATCTGTTCTCGAACGCGCAGTTTACGTCGGCCATTGCGACGCAAAACTACCAGATGCAAATCGTGCAGCAGATCAATACGCCTTACACCGGCGTACTCGAAGGCGGTAACCATAATGCGGTTTCCGACCCCAATTCCAATGCAAACTTCAACTCGCTGTATCTGCAAAACGGGCCGGTGAACCTGCTCACGACCGTGATTGCCCAAACGAAGGATAATCCGGCGCGGAGTAACCTGTACCACATGTCGCGGATCTGGAAGGCCTACGTATTTATGGTTTTGGTGGATACCTATGGCGATGTGCCGTATTTCGAAGCCGGAAAGGCATTTCTGGAAGGCATTAACCTGCCCAAATACGACGACCAGAAGCTGATTTACGACGACATCCTGAAAGAATTACAGGAAGGAACCAAAGGCCTGGACGCGAGCAAGGCCATCGAGGCGGGCGATTTGTTTTTCAAAGGGAACATCGCACAGTGGAAGAAACTCGGTAACTCGCTGTTGCTCCGAGCCGCCATGCGTTATTCCAAAATCGATGCGGCCAAAGCGAAGCAATACGTAGCGGTGGCGGTCGACCCGGCTAACGGCGGCTTGCAAAGCTCCAATGCCGACAACGCGCTGATCGCATTTAATAGCACATTCAACCACCCGCTGGCCAACTATTTTCAGGGTACCGAGCGCGGCAATGTGTACCTGGGCAAAGCATTCGTCGATTTCCTGAAAGCAACCAACGATCCGCGCATCCGCGTGATTGCCGTGAAATACGAAACCCCAGGTAACCCGCTCGCCACCGCGGGGGCGGAGGATACTACGCCTGCCAACCAGCAAGGCATGCCTTACGGCTACAACGAATCCACGATCGTGAATGCGCCTGATTTCCCGGGCAAGATCGGTTCCGCGTTTAAATACTCGCAAATCAACCGCCGTACGCTGGGCAAGATCGATGCGCCGGAATTTTTCATTACCTATTCCCAAACCAGCCTCCTGCTGGCGGAAGCCGTGCAGCGCGGCTGGGCGACAGGCGACGTGAAGGCATTGTACGAAGCGGCCGTGCGCGCACATATGAACCAGATGGCCACCTACGACGTCCTCGCGACGATTCCCGCCGCCAGCCAGGACGCTTACCTGGCGGCGAACCCGCTTGTACCGGCCAAAGCCCTGGAACAAATCAATAACCAGTACTGGATTTCTTCCTTCCTGAATGGCTCCGAGGCATGGGCAAATTTCCGCAGGAGCGGTTTTCCGGTACTTCCCATCAACAATTACCCGGGCAAGGACCCCTCGGTGAAAGATTTCATCAGAAGATTGGTGTATCCCGTCCGCGAGCGCTCAGTGAACGAAGCCAATGTGCTCGCGGCGATCGCACGCATGGGCCCCGACGAGTTGGGAACACCCGTTTTTTGGGATAAATAATACAAATCATTACCAACCCTTAATTACTCTTTTATGCTTAAACAAACCTTGCTTGCAGGAGCGTTTGTGCTGGGAAGCGTCGCTGCCTACGCACAGGCGATCTCCCCCACCCCTGATCAGATCAAAGCGTACACCTCGGCCTGGAAAGGTGAACGGTCGCCCGATGGCCGGCCGCACGTTTCGGACGCGATCCTGGCCCGGCTGAAAAACATTTCGATGGAAGAGGCCTGGGGCGTATTGCGCAACAAAGGCTACCACAACCAGTTCGAAGGCGACTGGCAGCTGATCCACAACGACAGCACCATGACCGGTCGCGTGGTAACGGCACAATACATGCCGTCCCGCCCCGATTTACAGGACCTGGTAAAGGAAATAGGTAAAAAGGAGGGCCGCGTACAAACCGGCGGCACTAACTCCTGGCCCATCGACGTGCTCAAAGAAGGCGACGTGTACGTAGCGGACGGTTACGGCAAGATCGCCGACGGTACGCTTATCGGCGACAACCTGGGCAATTCCATTTATGCGAAATCCAAGCGTGGGGTGATCTTTTACGGCTCGGTGCGCGACGTGGAAGGCCTTAGCGAGATCAAAGGCTTCAATGCCTGGATCAAAGGCCAGGACCCGTCGTACATCCAGCAGATGATGCTCACGAACATCAACACGCCGATCCGTATCGGTCGGGCGGTGGTGCTTCCGGGGGATGTGGTGCTGGCTAAAAAATACGGCACCATCTTTATTCCGGCGCATTTGGTGGAAGAACTGGTGATCACTTCGGAAGTAACGGCGCTGCGCGACGAATTCGGTCACCTGCGCCTGCGCGAGGGCAAGTACACGCCCGGGGAAATCGACACAAAATGGTCGGAGACGATTCAAAAGGACTTTTTGAATTGGGTAAACAACTACCCCGGCAAACTGCCCATGACGAAGAAGGAGCTGGACGATTATTTAAAGGAAAGGAATTATTAGCGGCTGTCGGCTGTCGGCTGTCGGCTGTCGAAAAAGAGGGCAAACCCGATAATCCAGGTTCCACAACCAAAGTAAAATTAAAAAAATAGTAATCCCGGCCCTGTCAGCCGCCGCTACCGGCTTTGCGTTCGAAATTCGACAAAAAATAAGCCGAAGTACGACAGCCGACAGCCGAAGTAAACACAACAACCAATGAAAAACATCCTGAAACAAATCATCGAGTCCAATAAACAAGTTGAACAGGCTGAAAAAGCTGCCGTTGCGGCGGAAATTGCCAACCCTGCTACCAGGGATAGCCGTCGTAATTTTTTGCGTAAAACGGCCGTGGGGGGCATTGCCTTAGGGGGCTTTATGTCGATGTCCACCGAGGATACCATTGCGCAGGCTACTTCGAAGGTGAGCCGCGCCTCGAAGCCTTCGGAATTAAAAATTACCGATTTGCGCTATTGTATCGTGCAAAATGTAGGCCGCACGCCGATTATCCGCATCGACACCAACCAGGGCATTTACGGGCTCGGGGAAGTGCGTGACGGCGCAGACGAGCGTTACGCGTTGTTCCTGAAAAGTCATTTGCTGGGACAAAACCCGTGTAATGTGGAGCAGTTGTTCAAATCCATTAAACAGTTCGGTTACCACGGCCGCCAGGCGGGCGGTGTCTGCGGGGTCGAAATGGCCCTCTGGGACCTCTGCGGCAAAGCGTACGGCGTGCCTTGCTGGCAGCTATTGGGAGGACGTTACCGCGATAAAGTTCGTTTGTATGCGGATACGCCGGAGTCTAACGACATAAACGAGTTCAAGCAAAAAATCAAATTCCGTACGCAGGACCAGGGCTATACCTGGCTGAAAATGGATATTTCGATCGGTATGCTCCGCAACAGCGAGAACGCCGTCGTGAACAACAAGTTCTGGGGCGGCGGTTTCTCGCAATGGGCGGGCGATTACCATTCGTATGCCAATACCAAACACCCGTTCACGGCGATCCAGATCACCCCGAAAGGGCTCGAAGAAATGGCCAAAGTAGTAGAGGACGTGCGTAGCGTGGTAGGTTACGAAATACCGCTGTCGTCCGATCACTACGGTCATTTTGACCTCAACAACGGTATCCGGCTCGGCAAGGCGCTCGACAAATACCGCCTCGCATGGCTCGAAGACATGGTTCCCTGGGAATACACCGATCAATGGAAAACCATTTCCGACGCATTGGAAACTCCCACGCTTACCGGCGAGGATATTTACCTCAAAGAGGGCTTCAAAGCATTGATCGAACAGCGCGCGGTGGATATCGTGCATCCCGACCTGGCGTCGTCGGGCGGGTTGCTGGAAACCAAACGCATCGGCGATTATGCCGAAGATCACGGCATTGCGATGGCGATGCACTTTGCGGGTACGCCGGTGAGCTTTATGGCCAACGTGCATTGCGCCGCCGCCACGCAAAACTTCCTGGCACTGGAACACCACTCGGTGGACGTGCCATGGTGGGAAAGCCTTGTAAAAACCACCGACGGCCGTAAGCTGATCGACAAAGGCTACGCGCCGGTGCCCCTCGAAGCACCCGGCCTGGGCATCGAGCTGAACGAAGAAGAGGTTAAAAAACACCTGCATCCGAAGGACAAATCCTTCTTTGCGCCAACGCCCGACTGGAACGAAAAACGTTCGCACGACCGGCTGTGGAGCTAGCTGTCTGAGAGTTGGTAGGGCGCGAAGTCCTACCAACTTTCGGCTTAATTCAGTATTTTGCGCTCTTCACTCTCATATGTACTGATGAAGAATATTCGCAACGTACTCTTTTACTGCATTACCATCGGAATTTTCGCAGCCCTGCTTTACTTCTTTATCCGACAGGGCACTTTCCTCGAAAAAGCCGGCCAGATCACCCAAAAAGCGCAAACCATCTCCTCCTGGGAGCAATTCACAGAAACCTTCGGGCACAATCTCACCCACCCGCTCGCCACGCTCCTCGCCCAAATCGTCACCATTATCATCGTTGCCCGGCTGTTCGGCTGGGTCTGCAAAGCGATCGGCCAGCCAACCGTGATCGGTGAAATTGCCGCCGGGATTTTCCTGGGGCCTTCGGTGCTGGGAATGTTCTATCCGGAAGTTTCTTCATTTATATTCCCTAAAACTTCGCTCAGCAACTTGCAGTTTCTCAGCCAGGTAGGGCTTATCCTTTTCATGTTCATTATCGGCATGGAACTGGATCTGAAAGTACTGAAAACCAAGGCGCAGGAGGCGATTGTCATCAGTCACGCCAGCATTATCCTTCCGTTTGCCCTTGGCGTGGCGCTGGCTTTGTACATGTATACCGACTTTGCGCCGGAAGGCATCAGCTTCCTGTCGTTCGCGCTGTTTACAGGCATTGCATTGAGTATTACGGCATTCCCCGTCCTCGCACGCATCGTGCAGGAGCGCGGGCTCTCCCGCACGCGCCTGGGCATGATGGTAATCACCTGTGCGGCCACCGACGACGTTACGGCATGGTGTATCCTTGCGGCGGTGATTGCGATCGTGAAAGCCGGGGAATTCGTGAGCGCCATTTATACCATTTTGCTGTCGGCCGGCTATGTGCTGGTGATGCTGCAAGTGGTGAAGCCGGTCCTGAAACGCATCGGTGACCATTACGCCTACCGCGAGGGGCTTACCAAGCCGGTAGTCGCGCTTTTTTTCGTCATGCTGCTGTGTTCCGCCTACTGCACGGAGGTGATCGGTATCCACGCCCTTTTCGGCGCGTTTATGGCAGGTGTGGTTATGCCCGCGAACCAGCGCTTCCGCAATATTTTCATCGAAAAGGTAGAAGACGTTTCGCTGGTGCTGTTGTTGCCGCTATTCTTCGTTTTCACCGGTTTAAGAACACAAATAGGCCTGCTGAACGATCCGCACCTGTGGTTTGTCACTGGGCTCATCATCGCGGCAGCGGTGATCGGCAAGTTCTTCGGAAGCACCCTTGCTGCATTGTTTGTCAAACAGTCGTGGCGCGACAGCCTTATTATCGGCTCGCTCATGAACACGCGCGGGCTCGTGGAGCTGGTGGTGCTCAACATCGGCTACGACATTGGCGTGCTTTCCCCTGAAATATTTACCATGATGGTCATAATGGCGCTCGCCACTACCTGCATGACAGGCCCCGCACTCGACCTGATCGACAAGTTCTTCCCGTCACCCAGGTGGGAAGACCTCCACCCGGTACACACACCGTCTCGCTTTTCCATTCTGATCGCATTCGCAAGCCCCCAGGGCGGACGCAAAATGCTGCGCGTTTCGAGCAAGCTCATCGCCGGGCAACATCCCGACCGCGAGGCCGGCGAACAGCATATTACCGCATTGCACCTCTCACCGAGCAGTTATCTCAGCCAGGTCAATACCGAAGAATACCAATATGAAACGTTCCGGCCCATTAACGAGGAAGCCAATGCGCGGAATACCCCGTTCACTTCTCTTTTCAAACCATCGCAAAATATCGAACACGACATTATCGAGACTGCCAACGACGGCGAGTTCGATATGCTCGTGATCGGGATAGGTCGCTCGGTTTTCGAGGGTACGTTTCTGGGGAAAATATTGGGTTTTACTTCACGTTTCGTGAGCCGCGAGCGTCTTATCGATACCATTACCGGTAAAGAAAAGCTCTTTCATACCGACGTTTTCGACGAACGTACCGCGCACATCGTCAAGTCCGTCAAAATTCCCGTGGGCATCCTGATCGAAAAAAACCTCGAACAGATCAACAATGTGTTCATGCCGCTTTTTGCGCCCGAGGATAAATCCCTGCTCCCATTCGCCGAACGGCTGGCCGCCGTGAGCGATTTGCATATAACGGTTATGGACCCGTCGCAGGCCGTCAGCAGGCATTCCGAAATCGGGGACGCATTGAAGGCGTTACAGGAACAATCGCCTGAAAATGTCGCGCTGCTTTATGAAAATGTATTGGAAAAAGACTTCCTGCAAGGGATGGACCTGATGGTGATCAGCCTCCAGAGCTGGAAAAAGGCCGTGGAATCCCACAGCGTATGGCTTTCCAATTCGCCGTCCGTTCTCATTATACGGTGCTGAGATCAGGCTTTCCGGTTTTTCAAAAGCCGGAAAGTCGCCCAAAGGGGTTTTTAAAAGGAATAATAAGTGTTTATTTTACAGGAGCGACGCCAGCATTCCAATTCTATGATCCCATTTCTAAGCCAAAACCGCTTCACGAAGTCCATCAACCCACAAACGATCCTTTTCTTTTTCCATAATTTCTTTACGAACGTCGGTACTACGCTGGTGTATGTTTCGGCCAATGTGCTCCTGCTCGAAAACCACCCGGAGTACTCGCTGCCCCTCGCTTACATTGCCGCCGCGCTTGCCGTAATGGTCTCGGGGAAGATCTACGAGTACTTCGAACACCATCTTTTACTGAAAAAGCTGAGCCTCGGCACGATGTTATCGTCGCTGTTTATGGTGCTGGTGGTTATGGGGCTGTTGCTGGTCGGACATGGTGTGGCTACCGCCATTGCGGTAATGGTGGGTTACCGGATCATTTACCTGCTCGTTAACCTGGAATTCTGGGGTTTATCCGCGCTGGTTTTCGATGTACGGCAAAGCAAGAGGCTTTTCAGCGTTATCGGCTCGGGTGATATGCCGGCGAAAGCATTGGGCGCCGTACTGGCCGTGCTGATCCATTCGCCGTCGGTGCTTGCTATTTTGCTCGCTATCTCACTGGTTTTCTTCGCATTGGCGTTCTACACGCAGCTACTGACCTTCCGCCACACCGACATTCCTAACCCGCACCACACCCGCACGCGCCACACGGAATCGGACTCCCGCATTATCCGGAAATATTTCGGCGGTAACAAGCTGCTCACTTCGCTTTGCATCGGAATGGTCGCCATTGCGGCAACCGCCACGTGGATCGAGTATCATTTCTTCGTAAATGTCAAATACAAATTCCATAGCCAGCACGATGTGATCTTCTTCGTTGGTTCGCTGCTGACTGCCACTTATGTGATCTCCACATTTGTAAAAATGCTCTTTTCGGGCAAAACCGTGGAGCGCTTCGGCATCAAACTCACATTGTACCTGCTGCCGCTGACGACGATCGCCATTTCGCTCGGTTTGCTGGTTTCATCCTATTTCCGTAAGGACGAACCTTCGCTGCTGGTTTACTACTGCGTTGCCTATCTGCTTTTCGAACTCGTGCGGCGCACCATTTTCGACCCGGTATTTCTGGTTTTGTTCCAACCGCTTTCCACGAAAACCCGTTTGAAAGGCCATACGCTGGCCAAAGGGCTTTTTGAGCCGCTGGGAATGCTCATTGCCGGTGCAATGCTCTGGGTGATTTACACGCAGCATTGGAGCGATATCAGCCTCACATTCGACCTGTCGCTGCTTTTCGCGCTGGGCGCATTGGTGGTGTTCCGGAAAGCCTACCGCCACTACATGCAGGAGCTCAAATCAGCGATCAGCAAGCGGTTCATCCGCAGCGGCGAAATGCCCTCCCCTGCGGAAGCATTGCCGATTATTACAGAAAACCTGCGAAGCGACCGGAAAGAAGAGGTCCTGAATGCGATCGACTGGCTGGCCCGGAATAAGGTTTCGCTTTTTCGCAAACACGCGCCCGAGCTGCTGAAAAGCCCGTTCGTGCAAGTCAGGCTGAAAACATTGCAGACGCTGGCTACCCTTGAAAAACCCGAACTCCCGGCTTCGTTTGCGCAATACATTGAAAGTGAGCCCGACTCCGCCTGCCAGGTGCTGGCTGTACGCCTGGCGTGCGCCAACGGAAGGTTATCCGCCGAACAAACCGCCAGCTTCCTCGCCCACAGCGATCCGGACATTGTAAAAGGCACCATTATCGGCTGCTGGGAAGCCGGAAAAGCGCTGCCGCTGATCCACGGCACGTTGCAGAAGCTATTCGGCTCCGAGCAGGAAAACGATCAGCTGGCGGCACTCGACTGCCTGAAAGTGACGGGCATCAATTCCTACGAAAACCTGGTCAAGAGCTGTATCAACAACGGCTCGCAACGCGTGCGCAATTACGCGCTGGAAGTGGCTGCCAGGGTAGGTTCCCCCACCCTGCTTCGCGACCTGCGCCTGGTGCTTACCGGCACGCTGACACCGTCCACGATCCACGCGCTGATCACTTCCGGCGACCTCGGTATTCGCATTATCGAAGAATGGTTACAGCAAGATACCGGCGGCGACCGCATCAGAACGTTTATCAAAACAGCTGAAAAAGGTCGGCATGAATTTATACTTCAAATACTTTTTAACCTTATTAAAAATATTTACCATCATAAACTTTCGATTCATACAGAAAATACCGATCATATAAAAAGAAAGGAAAGTAACTTCCATATCGAAAATATTGATAGTTCCACCCATATTGCTGCACTGAAAGCGCTGAGTCATTACACACTAATCGCTGAATATAAAACAGTTATCCCTGAATTTGTAGAAAGAGAGCTCATTCACGCCGGCCAGTTGCTCAACGGCATGGACACTTCGGAAACCGATATAACCTGGAACAATGCACTGGAATACGAGCTCGAACTGACCGCTCAGCGATTGTTTTACCTCTTTATGATGCAGTACGACAAAGAAGCGGTGCAGAGCGCCTGGAAAGGTATCCGCCATGCGAGCAAGGAAAAGCGCGCCAACTCGCTCGAACTGATCGAAAGCCTCTTGCCCCGGATGCTGTACCCTTCGCTGCACGCATTGTTCGAAAACATTTCCATCCAGCGCAAACGCGATGCCCTCCGCCAGTATATGGGCAATGCCGACACGGGGTTGCCGCTGGTTACCATAATCCTGTCGCAGGAAGAACGTTTCTTTACGACCTGGACCATCGCGCTCGCCGCAGCCAGATGCGACACCACCGAAACCGATCTGGTCAGCCTCGAAAAACTTGCCCGTCATCGTTCCCGGCTGGTCCGGGAAGCGGTGCAGGAAAAATACATGGCGCTCGCCCGGCGCCCCGACCTCCAATTTTCGCTTCGAATCCCTATGAAACACGCCGAACCGACCCAGCAGATTTCCGAAATGGAAAGGGTGATTGTCCTTAAAAACACCCGGCTATTTGCCCAAACCCCCGAGAATGTCCTCAGCTCGATCGCACCGATCATGAAGGAAGTGACTTACGCCGACGGCCAGGAGATATTTGCCAAAGGCGACCTCGGCGATTCGATGTACATCATTTACACGGGCCAGGTTGGCATTTACGATGGTCCGAAACAGCTTGCACTGTTCGATAAGGGCGAAATTTTCGGGGAGCTCGCATTACTCGACACCGAACCGCGCTCGGCTACCACCGTGGCCGAAACCGACACCCTCGTATTCCGCATCGATCAGGAGGATTTCTTTGAACTCATGGAGGAGCGCGACGAGATCCTGCGCAACGTGCTGCGCATCCTGTGCCAGCGCATCCGTGTGCAAAACGAAAAAATGCGCCGGTTATAAGGCTCTGGCGGTATTTTTGAGGCGTTCGAGATGCCGTTGTTTGGAGGCGTCACGGCGGCTGCGCTCCGAAGCCGTCCAGTAACTGTGCGCTTCCAGGAAACCTACCTGCACGGCATCCCATGCGGGAATGTCTTCCACCATGTCGCGCACCTTCAATTCCTCGTATAATGTGGCCGAAATGCTTTCGAAATCATCGCGGCCGAGGTAATCCAGGTCGGCGTCGCAAAGAATAGCTTCCAGGGCGCTTTTAGGACTTTGCGGGATTTTCGTAGCCATGATCATCCCGCATATCGTTTCAATTTGCATTACATTATAGCCGAAACCGGGTAAAACCGTGCGCACGAGTGCGCAACCGGCCTCCTCATGCCCCTGGTAGGTAGTCATGAAGCCGCTGTCGTGGTACAATGCCGCCGTGCGCAGCAGCATCAACGATTCTTCAGCTGTGATATTCTCCATTGCCGCGATTTCCGCCGATGCGTTCACGACGTCGGTTGTGTGGTGAATGCCATGGTAGAACAGCGTCGGATCGAGGCGGTTTGTGAGCTCTTCCAGAATGTATTTTTCGGCCTTTTCGATTTGCATGGCTATTCGAGCACTTCGTAGATCAATACCGGGTTCGACTTGTTTTTAAGGTTCACTTCGCCTACCAGACTGCATTTAAATGCCTCTTTCAGCTTCTCATAGGCCGATTCCGGTATCACCACCTGCCCGGGCCTGGCGACCGATTGCAGACGTTGCGCAACGTTCACGACATCGCCGATCACCGTATAGTCCAGCCGCTTCAATGCGGCCGAACCGATGTTTCCGGATACCATTTCGCCCGAATTAATGCCTATCGAAACTTTGGGATAGTAACCCGACTGATCGGACAATTCTTCTTTGAATCCATTGATATGATTGCGGACCGCTAGTGACGACTCCACGGCGCGGTCGAGATGGTAATCGCCACGGAAAACGGCCATCACGGCATCTCCCATAAACTTGTCGACGTGCCCGCCCTGGGCGATGATTTCCTTTACCATGACATCGAAATACTTGTTGATAAGCTTCACCACGCGGTCGGGCTGCTCTTTCTCCGAAATGGCCGTAAATCCGCACATATCCATAAAAACGACCGTTCCTTCGATGTTTTCACTGGTCATTAACGACTTCTCGAACGTTTCCTGCGTCATGAACTGGAGCACCGAGGCATCCACATACATACGCAGGATATCGTTTTCCCGCACCGCCCTGAGCGTTTCTTTCAACTGCGCCACATATTGCAGCGTTTTTTCCATCGTCACTTCCAGATCGCGGAAATCGATCGGTTTGGTGAGAAAGTCGAATGCGCCGCGGTTCATGGCCGTGCGGATATTGTCCATATCGCCATAGGCCGAAACGATCACCGATTTGAGAATGGGGCTCAGCTCGCCGAGCCGTACGAGCAGTGTCAGGCCATCCATTTCAGGCATGTTGATATCGCTCAGTACCATGTCCACGTCCGGGTGCTCTTCCAGCATTTCGAGCGCTCTCAGGCCATTTTCGGCGAAAATAAATTCGTATTGCTGCTCGCGGATCTGTCGCCTGAACTTCTGCTTAATGAGCAATTGCAGATCGGCCTCATCGTCCACTACGAGTATTTTGGCTTTCATAAGATATGGAGCAATTTCTCTTTCAGTTCGTTAAAATCGACGGGTTTCGTCAAAAAATCGTCGGCGCCAAGCTCCATGGCCTGGCCGTGGTTGGCGGCGTCGCCATAGGCGGTAATCATCATCACCTGTGGCGGCGCCGACGGATGTTCGGCGCGGATGCGTTTGAGTAGTTCGATACCGCTCATTCCGGGCATATTAATGTCCGACAGGATCATAACCACCTGCGAAGGGTGACTTTGCATGAATTCCAGCGCTTCTTCGCCCGAAAATGCGAACGAAAATTCGAACTGTCCCGCCCGGATTTCCCGCCGGAACTTCTGCTCAAAAAGCGATTTGACGTCTTCCTCGTCGTCGACAACCAGTATTTTCATATTCAGCCGGGATTAATCAGGCAATGGGAATGGAAATGCGGAACTCCGTTTTTTCCCCTTCCACCGTCTCCACTTCCAGCACGCCCCCGTGGCCGTTGGTAATGATATCGTAGCTCATCGAAAGCCCCAGACCTGTTCCCTGCCCGGTTGGTTTGGTAGTAAAAAACGGCTGGAATATCTTCGCCTTCACGTGCTCCGGCATGCCAGTTCCATTATCCGACACCCTGATATACAGTTTATTATCGAATTTTTTGGTAGTAATTTTAACTTCGGGTTTGTAATCGCCCGGCCGGCCGGCTTCCGCAAGCTTTCTTTTTTCTCGGACACTGCGTAGAACGCATTCGTAAAAAGGTTCAGAAAAACGCGGCCCAAATCCTGCGGAAGGACATTAACGGTTCCGATAGCAGGATCGAAATCGGTCACCAGCGTCGCATTGAATTCCTTATCCTTCGCGCGCAGGCCGTGGTAGGCAAGCCGCATATACTCGTCGGCAAGCGCGTTCACCTCCACAGGCTCCTTCTCACCCGAGGAAGCCCGCGAGTGTTGCAGCATTCCTTTCACGATCGAATCGGCACGTTTACCGTGGTGCGTGATCTTCTGCTGGTTCTGGCTGAGGTCGCTGATAATGCCCTTGATATAATCCTTGTCATCAGCAGGAATATCGACCTTATCGATCTCTTCCTCCAATTCCTGGCATAGTTCCGCCGATACCTCCGAGAAGTTGTTGACGAAGTTCAGCGGATTCTGGATTTCGTGGGCGATACCGGCAGTAAGTTCCCCCAGGGAAGCCATTTTCTCACTCTGTATCAACTGGTTCTGCGTTGCCTTCAACTCCTCGATCGCCTTTTGGAGTTCTTCTTTCTGACGGGTCAATTCCCGCGTGCGTTCGGCTACGAGGTATTCCAGCGACTGCTTTTGTTCCCTGGCAATCTCCTCGTCGCGCAGCCTGTCGCGCCGTTCCTGCATTAAAATCTTCTGCTGTTTTCTCGCATAAAACCATATCACAAAACAGAAGATCCATGCAAACAAAATGGCCATTCCGAACACGTCTTCATAGGTGGCGTGGAATTTCGGGAAAACCAGCTCGAAAAAATCGCTTAGCATCGACACGCCCACGAACGGCACAATGGACTGTATCGTGGTGCGGATAGGCTTGAAATCGTCCTCCTTGTAAAATATCCATAGTAACCCGAGCAGCGACAGGTTCCATACCCAGGTAAACGATTCGGGCTGCCGGGCGATATAGTAGATCGCCAGCAGCGCAAATACGTAGTAACGGGCATATTTAAAGAAACTCTCCCATTTGGGCAGCCTGTCCGCGGTTTGCATGGCCGACTGGGCGAATTGGATCAGAAAGAATGCGACGATGAAATGCATGCGGCAATTTGTAATAGTAGTTCTGTTTACTATTATTCCATAACGGTCGGCAAAGTACTTATTTTCCCCCAGAATTCACTCCGGTGCCCGCATACGGCCATTATGGTTTTCCCTAATTTATTTCTAACCCAATTTTAATGATTTTATAAAACAGTTTTAATACCATTTTTAGCACGGCTGAGAACCTTTGCCCGCAGGTAATTCAAACTAAACGAACATGCGTTATCAACTCATGAAACCGGTTCTCGTCGTACTTTTGGCGGGGACTGTGTCGGCAAGGGCTCAAACAACTTACAATTTGCAGCAGGCCCTGCAAACTGCAAAGTCCAATAACCCGGTCCTCAAACGGGAACAGTTCAATGTCGACGTTTCCCGGGCAGACATTACCACGGCCCTGCTCCGGCCCAATCCCGTTCTCAATAACCAGTCGCTGCAACTGGTGCAGCCATCGAAGTTTCCCGAGCATACCGGGTGGTTCAATGGTGCCAACCGGCAGATCTGGTGGCAACTAACCAAGCCTTTTCAGTTGCCTGTACAGAGGGAGAACAAGATTAATTTCGCACAGCAAAACGTCAGGCTGACCCAAAAGCAATATGCCGATACGGAACGCCATCTGTTTCAGACGGTTGCACAGAAATGGCTGGACGTCTGGGCTGCCCGCAAGCAACTCGATTTATTGAGTACCGCGAAGGCGAATGTCGATTCGCTGGCCAACATCAACCGCCTGCGGCTGAAAAACCAGGTCATCACCACCACCGACCTCGCCCGTACCGAGCTTCTGGCGAACCAGTACGACATCCAGCTGAAATCGGCCGCACAGGATTACCGCAACCAGCTCTCGAACCTGAAATTCCTCATGGGCGTCCAGGACTCGATCCAGGTCGATACGACCGATCAGTTCGCATTCGCGTTCCCCGACCAGATGGACGCCATCGTGCAGCAGGCATTGCAAAACCGCACCGATATACAGGCCATCAAATCGACGATGGATGTCGCCGATGCGAATATCAAACTGCAAAAATCCAATGCGTTGCCTACGCCGGAGCTGGGCCTGATCTACAACCCTCAAAACAAGGCGAATTACATGGGAGTGTACGGCACGATCGAGATACCGGTTTTTTCGAGAAACCAGGGGGAGATCAAAAAGTCGCAGGTTTTGAAACAACAGGCTGAACAAGACCTGCGTGCAACCGAAACGCAGGTACAGACCGAAATCCTGACGGCCTACAAGAGTTACATTACCCATAAGCAGAACCTGCAGAATTTTAACCGGTTACTCACCCAATCCCAAACGATCCTCAACAGTGTCAAATATTCCTACCTCCGGGGCGGTACGACGATCATCGACTTCCTCGAAGCACAGCGCAGCTGGCTCGATACGCAGCAACAGTATTACGACGTCCTCGGGCAATACCGCCAGAGCTACATCGACCTCCTTTACGCATCAGGACTGATCAATCAAATCGCGCAATAATCATGAAGAACATACTCGTTTGCACCTGCCTGGCCATGACATTAATAGCAGGATGCAAAAACAAAGCCGCTAACAAAATCGCCCAGGACAATTCAACGCCGGTGGTGAATGCATCGGGGACCAAAATAACCTTCCCGCTGGTCGAAAGCGCGAAGTTTTTTCAGACCGAAAAGATATCCAGCTCGTCGCTCATGGCCAATGTGACCGCCCCGGCCAAGGTTTCGGCCACCGTTCTCCGATCGAACGAGGGCGCATCGGGTAATATCGTCCTTTTCGACAACCCCGAGCTTGCGGGCAATTATACGCAGCTTTTGCAGCATCTGACGATGATCAATCAGATCCAGAATATCAATATCCGCCAGCGCAGGACCGAACTCGCTCGGATTAAGGACTTGCAGGAACATGGCGCTGCCACAGGCAAAGACCTGCTCGAATCGCAGACCGCCCTTTCCATGGAGGAAACGAACCTTATCAACGAACGTGCGGCCATTATCGAGCATGAAACCAAGCTGAAAGCAGGTGGTTTTGAACCCAAACAACTTCGCAGCGCGCCCGCGGGCACCGCATACATCATTTGCGACGTGCCCGAGAGCGAAGTAAGCCAGGTGAAAAAGGGCAGCAAATGCACCATTCAGTTCACCGCATTTCCCAACGAGGATTTCACCGGTACGATCGACGACATCGCCGACCTTGTGGACCAGACTACCCGGATGATCAAGCTCCGGGTGAGCATCAACAACTCCAACGGCAGGCTCAAGGCGGGAATGTTCGGTACTGTCGCATTCGGTCTGAGCGAAGGTAAAAAGCTCAGTATCAACAAAGATGCATTGGTAACCGTGCAGGGGCACAACTATGTTTTTCTCAAAACCGCGCCGCAGGTGTTCGAGCGTCGCGAAGTAAATATCGGCGACCAGATCGGTGATCGCATCGTCACATTCACCGGCGTTAAAGAAGGCGAAAATGTGGTCACCAAAGGTGTCATGCAACTCAAAGGTTTATCGTTCGGCTATTAACCCTCTCCGGATATGCTTCAAGCCCAGATCTTTATCAGTGCCGACCACTGGAAGGACGAACTACCGCTATTTGAATACATCATGCAATTTCTGGTGAAACAGAAAGTGCAGGGCGCGACGGCGTACCGCGGCCGCCTCGGCTTCGACGGAAAGCACCTCAACCGCCCCAACGACCTGTTCAGTTTCGACGAAACGCCCATGGTCATTTCCTTCATCGATGAGGAAGAAAAAGTTAAATCCGCATTGACATTGCTTCGCAAGGAGGTAAAAAGCGGGTTTATAGTCACCAACCATGTAGACAAGTGGATTTAAAATGATCAAGAACCTGCTTTTTTTCAGCCTTCGCAACCGGTGGGTGGTGATCGCTGTGAGCGTAGTACTGATGGGCGTCGGCTATTGGTGCTTCACTCAGCTCAAAATAGAGGCTTACCCGGATATCGCGGACACCAATGTGATCGTCGTAGCCCAGTATCCCGGCCGCGCGGCCGAGGAAGTGGAGCAACAGGTTACCGTTCCCATCGAAAGGGCCTTACAAAATACGCCGAATGTGCTCGACAGGCGCAGCCGGACCATATTCGGCTTGTCGGTAGTCCAGCTGACATTCAAAGACGGCACGGATGATTATTTCGCCCGGCAACAGGTTACCGAGCGACTGGCTTCCGCCGAGCTCCCTGACGGCGTAGCGCCGGAGCTGGCACCATTATCGACGGCCGTGGGCGAAATCCTCCGTTATGTGGTGGAAGCTCCCCCCCAGTTACAGTCCCACCCAGCTCCGGGATTTGCAGGACTGGGTGATCAAGCCGGCATTGCTGCAAGTGCCCGGAATAGCGGATGTGACTACGTTCGGCGGTCCTTTGAAACAATACCACATCATTACATCACCCGAAAAGCTGGTAAAATACGGCCTTTCGATGCAGAATGTGATCGACGCCATCAATGTAAACAACCAGAACACCGGCGGCAACGTGATTGCGCGCGGTGGCCAGGGCTTCGCGATCCGGGGGCTCGGGGCGATCAAGAACGAGCAGGATATCCAGAACATCGTTTTAAAATCCGACCATGGCGTGCCCGTATTTGTACGCGATGTGGCCACGGTTGAAATTACCCCTCCGCCGCCAAGCGGCGTAATGGGTTACACGATTACAGCCGATAAAGTGGACGTCAGCAGCGGCGTGGAAGGTATTATCCTGCTTCGCCGTTACGAAAACCCGAGCGAGGTTTTAAAGGTTTTGAAAGAAAAAATCGCCGATCTCGAATCCAGCGACCTGCCCGAAGGCGTACACCTGAAACCACTTTACGACCGCAGCTTCCTCATCGACCATTCGCTTGAAACCGTGGCGCATACATTGTTCGAAGGGATCTCGATCGTGGTCATATTATTGATATTCTTCCTGGGTAGCATCCGCAGCGCATTGGTAGTGGCGCTTACGATTCCGTTCTCGCTGTTGTTTGCGTTTATATTAATGCGTTTGACCGGCATTCCGGCCAATTTGCTCTCTCTTGGCGCGATTGACTTCGGAATCATTGTGGACGGCGCCTGTGTGATGGCCGAGCATCTGATCCGTAAATACCGCACGGCGAGTCCCGAAGAAAAACAACAGGGAATTGTCAAAATCACGTTGCTGTCTGCTCAGGAAGTGGGTCGGGAGATCTTTTTCTCCGTGACTATTATCATCCTTGCCTACATGCCCATTCTGCTCATGACGCGCGTCGAAGGCAAGCTGTTCTCTCCTATGGCGCTGACGCTCGCATTTGCGGTGATCGGTTCCATGCTGGCGGCGCTCACATTCATTCCGGTGCTCATTTCATTCGCCTACAAAAAGGCATTGGCCGATCCCGACAAACCGATGAAGGAGCACAAAAATTTCGTGCTGGATTTCCTTACAAAGTCGTATTCCAAAGCGCTGGGCGGCTTTTTAAAGAACTACAAAACCACCGTCCTCATTGGATTCGGCATTGTAACTGTGCTCGTTTTATTCGGCATCAAACTGGGGACCGAGTTTCTGCCGACACTCGACGAGGGGTCGATATTTCTGCGCGGTAACTTTCCGGCGGGCATTACCATCCAGGAAAACGCCAGCTATGCGCCCAAAATCCGGAAGATTATCGCGAAATACCCTCAAATCTCCTTTGTGATCACTCAAACCGGCCGCAACGACGACGGTACCGACCCTTTCCCCGCCAACCGGAACGAAATCCTCGTCGGGTTGAAGGATTACGACCTTTGGAGCAAAACGATCACCAAGAAAGAACTGGTGGAAAAGATCCGGCATGACCTCCAGACCCAGCTTCCGGCCGTCGCATTCTCGTCCGGCCAGCCTATTATCGACCAGGTGATGGAGATCGTGACGGGCAGCGCGGCCGATCTGGCCGTATCCGTGGTGGGCGACGACCTGAATATGATGCGCAAAAAGGCCGAAGCCATTGCCAGGATCGTGAAGGTCACAAGCGGCGCCGATAATGTCAATATCGAACAGGAAGGGCCACAGGAACAACTTGCGATCAACATCAACCGGGAAGCTGCGGCCCGTTTCGGCATCAATGTAGCCGATATTCAGAACATGATCGAAGCGGCCATCGGCGGCAAAACCATTTCGACGCTGTACGACGGCACCAAGCGGTACGATATCGTGATCCGCTTCCTGCCCAAGTACCGGAATTCCATCGATGCCATCAAAAATGTCCAGGTACCTTCGCTCACCGGCGCGCTTATCCCGATGAGCCAGCTCGCCGACATTCATTTTATCGAAGGCCAGACGAATATCTATCGCTATGGCAGCAAACGGATGGTGACGGTCCGCACCAATATCCGCGGCCGCGACCAGGGTGGTTTCGTAAAGGAATTGCAGAAAAAAATCAATGCACAGGTGCGCGTGCCGAAGGGTTACAGCATTATTTACGGCGGCCAGTACGAAAACCTGGAACGTGCAGGCAAGCAGCTCGCATTCACCATTCCGCTGACTATCGTCATGGTATTCCTCTTTTTGTTCATGCTTTTCAAAAATCTGCCGCACACCATGGTAACGATGAGCTGTATACTCTTTGCGTTGGGCGGGGGCATTACGGCGTTGCTGATGCGTGGCTATTACTTCAACGTTTCGGCGGGAGTCGGTTTTGTTAGTATTTTCGGTATTTCGGTCATGGCCGGTGTGCTGCTTGTCTCCGCATTGAACCGGACCGCGCAAGCGAATGAAAATGACCTGGAAGGCCACGTTCTCGAGGCTTCTTCGGAACAACTCCGCGCATTGCTTTCGATCCTGGTGGTGGCCATCATCGGTCTGGTTCCGGCCGCTATTTCGTCGGGGATCGGTTCGGACGTGCAGCGACCGCTGGCGACGGTAATTATTGGTGGCTTAACAAGCACGTTGCTCTTCGCTCCTATACTCATCCCGCCGCTGTATTTATGGACGGAAAAGCGTCGTAAACCGCAGAAACCCAGGGAAGTGCTTGAATTGGAATAGGATCGTTAATGGTGTATTTTTGTGTTAAGTCAAACTAAAAACACATCACTATGGCGGAGAAAAACCCTATTCTGGAAGCAAAGCGTTATTTGGACAACGCGCGGACTATTCTGAGAGAGAAAGCCATTAAGGAAGACGATCGCTACACCGATCGAAAGTACGTCAAATTAGCCGGTCACGCTGCATATACAGGTGTATTATTGGCTCTTGACGGTTTATTCGGTCTGAAAAGCAAGGGGAGAAAGGATATCAACTGGTATCGTGAGCAGGTTGCCAGGACGGACAAAAAGTTGCTCACCAACTTCATGAGTGCCTACGAGCTGTTGCATTTGTCTATGAGTTACGATGGCAATCAGGAAGTGTCCACCGCCCAATCCGGCCTCAAACGCGCCGATGAAATCATCCGGTGGGTCGAGCAGAAGACTGCCAATTGCTAATTTATATACTGCCGATAGATAAACGTCGCCGTGCCAACGTAATTGGCACGGCGACGTTGCATTCAACTGGCCCGGTATTTATGCCTTATAATAATTAGCCGGTGGATAAATGCCTGTTTTTAGCTAAATTTCCTAAGCCTTTGCGCTTTACCGGAGCCAGGCGTTCGCAGCTATACACCTTAAATATCCTTCCATGCAGCTTAATTACTGTCTCCCTCTGCTACTGCTCCTCGCAAGCCGTTTTGCTTCTGCCCAGGCTCCCGATTCCATTGCCGGCGAATATCATTTACAGGGCGTGATGGAAACGGCCTCGGCTATCATTCTCAAACCGGACAGCACTTTCGAACTGTATTTTTCCTACGGCGCCATGGATCGCCAGGGTCACGGCAAATGGCAGTTTCAAGACGGAAAGGTCGTTCTCAACAGCCGCCCCCGGCCCGAACGCGATTTTGCGCTGGTAACCAGCAAGACTGTTCCGGACGATTTCACAACCGTCAAAATCGTCGAAAGCAACCAGCAGGTGTTGCCGTTCTTCGAAACCCTCATCAAAACAGCCGACGGCGAGAAATATGGCAAAATGAGCCAGGAAGGCATTTTTCAAACACCTAAAACCATAGTTACCGGCATCGATCTCTTTTTCACGCTCGCACCGGAACGCTACACGTCGTTTCCGGTCGACACGGAGGACAATTATTTCGAATTCCGGATCGAGCCGTGGATTATCGAAATTTTCGTCGAAAATGTCGTCCTGAAACCGACAAAAGACGGGCTGACGGGCGAACATCCGCTGCTCAAAGGCGATGCGTTCTCGTACGAAAAAATGAAGTGATCATACGTACTGGCGATCGCCGAGAAGAACGATGTCTTTCACTTCGATGATCCTCTTGTCGTAACCATACTTTGTGACATTGATCATCGCCTGACCGAGCTGTTTGAGCGTTGACGCACCGTTGGGGTAAACCGCTTTTAGGATCGGGTAAAGCCAGCCAAAATATTTATACAAACTGAGCAGATTCTTTTGCCCTTCCGTAGCTTTCAGAAAGCCGGGCCGGAACGCGAACGACTGATCAAAAGGTAACCTGCCTAAATCATTTTCAGTTTTTCCCTTGACCCTCGCCCACATAATGCGCCCTCTTTCGCTGCTGTCGGTGCCTGCCCCCGATACGTAGCAAAAGGTCATACCCGGGTTCTGGCGGCTCAGCAGCTCGGCGATGTGCATGGTCAGATCGTAAGTAACCCTCTTGTAATCAGGCTCCTTCATTCCCACCGACGATACACCGAGGCAGAAATAGCAGGCATTGTAGCCCGTTAACTGCCCGGAGATCGGAGAAAGGTCGTAAAAATCCCGATGAACGATCTCCCTAAGCTTTGCGTGCGTCATTCCGAGCGGTCGGCGGTTGATGACAAGCACCGATTCCACGTCCGGGCTTTCAAGGCATTGGAGAAGCACGCCCTCGCCGACCATACCCGTGGTACCCGTTATTATTGCCCTTATTTTTCCTTCAACGGCCATAGTTGTTTCTTTTGAAATGCTGACAATGCCGCAAGATAAGGATATTTCGGGGCGACTAGGCGTCGAAACCCGTTGAAACAGACACCGGTTTCCAGGTTTCCATTTCGGCTGTCAGCGCCTGGATCTTCGATTGCGCCAGACCGAACGCATCTTCGCCGAGAAGCAAATGCAGAGGTGGATTTTGTTCGGAGACGACGCGGATCATCGCGTCGGCCGCCTTCGCCGGATCTCCCGGTTGCGCACCATTGATCTGCTGCTGGTGCAATGCTTCCGATTCGCGCACTTTCCGGTAATCGGGAATCTGGTTTTTAGGTGTCACAAACGAGCCCGCGGTAAGGAATTCGGTGCGGAAATAGCCGGGTTCAACGACCGTGACTTTCACGCCAAACTCCGCGACTTCCGCCGCCAGCGACTCCGAGAGACCAGAGACGGCGAATTTCGTCGCGCAGTAAATCCCGAAGCCCGGAAATGCGCCATTGAAGCCGCCAATTGACGACACATTCAGAATGTGGCCCGATCGTTGGGCGCGCAGATAAGGCATCGCAGCGCGGATAACGTTGAGTGTTCCGAAAACATTGACGTCGAAATTCCCGCGGGATTCGGCGTCCGACAACTCTTCGATGCTCCCCGCAAGGCCGTAACCTGCATTGTTAACGATCACATCCACATGTCTGAATGCGGTGACAGTGGCAGCGATCGCCTGCTGAACGCTTTGCTCGTCCGTAAGATTCACCGATAATGGCAGGAACTGCTCTCCCGGGTGTCCTACCGCGCTTTTCAGGTCGTCGACAGTGCGTGAAGTAGCCGCCACGTTGAAACCATTTGCCAATAACTTTTGCACAAGTGCAAGTCCGAGCCCTTTCGAGGCGCCGGTAACAAACCAAACTTTATTGTTTTCCATTGTTCTTTGTGATTTGATTGAACATCACAAAGGTAAAATGGTCGCACGGGGACAGCATTGCGCGGTTCAAACAGATACTTGCAAAATTCAAACAATCCGGAATGAAGTGGGAGTCTGACTGGTCTGTTTTTTGAAAAAGTTGTTGAAATGCGAAGGCTCCTCAAAGCCCAGGCAATAGCTGATTTCGGAGATATTCCAGTTCGTGTGCCGCAAAAGAGCCTTCGCTTCGGAAGTAATGCGCTCTGCAATATGCCTCGTGGTGGTTTTCCCGGTCGTTTCCCGGATCGCCCGGTTCAGGTGGTTCACATGCACCGACAGTTGCTGCGCGAAATCGTTTGCGGACCGTAGCGTAAAGCGCTGCGACGGCGATTCGATCGGAAACTGGCGTTCGAGCAGTTCCGTAAATACTGCTGTAATGCGTGAATTCGCATTCGGGTGCTGGTACAGTGCCTCGCTGGGTTCCATTTTCAGGGCATAATGCACCAGCTCGGTTACATAGCTTCGCAGCAAATCATATTTATAGGGATAGTCGGAGGCGATTTCTTCCAGCATCTTGTCAAAAATCCGGCTCACATACGCGTCCTGGGCGTCGTTAAGGAGGTAAGACGGCTTCCCCCCAATCGCGAACATCGGCAGGTCCGCGACATTTCCCCTGAGTTTTTCAGAAAAAAAACCCTCCTTGAAAATGCAGAAATAGCCCGTAATGGTATCACAGGCCGCTTCCCAGGTATATGGGACGAGCGGGTTGAAGAACATCAGGGAAGTACCGTCCAGTTCGAGGCTTTTATCGGCATAATGGTACACGTTTTTACCACGGATCAGCACGATCTTGTAAAAATCGCGGCGACTGTACCGGGCTTGTACGGGATTGGTGACGTAGTTCTCCCCCATCGAGAACACATTGAAATGCCCGATATCCTGTTGCAGGTTATCGGGTAGCCAATTGAACTTGTATTGGTAAAATTCTTCCAGTGTTTCCGGCTTTTCCATGCCGCTAAGTTACGAAAATCAAATAGGATTTAAAATCTCAGCGGGCAACGAGTCGTCTGCGAAGGCTTTCGCCGGGCAGTTGACGAACGATTAAATCGCATTTCGCCGATTTGTAAAACAGTACTTTTAGCTAAATTTAGATTTTTGAATTAAATACCATACCTGAAACCGATCACACACCACATCCATTTTCACACATATTTCCTTCAATGAAATCCTTCAGTCCACTGCTTACCGAGCATATCGAAAACGGCACACTAGCTTGTCCTTTATGTTTGTCTACATTAAAAATCGTTGATGAAAGCATTTATTGCACCAATGCATCCTGCTCGCATTCGACCAGCGAAATTCCACTGATACAGAAGAAGATACCGATACTCGTCAATTTCGAAGAAACCATTCTGAGCAAAGAATCGCTGCTTGCCACAGGCGGCGAAAGCCTTATTCCCCGGAGCGGCAACAAGTACGACGCCATTAAAAAGATATTCTGGGGAGGCGACGGCAAGACAAGGAGGAACCTGGCAAAATTCCTCGAAAGCGTTCCCAAATATCCGGGCAAAAAATCGACCGTGCTGATTATCGGCGGAGGCGCAATCGGGAACGGCGCCGGGGGAATGTATGATGCAAAGGACATTAATGTGCTTTCGTTTGACATTTACGCCTCATCCAACACCGATTTTATCGCCGACGGTCACTCCCTGCCTATTACTGACAACAGCATCGACGGCATCTGGATTCAGGCGGTACTCGAACACGTCATGTACCCGCAACGGGTGGTCGCGGAAATCCACCGGGTACTCAAACCCGGCGGTGTAGTGTATGCGGAAACGCCTTTTCAACAGCACGTGCACGAAGGCCCGTACGACTTTACCCGTTTCACCGAGAGCGGACACCGCCTGCTTTTCAAGGATTTCAAATTGCTCGATTCGGGATTCCTGACGGGCATCGGTACGGTGCTGCTCTGGAACGTGCGGTACGCGGCCTGGGGCCTTACCCGAAGTAAAAAAGCCGCGATCGTCATCGCGATGGCCTTCGGGTGGATCAGGCTTTTCGATCACCTCGTGCCGGATTCGTTTAATGTAGATACGGCGAGCGGCGTATATTTTCTCGGGCGGAAAGATCCCGGCCACAAGTTCAGCGACAAGGATATTATTGCGCATTATAAAGGGTTTCAGCGGAAATAGCCACTAAGGGTCGACCACCGAATGAGGTCGGTGATCGGCCCTTGAATATTTGCATTGCTAATCGCTTCCTTGCCGAGTGCTTCAAAATCTCATTTCCATGTCCTGTTCTGATCAGTTAGATAAGCCAGCCCCAGCACAATTACCTGCAACACCACGAACGAACCAAGCAAAGCGGGGATCGAATCCTCCGGTGGCGGTCCGAACATGTTGAAAATCTCGGCGATAACGAAGAAAACGATCAGCGAGAACAGGCCCCATTTGCCCTTGCCATTAATGGCGCGGGTGTTTTGGATGTAAACCCAGACACCTGCAATGAAGATTACGCTTTCCGTTAAAATGGTCAGCGGCAACGAGTTCCACAAGCCCAATCCAACTTTTTCGTCGCCGAATGGCGTCAGCGGAAGGTCCGGAATATGAACGACGAGGTCGAGGAACCAGTGGCTCAGCACTGCCAGGCCCACAACGACCGCGCTACGCAGGTCTTTTTGGAATAACCAATAAACACCGCCACAAATAAGCCCCCACACGACGCCCATCACAAGGCTGTGCGTGTAGGGGTAATGCAGGAATTCGAAATGCGTAACCTGCGTAAAGCCGGGATGAATCTTCACTTTTTCTATATCTAGCAAAAGCAGGACCGGCCAGAGAATATCTACAAATTCGACAGCGACAAAGAGCGTCAGGAGCGAAACTTTGGGAGCGGCCTTCTTCGCCCCGAATGCTAAACCGTAATGACCTAGAAACATAGTATAAATAGTTGATTAATGACCTTGCAAAGGTATTCGGGCCCTTTCCGAACGCACTTGACCTAGATCAAGAAATCAACTGAGCTGCTTCCGGCGGATGCGGCTGATCGTCTCGGGCGTCATTCCCAGCATGGAGGCGATGTATTGCAGGGGTACTTGTGCAAAAATGTCGCGATGGCTTTCGAAAAGCAGGTTGTAGCGCTGCTCGGCCGTCATGGAAAGAAAGGAAAATACGCGGTCTTCGAGCGTCGTGAAACAGTGCGCAATGAAGAGCTTTTCGGTGACGGGCCACCTGGGAATGTATTCGCCCAGGCGGTCGTAATCGTGCTTGGCAATGGTATAAATGGCCGTATCGGCAAGCGCCTGGATATTCCAGCGGGCAGGCTTCTCGAAAACCAGGCTCGCGAGATCGGTCACAAAATAGCCTTTTGTGCATATCCATTGCGTTACCTCCCTGTCTTCCAAATCCACGTAAATCCGCAGCAAACCCGATTTGATGAAACTCAGCTTGTTACAAAGTTTACCGGTTTTGAGATAGTAATCGCCCTTTTTCACAATTTCGGGCCTGAAAAAGGAGGCGACCCTGACCAGGTCCGCCTGATCGAAATCGAAATAGGTTTGCAGGTAATGTTCAAGGTCTGTCATATCGCGCCTGGTCGGCTGCAAATGTAGTAAACATCTGCTGTCGGGCATGGTCGTAATCGTACAAAAGTGTTCGAATGCGAACGGGCATCCGGCTCCCGGCTTTTACAATATTCTCTGAAACAAGCAATTACCGTTTTGGCATATATTTTATACAATGTACTATGTAATACAAGTTACCGTCTGTTAGCCATGAAAATTTATTTTGGAAAGTAATCCCAGTCAGCACCATTCCCATGCTAAAAGAACTATTTTAAAATCGCCTGGCGCAACCTTGTCCGTAACCGGGTTTTTTCTGCCATCAATATCTCGGGACTGGCTATTGGCCTGGCTTCGTGTATGTTGATCAGCCTGTACGTGATCGACGAGCTCAGTTTCGACCGGTTCCATGAAAAATCCGGCCGCATCTTCCGTGCGACATTCAAGGGTACCATGCAGGGCGGCGTCATCAACGAGTCGCACGCCATGCCACCTACCGCCGCGGCGCTGAAAGCCGATTACCCCGAGGTGCTTGAAGCGACCCGGCTTCGGCAGGGAGGCCGGCCGCTTGTTCTGCTCAACGGCAAGATTTACAATGACGAAAAACTCGCGTTCGTAGACTCCAACTTCTTCTCGGTGTTCACGCTGCCGTTCATCCAGGGTAATTCCAGAAATGCCCTCCTTGAACCCAATACCATTGTCCTGTCGGAAACGACCGCCCGGAAATACTTTGGAAAAACCGACGTTCTGGGCAGGATCGTCACTTTTAAAGACTGGAAACAAACCTATCGCGTAACCGGCGTCATGAAGGATATTCCCTCTAATTCCCACTTCCGGTTCGATCTGCTGGGCTCCATGGCAACGCTCGCCGAGGCGAAATCGACCTCCTGGATGACCTCGGAGTTCTTTACCTACCTGGTACTGCCGGAAGGCTACGACTACAAAAAGCTGGAAGCAAAATTGCCCGCGACCGTCGACAAATACATCAGCCCGCAGCTGAAACAATCGATGGGCGTAACCATGGCCGAATTCCGCCAGCAAGGCAACAATCTCGAACTCCGCCTGCAACCCCTGACCGATATTCACCTGCATTCGGATTTCCAATACGACCTCGACGCGAACGGCGACATTACCTATGTCTACATTTTCGGCGCGGTGGCCCTGATGATGCTTCTTATCGCCTGCATCAATTTCATGAACCTCTCCACCGCCGGCTCCTCCAAGCGGGCACGCGAAGTAGGCGTGCGCAAGGTAATGGGTTCCGAAAAGTCGGAGCTTGTGTGGCAATTTCTGATGGAATCCACTTTGCTGACGTCGCTCGCGCTGGTCCTGGCTATTCTGCTCGCCGCCATGGCCTTGCCGCTGTTCAACGGGTTGTCGGGTAAAAACCTGTCGCTGCGATGGGATGCCGTTCCCGGGCTTATCCCCTCTCTTATCGGCTTCGGATTGTTTGTAGGCATATTTGCGGGTAGCTACCCTGCCTTTTTCCTGTCGTCGTTCAAACCGATCGCGGTATTAAAAGGAGGCGCGTCGGTGATCAAACTTTCGTCGGGCCGAAGCATCAGCCTGCGAAGCGGTCTCGTTGTATTTCAATTCATTATGTCCATTGTCCTGATCGTCGGCACCACGGTGGTTTACCGGCAGTTGCAGTTTATCCGCAACAAAAAGCTCGGCTATAACAAAGACCAGGTGGTTGTGATACCTTCTTGGGCATTAGGCAAAAATACCGAAACGTTCCGCCAGGCCCTGATGCAGGATTCCCGGGTCGAGCGGGTAAGTCTGTCGGGTTATGTGCCCGCGGGACCCTCGGACAACAACAATTTCACCGTAAACCCGGACGGCCAAGCAGACCGGATCGTGAAAACGCTCCGTTATGAGATCGATTACGACTATATCCCCACATTGGGCATGGAAATGGCCCGCGGGCGTAACTTTTCAAAGGAATACGGAACCGATTCATCCGGCATTATCATCAACGAAACCGCGGTCAGACATTTTGGCTGGACGCCCGGCAGTGCATTGGACAGGATCATCACCCGCAACGATAACGCGGGAAAAAAGACGACATACCGGGTGATCGGTGTAGTTAAAGATTTCCATTTCAGGTCGATGCACGAGCAGATCGGCCCGCTCGTGATGACGCTGAGCAACGGCTGGGGCTGGATGATGGTAAAAACGCGCGGCGCCGAAGTTTCCGGACTGCTCGCTTCGATGAAGCGAAACTGGGATAGCTTTCATCCGGATATGCGGTTCAGCTATACGTTTCTCGACGAACGCTTCAACGAAACTTACAAAGCCGAGCAAAAGACCGGACAAATCCTGGGCACATTTGCGGGGCTGACCATTTTCGTAGCGTGCCTGGGGCTTTTCGGGCTCGCCACCTTTACCGCCGAGCAGCGGACCAAGGAAATCGGGGTGCGGAAGGTTCTCGGGGCATCGGTAGCCGGTATCATCGCATTGCTTTCGCGGGATTTTATGAAACTGGTGCTGATCGCATTGATGATTGCTACGCCCGCCGGATGGTGGCTGATGGACCGCTGGTTGCAGGAATTTGCCTATAAGATCGATCTCACCTGGTGGATATTCGCATTGGCGGGCGCGGTGGCGGTACTGGTCGCGCTGATCACGATATCGTATCAATCCGTGAGGGCGGCTTTGATGAACCCCGTCCAATCGCTTCGCTCGGAATAACCGGCAGATCAAAATAAACGTTTGATCCGGAATTAGTTATTACATTCAAACCCGGGTTGTATGCGAACGGCATCCGGCCCGGGTTTTCGCTTTGTATTCAACCGAATTGCCATATGGAACCTACGATCCGCATCAAAATTACCCGCCATAGCCACGTTTTTCAGCCCGGCAATATCGTCGAAGTACGAAGGCGCATTCTCGAAAGGTCCGAAAGCCGGCGGGAAGCGGGGTATTTTATTCCCGACATCGGCGATGGCACTCCGGGCATTATCCCCCTGGACGCCGCGGAACCGCTTACCGAAACGCCTGTAACCGAAAAGGCCTATTACGGCAAATGCGTGCTGACGAACGTTTCCAATTTTTGGGGGGATGGCGCGGAACAGGCTGGCGAAGGTCAGGCTGGCAGTGTCAACCCCGAAAAAGTGCGGATTATCCATTACGCCGATTGCCAGCAACTCATGTTTCACATGCCTCGATACGCATGGGACGCAGGTACATTCCGGCTGATCAATGCCTGCTCACGGGAAGTGATCGAGGAAAAGCCCGTGCGCGAGCGCCTCAACGGAGGCACCATGATTTTAACCAACACCCTACCCTATCCCCCGGGCTTTTATACGATTGAAGCCGGCTGGCCCGATCACTGGACGCACCGCATTCAATTTATCAAATTCACGGAAGGCTTTCCCAAAACACCTTATCCGAAAGCCCCGGCCAACATTTTTCACGCAATCCGGAATGAAGAGCTGCACTTGCTGCCGCTGCCCGAAGAGAAACCGTACCCGGGATTCAGCGAGAACGGTATCAGGACCCCCTTGTATCCACCCGGCCCCGAGCCTGATATATATGCTTCGCCCGCATGCAGCCTGCACATGATGTACGACCCCGACGACCAGCGAATGCTGGACTACAACGACGTCGAAAGGGACTCCGGAATTGATGTCGGGAAATTTAAGAAGGAGATTATGAGCCGATTTTTCCCGAAACTGGAATACACACAGAATGGCCGTGGCGGTAGTATCTACTATGTGGAAGGTGCTGTCAAAATTCAGTTTGGATGGGAGTTTGGCGGGGGGCAATGCCGTGGTTATTCTTTTTATGCCGGAAACAAAATATTGGGAAGCACAAACCGGGACACCTCTTTCCCGCCGCGATGAAATTCTCCGGTTCCTTTGCGAACAGGTGATCCGCGACCAGGCCCCCGGCTGCAAATACAAAATTTACGACAACTCTATCAGCATTCTGCGGTAAACCTCTGGAATGGTTATTGATGCCAGTGCCGCATCATCAAAACTACGACCACAATGGCACAGAATTCAGAAACCATCGAAATCCTGAACGACCTGGTCCTGATCAATAACGACCGGATCGCCGGATATGAAAAAGCCGAAGCTGAAACCAATGAGCTCGAAAATGATTTGAGGGCTATGTTTCACAAACTGGCCGACGAGAGCCGCAACAATGTACTCGACCTGAAATCACACGTCACACGCCTCGGTGGCGAGCCCGCGACGGGCACTATGCTTTCGGGCAAATTGTACCGTATCTGGATGGACATCCGTGCGACGTTCACCTCGGACAACCGCCGCGCCGTCCTCGAAAACGCCGAAAGCGGCGAAGATGCAGCGAAAAAAACTTACGAGGAAGCATTGCAGTCCGGAGACCTTCCCGCCGACATCCGGCAACTGATCCTGAGCCAGTACACCGCCATCCAGGCGGCGCACGACACGATCAGGACCGAACGCGACCGGCAGCGGGATGTTTCCAGATATCCGCTTACGACGTAGCACAGCCCCGAAAGGGGCTTTTTTATTGATCAGGCGGAAACAGCGCCGGACTTCGGAAAATATTTTCAACTTTTTTCTAAATTCCTGTAACCTTTCCCGATCCCGCAGGTTACCACATCAAAATCACGAAAACAAAAAGCGCAGCCTTGAATACCCTGACCGACAACTCGCTGATGCTCCGGGTGAAAACCGGGGACCTGGATAAAATGGGCTTGCTCTTCGAGCGGTACAACAGGCCGCTGTTCGGATTTTTCTACCACATGACGCACAAGGCCGATCTCAGCGAGGACCTTGTTCAGAATGTGTTTTACAGAATGCTTAAATACCGGCACACGTTTACCGGCGAAGGGGAATTCAGGACATGGATGTACCATCTCGCCAGAAATGTCCTGAACGATTCCGTTAAGCAAAACAGGTCGTTCACCTTCTACGACGTAAACGAGGTGGCCGACCGGATCGAAGGCGGGATATCGGCCGACGAAGGCCTGGAAAGGCAGCAGGACTATGACTTTCTGCACGAGGCAATGGGCGCATTGAGTCCCGAGTACCGCGAAGTGCTTATTTTAAGTCGTTTCCAGGAAATGAAGTACGACGAAATAGCCAAGGTGCTGAACATTAACGAGGGAACCGTAAAAGTGCGGGTGCACAGGGCATTGGGGGAATTAAAGAAAAGATTTTTTACAAATGAAAGAAGATAAGCAAATGAGCTGCGAATATACCAAAGGCAAACTGACCGAGTGGCTGAACAACAGCCTCGAAAGGAATGAGCAAATGGAGGTCAACCGCCACCTGGCCGGGTGCCCAAGCTGCGAGGAAGTGTTTGCTGCCGACAGGCAGATCTGGGACAGTATGGCGAAAATCAGGGTCCCGGAACCAACGGAGGCCATGCGCGCCAACTTCTACGCCATGCTCGACGAGTTCAAAGAAGCCGAAAAGACGGCGGCAAGGTTTTCGTTCCAAAGCATGATGGATAGCATCCGGGAGTTTGTATTGCCACAATGGACGGTGCAAGTGGCGTTCAGCCTGCTCCTGGTAGGCCTCGGCTGGGTAATCGGCAACCGTACCAGCCGTAGCAGGGTCGACGCGAATGCGTACCGGCAGCGGATCGAAACGCTGGCGGCGCAGGTCCGGGACATGAAAAGCACGATGATGCTCTCGCTTCTCGAAAACCCTTCGGCCACCGAGCGGCTCCGGGCGGTGAGCTATACAAGCGAGATCAAGCATGCCGACGACCGCATTCTGGCGGCGCTGTTTACCACGCTGAACAACGACCCCAACGTGAATGTGCGGCTGGTAACACTCGAGGCGCTCACGCAGTATGCGGACGATGCATCCGTGCGCGAGGGATTGGTGAAATCGCTCGCTTTGCAGGACTCGCCTATGGTACAGGTGGCGCTGGCCGACGTAATGGTGAAATTGCAGGAAAAACGCTCGGTTAAGGCGCTGAAAACGCTGCTGCAAAAAGAAGACCTGAACGACCTCGTGAAAGTCAAAATCGAACAGACAATCAAAGACCTTTCATAAACCTAAATCAACTATTAGCCATGAAATATCTTGCAATCCCCCTGCTGGCGGGAGCAGTGCTCTGCTGTACCCAGGCTCCGGCGCAAAAGCTCGAACACAAGGAGCATGTCAGCAAGGAATTTACCGTCGCCGGCCAGGCATCGAAGAATGTGCTCGCGATTTATAACATCAACGGATTCATCAATGTCGAGGGCTACAACGGTGACAAAGTCGTGCTGGAAATCGATAAGAAGATCACCGCAAAGACACAGGATGTGCTCGACCAGGGCAAACAGGAATTCAAACTGGAAATCGAACAGGGCGCCGACAGCATTATCGCCTACATTTCCCATCCGTTCGATTCGCGCCCTAACCGCGACCGGCGCAACTGGGATGGTCCCCGGGTCCAGTATAATTTCGAGCTGAATTTCACAGTAAAAGTCCCCTACGCGCTCAACCTGCACGTTTCGACTGTCAACGGCGGAGATATCAACGTGAACGACGTCACAGGCTCGCTGGGTATAAACAATGTGAACGGGGCGATCAGTGTCGTGAACGCCAGGGGGCCGGCTCATATGCGTACGATCAACGGCAATGTCGAAGCCAATTACTTAGCCGTGCCACCGGGGGAATCAGATTTTAAAACGCTCAACGGCGATATTAAAATCACCTACCCGGCCGCGCTGTCCGTTGACTGCCGGTTCAAAACATTCAACGGCGACTTTTATACCGACTTCCCCAATGTCGAAAACCTTCCGGTGAGGGTCGTTAAAAACGCGGAAAATCATGAAAACAAAACTGTTTACAAGCTTAATACGGAAACATTCATACGGGTCGGCAGCGGCGGGCCCACCTACAAGTTCGAAACTTTCAATGGCAATATCTATCTCAAAAAACAATCATAGCAAAATGAAAACCCCGCGCATCATAGCCCTCGCAGCGTTCGCAGTATTCACGACATTTTCGGCACCGCTGCTTGCACAGGGCGACTTGAAGGAACAACTCACTATCCCGCTCAGCGACCCTGCCAAGCCGGGCACGCTGAAAGTGCATCTCATCCGCGGCTCCATCCGCGTGACAGGGTACAGCGGCAACCAGGTGGTGATAGACGCCAGCACCAAACAGTCCGATAAACCCGAAAAACCCAGGGAAAACGCCGAAGGTATGCGGCGCATTTCCAAAAACGGCGGACTGGATATTTCGGCCACCGAGGAAAACAATGTGGTAAATGTGAGCTCGAAACTTTTCAATTCGCACATGGAATTGAACATCAAAGTGCCCGCGAAGTTCTCGCTGAATGTCGGGACGATCAACGAAGGCGACGTTTGGGTGGAAAACGTGGACGGTGTGCTGGAAATAACAAACGTCAACGGCGACATCAGACTGACGAACATTTCGGGTTCTGCGGTTGCAAATACAGTGAACGGCCTGCTGAAAGCGAACTTCAAAACCATTGATCCCAAATCGCCGATGGCTTTCTCGACCCTTAACGGAAACGTGGACGTAACGCTTCCGCCGACTGCCAAGTTCGATCTCAAACTGAAATCCGACCAGGGCGACATTTACAGCGATTTCGACGTGGATATCGACAAATCGGTACCGCAAGCTACGCGGACAGCCAAAGACGGCATGTACAAAGTCAGCATCGACGACTGGGTGAAAGGCAAAGTCAACGGCGGCGGCAGTGAGATCATGATGAAGAATATGAACGGAAATATTTACGTCAGGAAGGCGAAATAACACTTCCCGGACCTAACCTTACGCCTCTGGCAGATCGTCTGTCAGAGGCGTTTTTTATGTGGATATACGAATATCCATAGCATATTCCCGCTATTCGATCGTCGCGCCCAGTTCAACGAGCATTTTTTGCAGATCTTCGATCTTTTTGGTTTTCACCGAAGCCATAATCTGCGCGGTGGCTGCTTCGGCGGTGGCCGTCGCTTCAAGGTAAATCTTCTTGCCCGCATTGGCCAGTTTCACGTACGATACCCGCGCGTCGCGGCTATTCGCTTCTCTTTTTACGTAGCCCAGCTTTTCGAGAGGCGACAGCATACGGGTAATCCCGGAGGCCGTAAGCCCCACTTTTTCCGCCAGATCGGTACGCCGCAATTTCTCGTCCTGCGCATTCGCCAGGTGGTGTAAAATCATGAATTCATTCAGGCTAATGCCGTGGCTCCCGAGCTTCGCGTCAAAGCGTTTCGCCATCATTGTCTGGATGATTGTCAGGTTTAAAAACAGTTTCAGTTCCTGAGAAATGGTTGACATAAACTTGTAATATATTTGAATTATAGTTGATATATACTTGACCATTCAAGTATTTTGCAAATATATAATGAACTTAATCAACTGAAAAACAAAAAATTGATAAAATGTAATTAACAAGATAAATCAGGGATGATAAACACCTGGATATCCGATAGATGCTCAACCATCTGCGTATCTTTCGCGCCACATGGCGACGTAGCATTGAAACGAGATACAACCGCGATAACCTTGCGCTACCCCGAATGCGAGCGGAGCAATTGGCGATAGCTGTTCAAAACGGCGGATTTCGATATGAAGCCGACAAACTCGCCATCGACCTTCACGACAGGAAGGTTCCATGCGCCCGTCTCGTCGAATTTTTTGACAATCGTAAGTACGTTATCGAACTCGTTGATCATAACGGCGGCCGGCCTGGCCAGGTTGGAAATGCTCAGGGCATCGTAGCCGTCGGGCGTGAAAAGCAGCGGACGGATATCGTCCATGGAAATGATGCCGGCAAATTTATTCCCTTCTTCAAGCACAGCTATCATATTGCGCTTCCCGGTGCGTACAAGCTCGGCCAGCTCCTCCCTCGACGCGCCCGCACCGACCACCTGGACGTCCTTGTCGATCAGGTCCGGAATGTGGAGCAGCGACAGCAGATTGCGGTCGTGCTCGCGGGTAAAAATCTTGCCTTGTTTTGCAAGGTTTTCCAGATCAGGCGAAACCGACGAGAACCATTTCGCTATGGAGAAAGAAATGACCGAAACCATCATCAGCGGAATGAACAGATCGTAACCGTAAGTCGATTCGGCAATCAGGAAAATGGCCGTCAGCGGCGCGTAAAGCACGCCGCTCATTACCCCCGCCATACCGACGATCACCAGGTTGCTTTCGGGCACATTGGAGATGCCCAGCTTCTCGCATACGAGCGCGAACGCATAGCCTACGAGCCCGCCCGCGAAGAGCGAGGGCGCGAAGTTTCCGCCGTTTCCACCACTGAAAATCGTAATCGACGCAGAGAATGCTTTGAGAAGGCAAATCACAACCACGAACACGATCACCACCCATTCGTGATAGCCGATGAAGCGGAAAAAGCTATTGGCTATAACCTCCTGGATCTGCCCGTTTGTAATGGCCTTGATAGTGTCGTAACCCTCGCCGAAAAGCGGCGGATACAGTACGCAAAGCACCGAAAGGATAGCTCCGCCTATTGCCGCTTTTTGCAGGCGCCCGAATTTAAGATCATGAAACCAATGATCGACGTACTTCGCGATCAGCACATAATAGCGGCCATAAAGCCCGCATAGAATGCCCAGCACCAGGTAAAAAGGAATGTTGTGGTAATCGAAAGCGGTACGGCTGCTGAAATGGAACAGCACCGATTCTTTCAGCAATACCTTGGATGTGAGGCTACCGCACACCGCCGCCACTACCAGCGGAAGAAAATCCGAAAATACCACGCCCGTGAGCAGGATTTCGAAAGCGAACATCATGCCGGCGATCGGTGCATTGAATGCCGAGGCAATACCGGCCGTAGCTCCCGCGGCGAGCAGCAACGTCCTTTCACGGTAATCGAGCTTGTAGGTCTGAGCGAAATTGGAGCCGATTGCCGCGCCGGTTACGGCAATCGGGCTTTCCAGCCCCGCCGAACCGCCCAGCCCCACGGTAATGGCGCTCTGGACAATCTGCGAATACATTTTGACAGAGGAAACGACACTGGAATTTTGAGCGATCTCATACAAAATCGCCGCAATGCCCTTCCTGTCCTGGCCCTTGAAAACAAACAGCACGACAAGCGTGGTCAGTACGATACCCAAAAAGGGGAAAAGCAGGTAAAAAAGCACCTGTCGTTCGAAATGCACCTTGTACGTGATGATGTAATGAATGTAATGTACCAACGATTTCAGCACCACCCCCGCAAGCCCGCAGGTGATACCGACCAGGACCCCGGAAAGGATCAGGAACTGATTGCGGTTCAGCACGCTTTTGAGCCAGAACAAGACAATCTCGTAACTTCTCGCTTTTTTGGAAGCTGTAACGGGTGAAGTTCTTTCTGAACCGGATAAAATGATGGAATCGCTTAATGTTGTTTCTGTTCACAATCGAAGGCGGCTTGCATTCAAGCCTAAAAATAACGTTCCCAAAACCGTTCATAACACCGAAAATACATCCGATTTGATTGTTAAAATATTTAACAGTGATCAATTTGTTAATTTACAATGCATTAAAAAAAGCCCGCTGCATTATTGCAACGGGCTGTCGATTTCCGGAAAAGGCCGGCTCAGTTAGCTCTCGCCAGCTGTACTTCCAGCCGAATATCCACGTTGCGGTCGTTCCCGTTATAACGCGAGTTATAGCCACCGGTACCGATGCCGACTCCCATACCGCCCCCCATTCCGATACCGCCGCCAAGACCGATACCGATGCGCGGGCTGAAACCGGAGTTGGAAGAGGATTGTCCGTCGACTTTGATACTCATTCCCATCATGGATGTTTCGCGGGCATTAACGTTCATCAGCGCGAACGGAATCGCGATTTGTTCTGTCAGTTCACCGTCGCGGTCCATCGCGATATGCGACTTGATGCTGCCATCCGGCCGTACGAGGTCGATCAGATGCTGGCCGTCACGGTCCTTCCAAAGGGCCTCCTTGTTGTAGGAATCGAGCAGCAATCCAAGGCCCAGGCTGTTTGGCAAATCGGTTTCCACACGGCGTAATGCTTTACGGTCTTCTTTCATCACAACCGGAAAAGTAAGCGAGTAACCTTCCTTCTTCTGGCCTGCGGGACTGAATGCGATTTTAAGACCATTGCTGAGAATGTTCTGGATAGTGTTCGGGTCCTTCGTTTTCAGCGTGATGTAAACGTACTGGTCGTCGTTGATGATTCCGTATCTGAGTCGCGACCGTTGGTCCTGCTGGTCCGGTTTAATTTCGTCCACATAGGAGAACGGCGCATTCCATTTCGATTCATAAGGCATCGTTTTCGAAGAACTGCAACCGCCGAGGGCTATTAACAGCAGTAATGACCAACTGTTTCTGATTGTTTTCATTTGTTTTTTATCAATTAGAATTACTCTTTACAACGAAATCCCGCAATTAATCATTACGAAAAATTGCTGCAAATCGTTGCGCTTTCTGACCAGGGACACGGCCCGGGGTATTAAGGTTGAAAGCAGCAGGTCTATTTTCAAATACAGGCTTCCTGTCGAACGGGTTCGAAGGGCCCGATATTCCTATTGCTCAACCCATTCTACCAGCTCCTCTTCGAGCGTTATCAGCACTCCCCGCGATGTTTTCCCGCTGTCGGCGAACATACGCATCAACTTTTTCAAATGCCTCCGCGGCTCGGCGGCGTTGTTGCCACCGACGAACGCCATGAAGATATACTCTCCGCCGGGCCGCTGAACGACCCTGTCTATATGCAACATCTTGCCGCCCGGCACCAGCAATTCCTTGTTAACCTGGATATGGTTTTCGTCCTGATAGAGCACTTGCAGCGAAGGCTCCTTCAAAAGCGAGCGCGTGAGGCTTTCAATCTCCCGGGTCTCTTTCCGGGTAAAAATACCTTCACCGACCAGTTTCTCCAATGCTTCGGGAAGGGCCGACACGGTTTTCAGTCTGGTAAGCAAATACCGCATTTTTTGCAGCCTGTCGTGACGCGGCTCGAAGGTCTGCACGTCGAAAATGCGGTCGGCCATGCGGCGGAGGCGCAGCGATTCGGTGCGATCGTTGCTTAATATGTTTTTCAAAACAAATGGGCTCGTACCGGCGCTTACGTGCGCATGCCGGGGCGCGCCCGACGCTTCCGAGATCACATACTTTGAAATCGCCTCGTCCCAGGCCGGTACAAAGCCTTCCTGGCCCAGGTAATCGCGCAGCCAGTGGTTGATCTGCTGCCCCGACTCCCAACGACGTTCACGTTTTGCGAGCACGTACAGGCGCTGCACCGGCCGGGTGAACGCGACGTACAGCAAATTCAGGTTTTCGATCAGCGTACGCATCCGTTCGTCGCGGTATTGCGCTCCCACCACGGTATTTTCGAGTTCTTTCACTACCGAAACCATCGAACTCCGGAGTTTGGCATGGGGATAATCCGGCCTGCCTTGCAGCCTGATCTCTTCGTACCCGACCGGGTCCAGATCCACCCAAAGCCTATCGAGACGCGCATTGGGAGTGACCTTCCAATGCGCATAGGGAATGATTACCACGGGATATTCCAGGCCTTTCGATTTGTGAATGGTGGTAATGCGAATGGCGTCGGTTCCTTCCGGCACCGTGATCGAGAATTTATATCTGGCCGATTCCCAATAGTTCAAAAAATCGCCGAGGTGATTGCTTTTCCGGTTACCAAATTCCAGCACCACATCCAGGAAGCGGAAAAGGTATTCGCTTTCGAGGTTTTTCCCGAAAAGACCGAATTGCTGCATCAGTAACTCGGTTAGCTCAAAAACCGAAACCTGCCGCATTTTGAACGACGTGAGGCCGATATCCCATTTCCGGAAATATTCCAGAAAACTATCCAGCCCACGCTCTTCGCAAAGCACCCTGATTTCTTCGTACTCGTGCGGCGCGGGGTTCTGCCGGCGTATTACCTGGTGAAACAAATAGGCCGCCTCGTACCGCGCCAGCCGGTGATCGGAGCTGTGCAGCACTTTCATGAACGAAACAACAAAATGCACCGAACGCGAATACGCCAGCGACAATGCATCGTCGGAAATGAGCGGAAAGCCCGCCTCCTTCATCGCATTTGCGAGTGCGGTAGCTTCTTTTTTCCTGCGGCAGAGAATGGCAATGTCGCGCCAGTTGTAGCCCTCCGCACGCAGGCCGTTTACGAGTTCGAGCGCACGGCGGGTAATCGCGTCGGCCGACGACTCCTCCGATTCCTCGCCTTCCTCGTTCATTTCAAGGAATTCGATTTCCACATGTCCGCCTTCATGCACGCCCTCGGGTATTTCCTGGCTGAAATGCTCGTCGTAAACCTCCCGGATCAACGGGTATTCGTCACCCAGCGAAGCCGCTACGAAGCCGAAAAAGCGGTTATTGAATTCGGTAACCTCCCGGAAGCTGCGCCGGTTGGTTTTGAGATGGTTGATATGCAAATAGTTATCCAATGCAAACAACCGTTCGTCGTTAAAAGGGCTATTGCCCAGAATGCTGCCCAGCCGCATTACCTGATTCTGTGCCAGGTGCAATATCAGATCCATATCCCCGCCCCGAAACCGGTAAATCGACTGCTTTGCATCGCCCACGATCAGATTGAAATACCCGCCCGACAGCGCATTCTCGATCAGCGGCAGCAGGTTCGCGAACTGCAACTTGGAAGTGTCCTGGAACTCGTCGACCAGAATGTGGTTATACTTTTCCCCCAACCTTTCAAAAATGAACGGCACCGGCTCGCGCGCGACGATATCCACGATCTTCCGGTTGAAATCCGAAATATGGACCTGGTTGTTCTGTTGCAGCAATGCATCGAACTCCTTCCGGATCTCGCCCAGCAGCGACAGGTTGTAAATATGCCTGTCGAGCTGGTTGTAAAGCGTAATCTTCTCGGTTTCCGCCGAACGTATGTTTTCTATCTGGTGAAAATAGTTTTCCAGATCCGTGCGGAGGCGCTCTATTTCGTCGCGAATGGGTGCGGGCGTTTTGGCACCGTACCAGACGCCTTCGCCGATAGTTTTGTAAACGTAGGAATTAGGCTCCATCCAGAGCTTTTTGCCCTCGGCACGATCACGGAAATAGCCGTAAATGCCCCTGCCGCTCTGGTGGAAGTCTTTTTCACCTAAATAGGTGGATTGGATCAGGTCGAATGCATTCTTCGCGTCCTTGGTCATCATTTCCTCTCGCCCGCGTACAAAGTCGCGCATTTGCCTGCGCACCGCGATCCAGTCTTCCATTTTCAGGTCTTCGACGCGTTTCATCTGCATGTAACTCTGCTCGCTGAGCAAAGTCGCCGCCGTGTCGCGGATCTGCATGGGCAATGCGCCCCAGTTTTTGCCTTCTTCGGCATTCTCGCGGTAATATTTCTCGACAATGTCCGTCAGCACCTCCTCGCCCTCCTGCCCGATCCTCGCCAGCAGGCGGTCCACGGCATCGTCGAGCAAATCGGCGTCTAGCTGTGTTTCAAACACAAACGGAATGCCTAGTTCGTCGGTAAAACTGCTGATCAGCCGCTGTGTGAACTTGTCGATCGTCATAACCGAAAAGTCGGAATAGCGGTGCAGTATCTGCCCGAAAACCATTTGTGCACGTGCGGCGATCAATTGGCAGGCCCCTGCGAAAAGTTCGGCATTATGTCCGGTATCCGGGTACATTTCGATCACCACGTCGCGCATCATCGGATGCGGGCGCGGGTCCGTGTCGCTATATGCCGAGAATGTCCGCAACATCAGCAGAATGCGGTCCTTCATTTCGTTGGCAGCCGCATTGGTAAAGGTCACGGCCAGAATATGCCTGAAGTACAATTCCGAATTGGAATGAAGTGCCAGTTTGAGGTATTCTTTTGTGAGGGTATAAGTTTTCCCCGAGCCTGCCGATGAACTGTATACTTTAAACACTTTGCGCTGATAAGTTGGTGAAGCGAATCGAAACTGCGGATCAAATTAAGCAAAAAAGCAGGCTTGCGCCTGCTTCTCGTATACTTTTAAAGGAAGTGTTGCTTAAAGATTAAAGCGAATACCCGCCGAGATATTGGGGCTCAGGAAGAAAGGCTTTCTCAACAGCTCCACATACGTTCCCCCTTCCAGGAACACCGAAATACGGTTATCGGGTATGTAATATTCAAAACCGCCCAACGCCGAACCGCCCAGGGTAAGATTCTTTTCATATTGACCATTCAGGCGTTTCGGGTACGAGCGGCGGTTGTTAATCTGCCCGCCGATGCCGTAATACACGTGTACGGCTTCCGAGTTGAATAATGGCGTATGCCACAAATAATGCATTTGGAGCGAAATACCGGTGTTTTTGTAAATCCCGTTATCGCCCCGATACTTGCGGTCGTTGCTGAGGATGCCACCGTAAGTACCGATGGTCACGTCGATAGCGTGGATGTTGTTGAAATACTTCCGGATGTTGACGCCGGTGGGCTCACCAAGTTTGAAACCTACGGCCCAGTTGTCGTATTGAGCATGCGCCATTCCGAAGCAAAGTGCGCAAATAATAGTTAAGGCTAATTTCTTCATAATTTAAGTAAATCGGGGGAAATGTTCCTGGAACGCTGAAACAGCGGTTACACAATAACGCTATGAGAGCGGAATTTCTTTAATGATTCGATCAAAACTTCGTTTTCTTCTTTCGTTCCGACCGTGATCCGCAGGCATCCTTCGCACAGGTGTACACGTGAGCGGTCACGCACGATGATGGTCTCGCTGATCAGGTAGTCCATCACCTTTCGGGCATCTTCGAACTGCACGAGCAGGAAGTTGGCATCCGTGGGGTGAATTTTAACCACAATAGGCAAGCTTTGCAGCATGCCTGCCAATGCCTCGCGCTGTTCGAGAATATCGGCTACCATTTTGTCTTTTTTCCCGACGCCGTCCAGGCCTTCCAGCAACGCCTGCTGTGCCGGCAAACTGATATTGTAAGGCGGTTTGATCTTGTTCAGAATGCGGATCAGCTCGGGTGAAGCAAAACACATACCTACGCGGATGCCCGCCAGGCCCCAGGCTTTGGAGAATGTCTGCAATACCACCAGGTTAGGGTATTGGTCCAAATGCCGTATCCAGGAAGGCTCGCTGGTAAAATCGATGTACGCTTCATCCACAACCACCAGTCCGCTGAAATTTTCCAGAATGGTTTGAATGGCGTCGCGCTGCATGACATTACCCGTCGGGTTATTCGGCGAGCATATCCAGATGATCTTCGTCGAAGGTGTTACCGCATTCAGAACAGCCTGTGTGTCGATATGATAGTCGTTCGTAAGTGACACCTTATCGATTTTTACATCGTGGATCGATGCGCTTACCTCGTACATGCCATAAGTTGGCGGCAGGATGATCACACGGTCGTGCCCGGGCGTACACGTAGCGCGCGTGAGCAGGTCGATCGGCTCGTCGCTGCCGTTCCCAAGAAAAATACGATCGGGGCTCACCTGCTTGATCGGCCCCAGCTTTTGTTTGATTTCGGCCTGGTAAGGATCGGGGTAGCGGTTATAACGCTCGCCTGTCACCGAGCCGTAGGGGTTTTCGTTCGCATCCAGGAATATCCCTGCATGACCGGTGTATTCGTCCCTTGCGGAGGAATACGGGGCCAACGTGAGGATGTGCGGGCGGAGAAGTTTGTTGAGGTCGAAACTATTGTTCATACTAACGTAAATTACGGCGGTTGCCGTGTGTGGGTTCTAAATCTTTTTAAAGAGCCTTTTATCGAAATTGAGTGGCTCTATATCGGTGATCCTGAGCGAAACAACGTCGGGATGCATCGGGTTGACCAGGTAGTTCTGCTCCGCCTTCACCACCACCGAGGGCACTTTCAGCAAAAGACTGTTCCCGGCTTTCAGCCAGGCGTCGCCCGTATTTTTGCTCCATTGCTGGTCTTCCGGCCAGTCGGGGATCAGGCTCGGCTCGGTAACGGTCGCCAGATCATCGGGTAATTCCAGGCAAACGATCACGTAATTCGGGGGCGTCACTGTTTTATGCCAGTGTACGAGCACTTCCAGCATAGCCAGCGAGCGGTGCGAGGAGGTATAAAGCATGGCATTTCTCGGGGAATTCCATCTTCCTCCGTTGTAGAAAGCCCCTATTCCACTCAAATCTTCCTGATATTCCGATCGTGTTATCCTGAAAAGCTCCATTAAGCGAAAATACCGTGTTCCATGCGCCCCAATTCGGTTTTAACCAGCTCTATACCCGCATGGGTCCGTAAAAAGCTGATCGGTTTCTCACTACCCAGCGCAGGTACCTCGTTGTTCAGCCAATCGAGGAAATACTCTTTACCCAAAACCCTGTTCCCTACCGAGAACAAGTCAGCCAGGGCGATCAGATGATCAGAAACTACATTGCTGAGCAGGTCGATGTCATTGTATCGCTGCAAGTTCCTTGAAGTAACAGGCAACAGCGCTATCACATCTTTGATATCCATCCCGATTGAATCAGCCAGGTGCTGGATAGAGGCTTTCGGAACGCCGTTTTCGGCCAGGTAAGCCAGGTCGAAGTCATTCTTTACAGCATGTTTGAGGATTCCGTAGCCTCCCAAACGTTCGTTTACCATGTATGCTGTCATTTCCATGTAATTTTAAGGCCGTTGAAATTTGTCCTCTAATTTAGGACAAATTTCCCGAACTTAAAATTTTTTCACAAAAGACTTTTCAACCGAATGCTCACGGCGTTCTTATGGGCGTCGAGCGACTCGGCTGCGGCCATGGCTTCTACCGTAGGACCGATGTTGCGGATGCCTTCCTCCGTAATATGCTGCACGGTGATTTTTTTGACGAAGCTATCCACCGAAACCCCGCTGTAAGCCCTTGCGTGGCCATTGGTAGGCAATGTGTGGTTGGTACCCGACGCATAATCCCCGCACGATTCGGGCGTGTAATTGCCCAGGAATATAGAACCGGCATTATATATTTTCCCGGCAACCTCTTCCGCATTGGCAATGCTGAGGATCAAATGCTCCGCCGCATATTGGTTGAGTATTTCAATGGCTTCTTCCCCGGTTTCGACCAGGATCGCCTTGCTGTTCACCATGGCCTGAGCGGCCAGCTCTTTTACGTGGAAGCACTTCCAGTTGTTCGGCCAATGCGATATTCACCGCACCGAGCAACTTCTTGCTGGTAGAAACCAATAAAACCTGGCTATCGGCGCCGTGTTCGGCCTGGGAAAGCAAGTCGGCAGCTACAAAACAAGGCAACGCCGTATCGTCCGCATAAATAGCCACTTCCGAAGGCCCGGCCGGCATATCGATCGCCAGGCCTTCTTTGCTGACCAGCATTTTAGCGGTGGTGACATATTGGTTTCCGGGCCCAAATATTTTATAAACCTTCGGAACACTTTCGGTACCGTAAGCCATAGCCGCTATCGCCTGCGCGCCACCGATGCGAAACGCCTTGGTAACGCCAACCAATTTAGCCGCATACAAAATAGCCGGATGATCGGACGGCGTGCAGAGTACAATATCCTTGCAACCGGCGATCTGCGCCGGAATCCCGAGCATCAAAACCGTACTGAACAACGGGGCTGAGCCTCCGGGAATGTAAATCCCCACCTTCTCGATTCCCACGCTTTTGCGCCAGCAGGTTACGCCGGGCATCGTTTCCACTTTCTCTGGCGCTTGCAATTGCCCTTTGTGGAATTTGTAGATATTCTCGTAAGCCTGGCCGATCGCCGCTTTCAATGCATCGTCCAGCTTATCGCCTGCTTCGGCGATATCCTTCTCCGAAAATGCGAGCTCGGTCAGTTCCAGTTTGTCAAATTTCAGGGCGAGGGCTTTGATACCCGCGTCGCCCTCCTTTTTTTACTTGTTCGAGGACGGGCAACACCCGCCCCTCGATATCCTGTGCTTCCAGAACGGGCCGGGCCAGCAATGCGGGCCATTGTTCCCTTTCCGGAAATGGAATGATATTCATAATGTCAAAATCAAAACCCGGTTTCCGGGGCATTTAAACAATCATTTTCTCAATCGGGATCACCAGGATTCCCTCCGCACCGGCCTGGCGTATCTTTTCGATATTCTCCCAGAACTCGTTCTCGTTGATCACCGAATGCAGCGAACACCAGCCTTCGGTCGCCAATGGCAGGATCGTAGGGGAACGCATGCCCGGCAGGAACCGGCTGATATTCTCCACGGCCTCCACGGGGCAGTTGAGCAAAATGTATTTGTTGTTCTTCGCCACCTGCACCGACTTGATACGGAACAAAAGCTGGTCCAGCAGGCCTTTCTGCACATCGGAAAGATGCTTGCTGGCGATCATGACGGCTTCCGAGCGGAAAATCGTTTCCACTTCTTTCAAACCATTGCTCAGCAAAGTGCTGCCCGAGCTTACGATATCGCAAACCGCATCGGCCAGGCCAATGCTCGGCGCGATCTCCACCGACCCGCTGATCTCGTGAATATCCGCCGTAACATTATGGGATTTAAGATATTGTTCCAGCAACCGGGGATAGGTGGTCGCAATGCTCTTGCCTTGCAGGTCCTGTACACCCTTATATTCCTGCTCACGCAAAACGCCGATCGACAGGCGGCATTTCGAAAAGCCCAGCTTATGAACGGTATCCACGTCCTTGCACGACTCTTCCGAAACATTCTCTCCTACGATCCCCAGATGCGCCACGCCGTCTTCCACATAACCGGGGATATCGTCGTCGCGGAGGAAAAGGATTTCGGCGGGAAAGTTCGTCGCGTCGGTTTTGAGCTTACCTGCCCCGTTGTCGAAACGGATGCCGCATTCTTTGATCAGTTTTAAAGAATCTTCACTGAGCCTGCCCGATTTCTGGATGGCAATTCTTAAAATATTATCATTCATAAAGTTATAGGTTGCTCACGCAGCCGTTTGTCGGTATTGAATTAGGGTTATTGGTCTTCCCGGTCGAGCAAAGTTATGATATCTTCCGCTTTCAGTTTCTGCTGTTCGCCGGTTTTCATGTTTTTCAAAGTCAGCAAACCCGACTGGATTTCTTCCGAACCGATCAGAATCACGAACGGGATATTCTTGCGGTCGGCGTAATCCAGCTGCTTTTTCAGCTTCACCGGATCCGGGTAAATCTCCGAGTTAATACCTGCTTTCCGGAGTTTCGGCAGGATCGACAGGCCATAAGCAAATGCCTCCTGATCGAAATTGGAGATCATTACCTTCGTGCTGGTCTTCTGGCTTTCGGGGAAAAGGTTCAATTCTTCCATCACATCATAAATACGGTCTACTCCCAACGAGATACCTACGCCGGAAATGCCCGGCACACCGAATGTACCCGTCAGGTTATCGTAGCGGCCGCCGCCCGAAATGCTGCCGATCTGTACATTATTGGCCTTCACTTCGAAAATAGCGCCCGTGTAATAGGAAAGTCCGCGTGCGAGCGTGACATCGAACTCGATCTTCGCATTTTCCAGTCCCAGGACCTTCACCATTGCCCAAACTTCTTCCAGCTCCTGAATACCTTTCAACGCCACTTCCGATCCGGCCAGCCAGCTTTTCAGCTCCGCAAACGGATCCCCAGCATTCGAAAGATTGAAAATCGGTTCGAGCTTATCGATACTGTCAGCGGCGAAACCGCGTTCGGCGAGTTCTTCAACGACTTTCTCCTTCCCGATTTTATCCAATTTGTCGATCGCTACACAAAGCGGCCCCTCCATGCCGTGCGCCCCGATCATGTCGGCGATGCCGGTCAGGATTTTACGGTTATTGATCTTTACTGTAAAGTCATTAATACCCAATGCAGGCAGGATATCATGCAAAAGCATCACAATTTCCGCTTCGCAAAGCAGCGAATCGGTGCCTACCACGTCGGCGTCGCATTGGTAAAACTCACGGTAGCGGCCCTTCTGCGGACGGTCGGCGCGCCAGACGGGTTGGATCTGGTAACGTTTGAAAGGCATAGCCAGCGTGCCACGGTTCATTACTACGTAGCGCGCGAACGGCACGGTAAGGTCGTAGCGCAAGCCTTTTTCAGAAATTTTGTTAGTCAAAGATTTCGAGCCCGCATGCCAGTCGGCGTCGGTGAGCTTTCCGCTGAAATCGCCGGAATTCAGTATTTTGAATAACAGTTGGTCGCCCTCTTCTCCATATTTACCCATCAGTACCGACAGGTTTTCAAAAGCGGGTGTTTCCAAAGGCAGAAAACCGTATCGTTGGAAAGAGCGTCGGATGGTGTCGAAAATGAAAGTACGCTTTGCCATTTGCTCCGGACCAAAGTCACGGGTTCCGCGGGCAAGAGATGGTTTACTCATTCTGATAATGCTGTGAAATTGGGCCTCGAATGGCCTATGAAACCGTAAAGTTAGGGCAGGTTATGCAATATTTATGACTATTGCGTGCATTATTTACGTTAAAATGCTTAATTTTGCGGCTCTTTCACAAAACAAACTTTTACAATGGGAGTTACGGAATTAAAACGTAAAGGTCGCAGAAACAAGGCAGTTGCCAACAACCGCGTTGCTACAATCAAAAACCTTCTACGCAAACCAGAAGTGCGCAATGTTGACGTTGAGGCTATCAAGGCTCAATTCGAAGCAAATAAAAAATAATCCAGCCTCTTCGGAATGCTATCAACTAGTCCTGTCAATCTGTTTTGGTAGGGCTTTTTGCTTTTTTTACCGGACTTGTTTTTTCCGGCAGCTTTCAGATTGACCTTCCGCAGCAACTGGCGCATACTACGGCGTGTTTCGCGACGGACGTCCAGCAAAATACGGAACCGCAGCGCCTCACCGAACATGATCAGGCCGCCGTTGATAAGCGCCAGGCTGTAAAGGCCCAGCACGACCCAAACCTGCGTAGGCTCCCCGATACGCCGCTGATGCGCTGCTTCGCTGAGGACAGTAAGACCAAAACTGAAAAGCAACAGGCCTAATGGAGCTAATATCATCCATTTCGTGCGTGTCGACATCTTTTTGATCAGTCGCTTTCCAGGTGGTTTCGGGTCAATCGAGGGGATCATTTATCCAGGCTATTCGGTGTTGTGATCCTAAAATTATTAATTTTTAGTCAATTGGTTTAATGAAATCCATCATTAGTTTAGTTCTGCGCTACATCCCGCGACCGTACCTGCAACTCGTAGGACACTGGGCTGCGCGGCTGCTCAGCATTTTCTATATCGGCAACAAAGTGGAGTGCCCCGTATGCAACAGCAGGTACCGCAAGTTCCTGCCCTACGGCCGCAACACGTCGAGCCGCGAGAATGCGTTGTGCCCCAGCTGCCTGTCGCTCGAACGGCACCGGCTGATGGCCCTGTATATGAAGCGCAAAACGAATTTTTATACCGCCAATCTCAAAGTGCTGCACGTAGCGCCCGAATACTGCTTCATCGACCGCTTCGAGCAGATGAAAAACCTGGATTACATCACCGCCGACATCGAGTCACCCCTCGCGAAGGTAAAAATGGACATTCACCGGATCCCCTTTCCCGACAATACTTTCGACGTCGCATTCTGCAACCACGTGATGGAGCACGTCGACGACTATATTCTCGCCATAAGCGAGCTCCATCGTGTGCTCAAACCAGGCGGCTGGGCATTGATCCAATCGCCCCAGAATATGAAATACGAAGTAACCTACGAAGATCCGACGATCACCGATCCGAAGGAACGCGAAAAGCACTTCCTTCAAAACGACCACCTTCGCCTCTTCGGCCGCAACTATGGCCGTGAGTTGGAAAAAGGCGGTTTCAAAGTAACCGAGGACCGCTTTGTGATGGACGAACTGACCCCGGCCGAGGTGCAGCGTTATTCGTTGCCGGGTGAGGAGATTGTTTACTTTTGTCAAAAGTAGCCAGGTGTGGTCAGGAGTGGTAATGTGTAGTCATTTATTGTATTAATGATTGTTATAATGGAAGAGGCGGTTTCGCGAGAAGCCACCTCTTTTTCTTTAAACTTGACTATTCCTGACAATACATGACATCACATGACTATTTCTGACAACACATGACCATTTCCGACCACTTTAGGACGGATACTCAATCGCTGCCCCCGTCTCGCGGTGAGATTTGTTTTCCCAAAGCCGTTTCCAGCCTTCCTGCAAAAAGCCGGTTCCGTAGCCGAAAAGCTGAACAAAAGCGGCGCCGATGCTCAGGAATGCGACCTCTGCACTCTTTGTTTTTCGCAATGCGTCGATGAATAGCAGTGCGACGTAAGCCACCAGTCCCGCGAGCCCGAGATAAAAGAATGGCTTGTAAATGAAGTACCACAACGGAATACTGCAAACGCCGAGTGTAAACAGCAACGGAAATGTATGCACGAGTTTGAGTTCATCGGGGTAATAGCGGGCGATATTGATGCGTGCGCGGCCGAAGAATTTCAACTGTCTGAAAAACGCCCCGAACTGCGTGCGGCGCTTGTGATAAATAAATGCTTCGGGTATCAATGCCGATTTAAAACCAAGCCGCAGCGCAGCGATGCTGAACAGGATATCCTCCCCCATCCGGCTCGTCAGGAACCCGCCCGTGCGCTCCCATACCTTGCGCGAAAGGCCCATATTGAAGCTCCGCGGGTGAAATGTACCGCCCATATTGTTTTTCTTACCCCGAATTCCCCCCGTGGTAAACACCGACGTCATCGAATAACTGATTGCCTTTTGAATCGGTGTAAACGAGGGATGGTCGGTATCCGGCCCGCCGTACAAGTCTACATAATCGGTATTCAGGCGGTTTTCTACAATGGTAAGGTAATCCGGCTCGATCAATGCATCGGAATCGAGTAATATGAAGTAATCGCCCGAAGCGTGTTCGAAACCGTGGTTACGCGCAAAGCCCTGCCCGCCGTTTTCTTTATAATAGTAATGAATGTCGAGTTTGTCCGCGAAGGAAGCGACCACCCCGTCGGCTTTGATTTTGGAGCCGTCTTCGACGATTACCACTTCGAAATTACGGTAAGTCTGCACGGCCAGGCAGCCAAGCAGTTCCTCCAACTCGTCGGGGCGGTTGTAGACGGGGATGATGATCGAGTAGCGGCGGGAGTTCAATTTTGAATAATTGAATGATTGAATGACTGAATGATTGAATGACTGAATGATCCGCCGTGGAACGGGGAATGACTGAATGATCCGCCGTGGAATGGGGAATGATTGAATGAAAATATTCGGTCATTCGATCATTCAATCATTCGAAATTATTTTGTCACCTCCGCCAATGCCTCCTCATTCGCCGCAATAATCCGCTCCAAATGCGCATCGGTGAGCGCGGTCGAGAGGAACATCGCTTCGAACTGGCTGGGTCCCATGTAAATGCCACGGTTCAGCATCGCGTGGAAATATTTTCCAAATAACGGCAAATCCGACGACTTGGCGGATGGGAAATCCATAACGGCATTCCGCGTAAAGAACAGCGTATACATCGAACCGATCTGGTTCAAGGTGTACTTTAAACCCAACTTTTCCATGGAAGCCCGGAAGCCATTTGCGAGCTTGGTACCTGCTCTTTCTAGTTGTGTGTACACTTCCGGATGCTCATTCAAATAAGTAAGCATCGTATAACCCGCGGCCATCGCAATGGGGTTACCGGAAAGCGTGCCCGCCTGGTAAACCGGCCCTGCCGGCGAAACGTAGTTCATGATTTCCGCCTTGCCTCCATATGCCCCGACAGGCATTCCGCCGCCTATTATTTTCCCTAACGTTGTTAAATCCGGTGTAACCCCGAATCTTTCCTGCGCACCGCCCTTCGAAAGCCGGAAACCGGTCATGACTTCATCGAGGATCAGAACAATGCTTTCTTCGTCACAAATACGACGTAATCCTTGTAGAAAGCCCTCTTTGGGAAGTACACAGCCCATGTTACCTACAACGGGTTCGAGGATCAATGCGGCGATCCGGCCCTTGTTGGCATCCACAAGCTGCTGCACGGCTTCAAGATCGTTGTACGGCGCGGTAAGCGTGTCGTTGGCAACCCCTTTTGTTACCCCCGGACTATCCGGCGTACCGAAAGTTACAGCCCCGCTGCCCGCGGCGATCAGGAAACTGTCGCCATGGCCATGGTAGCAGCCTTCGAATTTGATAATCTTGTCGCGGCCCGTGTACCCGCGCGCGACGCGTATGGCCGACATCGTGGCTTCCGTACCCGAATTCACCATCCGCACTTTTTCGATGGAGGGTACCATCGAAACAATCAGTTCGGCAATTTCCACCTCCCTGCGCGTAGGTGCGCCAAAGGAAAACGAATGCTGAATAGCGTCGGAAACAGCCTTCTGAATGAGCTCGTGGGCGTGTCCGAGGATCATCGGGCCCCAGGAGTTGATCAGCTCGATGTATTCGTTGCCGTCCTCGTCGTAAATATACGGCCCCTTGGCCGACTTAATGAACAGGGGCGAACCTCCCACCGCACGAAATGCGCGTACAGGCGAGTTGACCCCACCGGGGATATAATTTTGTGCTTTTTCGAAAAGTTGCTGGCTCGTTGAAATATTCATTCTGTTAATCGGTTGGTATTATCTGTCCACCGGCACCCATTTGGAGCCGTTGTATTTCAGGACAGGCGTAATCTGGTTCTCATTCCCTTTGGTATAATCAAAACCCGAAAGCAGGTATTCCTCGCTGCCGAATTTCCGCGATTGCAGACCGGAAGAAAGCTTGTCCTTGTATTTGAAAAGCATCCGGGCAAAGAAAAGCAACTGATCGTATCCCTGGTAGGAATATACCGACGGGAATGTGCTGGTTTTGTTATAGTAATTCTTCTGGAACTGGCGGATCGTTTCTTTCTCGCGGTCCACATAATCGGCGTCGATCAACGACAAACGCACGCCGTACCGCGATAATCTCGCTTGCTGCGTATTGAAGCTCGTCGAGGTCGCCACCACGGGCAGGCTATTCAGTTTCCGGCTGTTCAGCACCTCGATCAGATGAGCGCCCGATTCGCCGTCGGACGAGAACAATGCGATGTGCGCCGGCTTATTGGTTTCAAACGAAGGGATATTACTTTCCATCCATTCGCGGTCGGGCTGGATTTTCAATATGCTTGTTATCTTCCCTCCTTTTGCTTTCCATTCGCTGGCATAGGAAACAGCCATCGCCGAGTCCTTCGAGGTATTGCCGTAATAAATCACAGCCGACAAGCCCGGCGAAAGCGTGCGCATCCATTGGGCGGCCTTTTGCGTCTGGAACGCGATAGAAGGATGCCCGAGATAAATGTTGGAACCGGCTTTCAGCAAACCGGCGTCGGTCGAAAGCGGGTTCAGCATAATAGCGTTGCTGCCCGATACAAAATCCGCGGCCACATCGAAAGTACCCGGGTACAGCGGGCCTATTACCATGTCCGACATCTGGAAGTTCTTGTTATCGGCAATCGCCCGCATGCTTTTGACATCGTTACTTACATCGTATGCCCAGAGATTTACATTGATTCCCTCCGTTTGCAGTTGCTCCTTCGCGATCGTCAGGCCAAGGTAATAGTCGTAGGCGAACTGGTTGGAACGGCGCCTGGAAGCGGTGAATTCATCGAGACGGAACGGCAGCAACACGGCTACGTCCAGGTATCCCTTCGTCCATTGGGTATCCGATTTCGGAGCGCTGCGTTTTGGCGCGTCTTCCGTTTTTTCCTTTTTGTTGAATTTAAACTGCTTGTCGAGCTGCTCCGCATATGCCAGATCGCCCTGTGCAGGCGTACGAGCCGACTGGATGGATTGGTACACGATCAACGCAATGTCCCGGTCGGAAGGGTGTTGCTTTTGCAGTTCTTTTAGTTTCAGAAAATCGCTGATCGACGCTAGATGATGCTGTTTCAATGCCTGCACATCCTTATTCAGCGACGAGTCTTTGATCTTCGCCAGTTGGTTCAGCCCTTCGTCGATTTGCCCGTTGGCCATGCTTACCGCTCCAAGCAGATAATACACATCATTGATTTTGTTCCAACCGGGATAGCGGCTTTGTAATTGCAGCAGCATTTGCCGGCTGTCTTTGTAGCGTTTCAGCTGAAATGCACTGAGTGCGTAATAATAATGCGCATAAGGCGAATAGGCCGTTTTGGCATTCACGCTCGTCATGGGATAGAACTTGTCCATTGCCGCGGCGTATTTACCTTGTTTATAATCTGCCAGGGCCGACCGGTACCGGGTATCCGACTGGGCGTTGTTCTGCCCGTAGGCCGCCTGGTACAAACCGATCTGGACTGTCAAAATCAAAAAAAAGATAATTTTCATCAGGATTCCGGGGTCAAGATTATGCTGATTCAAGTGCTGCAAAAATCAGCCCAAAATGGAAAAAAACGGGCAATATCCCAACCGGAACATTGCCCTTTATTAATTACGATCTTAAAAAACTTTTATTTCTTTTTAGACTTCTTCTCTAATTCAGCCTGTTTCTTTTTCGCCTCTTCCGCAGCCTGCAACGACTTTTCGAGGTATTTCTGGAATTTGCTCTGCTTCTTCTCGCCGGTCGCATTCTTCTTGCGGTTCTCTTCGAGGATATTTTTGATCTTGTCCTCGTTAACAAAACGCTTGATCAGCAGCTGCTGCGCGATGGTCACGATGTTCGAAACGAAATAGTAGAACGTCAGACCAGCCGGGAAAGAGTTCAGAATGAACATGAACATAAGCGGCATTACATATCCGAGCGCCTTCATGTTGACCGGCCCGGGCTGTGTTGGCGTGTTCTGGTTGTTATAATAGGCATAACCAATGCTGGAAGCCGTCATCAGGATCGTGAACAGGCTGATGTGGTTACCGATGCCGAAAGGCACATTGAACGGCAGCTTGAAGAACGAGTCGTAGGTCGATAAGTCGCTGGCCCACAGAAACGACTGCTGGCGCAGCTCGATCAGGTTCGGGAACAGGAAGAAGAGCGAGAAGAGGATCGGCATGGTGGCGAGCACCGGCACACATCCGCTCAGCGGACTCACACCTACCTGCTGGTAAAGCTTCATTTGTTCCTGCTGCTGCTTCGCAAGGTCGTCTTTGTTCTGCTCGCGGATCTGTTCCAGCTCGGGCGCCAGGATACGCATTTTAGCCATGCTGATGTACGAACGGTAAGTCAGCGGCGTCAGCAATGTTTTTACAAACAATACCAGCAGGATGATCAGCAAGCCATAATTGCTCACAAAGCCTTCGATCAGGTTGAAAAGCGGAACGAGGAAAAACTTGTTGATCGGTTTCAGGAATGCGTAGCCGAGGTAAACGTTCTGATCGAAATTCTCCGCTTTCACCTTGTCTACAATGTGGTATTCGTTAGGTCCGAGGTAATACTGAAAGTTAGCCTCCCCTTTCTGGACCGCCGCGACCGGGATAGCCGCGAAAACGTTCATATTCTTTACGATCACCGAGTCTTCCGGGTTCACATTGGCACGCATTACCACATTGCTGAACGGGTGTTTTTCGGCGATCAGCCCTGCCAGGAAGTATTTATGCTTGATGGTGAACCATTTAACAGGATCTGCGGTCTTTTCTTCTTCATTAGCCGTCGGACTGGTGGGCAGGCTTTTGAGCTCGTCCGTGTAGTAGTTAACGGTAACCACCTCACGGTTCTTTTTCATGTCGTTTTCGAGTTGCAACAGGTCGTTATCCCAGTGGAAATTGAGCGATTTATTCGCCGGCAATGCGCCTGTTGCTTTAATGCCGTAGTCAATCAGGTAGCCTGTGCCGCGAACGACGTAAGTTTGCTCCACTACCTGGTTGTTTTTCAACATGGTACGGTAGGTGATCACCGCAGAATCCTTCTCTGCGAGCGTTCTGTCCTGTGCGTCGGTGGTGAAAAACTGGTCTGTCAGTCTCACATCGCCCGTTTGTGTAGGCAGGTCGATCTGGAAATTGTTATGGCCTTCTGCGATCAGGTACAGTGGCTTCTGATCGTAGGTTTTGTATTTTTTCAACATCACCTCTTTCATCACACCGCCCTTGTTGGTAAATACCACGCGGGCATCCCGGGTTTCGATTACCAGGTCCTTCTGGGGAATGATGGCAGCGGAATCAACTGATTGTGAGGAAGAGTCGGAAGCAACCGAAACGGCCTTGGGTGCCGTCTTCTTTACTTCTGCTACCGGTGTTGGTTCCACAGGTTTCGGGACCAGTATCTGGTAGCCTATGAGCATCAGCATGATCAACACCAGGCCGATTACAAAATTTTTATCCATTATTTACTTTAAATTGTTGGAAATACTATACCGCAAAGGGTCGGCAAAGGTAACAAGAAATTTTTCTTGTCACCTTTAAATTATGATCAGTGGGAAACCGGGTTCAAGGTTTCCACCGACCTTTTTTGCAATGAATAGCTCAATGCGGCAGCCACGAAGTGGACGAAGATCGGGTGCGGGTTCATGACCGTACTTTTCAGCTCCGGGTGGAACTGCACACCGATATAGAACGGGTGCGTAGGCAGCTCGACCATTTCAACCAGATTATTGTCCGGATTGATGCCCGTAGCGATAAGCCCTTTTTCTTCGAAATCCTTCAAATATTTGTTATTGAACTCGTAGCGGTGGCGGTGACGCTCGCTAATGTTCGTTTTGCCGTAGATTTTGTGCGCCAGCGTATCTTTTTTAATGCGACAGGGATAAGCGCCCAAGCGCATCGTACCCCCTTTGTTGGAAATGTCCTTCTGATCTTTCATCAGGTGGATTACCGGATGGTCGGTAGTGGTATCCATCTCCACCGAATGCGCATTCTCCCAGCCGATCACGTTACGTGCATACTCGATCACGGCCATTTGCATCCCCAGGCAGATCCCGAAGAAAGGAATGTTGTTCTCGCGCACATATTGGATCGCGGCGATTTTCCCCTCGATACCGCGCTCGCCGAAGCCGGGGGCTACGAGTACACCATCCAGGTTTTCGAGTTTCTCCACGGCATTCTCGGCTGTCAGGCTTTCGGAATGTATCCATTCGATATTCACCTTGCATTCGTTGGCCGCTCCCGCGTGGATAAACGACTCCGCGATGGATTTGTAAGCGTCGTGCAGTTCCACATATTTACCGACAAGCCCAATGCGAACCGAATCAATCGGATTCTTCAACCTCGAAAGGAACGTCTTCCACGAATCGAGATCCACGTCCTTGTCATTATAAATATCGAGCATATATAATGCACGCTGGTCGAGGCGCTCTTTGAGCATCAGCAGAGGCACAGCATAAATCGTATCGGCGTCCATCGCTTCGATCACAGAGTTCACCTGCACGTTACAGAACAGCGCGATCTTCTTGCGGATGTCGTAAGGCAACGGGTGCTCGGTACGGCACACGAGGATATCCGGCTGGATACCCGATTCCTGCAACATTCTGACGGAGTGCTGCGTCGGTTTGGTTTTCAGCTCGCCCGCCGAGTTCAGGTAAGGGATCAAAGTAAGGTGGATCACCAGGGTGTCCTGCTCGTCCATTTCAAATTTCACCTGACGAACCGCTTCCAGGAACGGCAGGGACTCGATATCCCCCACGCAACCACCGATTTCCGTAATCACAATATCGTAATCGCCGGTCTGGCCCAGCAACAGCATATTTCTTTTCAGCTCGTCGGTAATGTGCGGAACGACCTGTACGGTTTTACCCAGGAAGTCGCCGCGACGTTCGGCCGTAATAACGTTATGGTAAATACGCCCCGTGGTAACGTTGTTTGCCTGTGATGTGCGAACGTTCAGGAAACGCTCGTAATGGCCCAGGTCGAGGTCGGTTTCGGCACCGTCGTCGGTCACGTAGCACTCGCCGTGCTCGTAGGGGTTCATGGTGCCCGGATCGATGTTCAGATACGGGTCGAATTTTTGAATGGTGACTGAGAGCCCTCTGGCTTGTAGTAATTTAGCTAGTGATGAGGCAATGATTCCCTTGCCAAGTGAAGATGTAACACCGCCCGTAACGAAAATGTACTTAGCGGTCTTTCGTGCTTTGGAAGCCATAAGACTTTGCTGTTTTTCTATGATTACGGGATACAAAGATACAGGATTATTAGGAGAATCTAAGCGGGGCCAGTTTAAATATTTGGCTGGAAAACAGTAAGGCCTTGGAAGTCTGGCAAGTTACGAAATATAATTTTTTCCTGCCTCACGCGCAGCAGACGCGGATTTCTTCATGAAAGTATATAGCAAACCGGCCCAATAAAATCGCGAATTTTTTCCCGGGAAAAAGGTGCCCCGAAATTTATATTTTCAAACAAAAACCAAATGCCGGTCGACATACCGGCGCAACATGCCGGGCTGTATATAAAATAAGGTCGCGGAGAGCCACTGCAAAATTTAAATTCCTATTTTGCGATTATTCCAAACCTAAATAACCTTTCTAAAAATGATCAGGAAACTACTGTTCCTTCCCGCGCTGCTTTGGTGCGGCGTGAGCACATTCGCGCAGCCAGCCGGCGGCGCGGAGAAGCCGCTCAACATTATCGTCTTCGGTGCCCACCCCGACGATTGCGACCTCGGAGCCGGCGGCATCGCTTCCATTTACTCCTCAATGGGACATAAAGTGAAGTTTGTGTCGATGACCAATGGCGACAAGGGCCACCAGGACATCGGCGGCGGAGAATTGGCTAACCGCCGCTACAAAGAAGCACAGGAAGCTGCACGTCGCTGGGGAATCCAATATGACATTCTCGACAACCACGACGGCGAGCTTTTCCCTACCCTCGAAAACAGGCTAGCCGTAATCCGTAAAATCCGCGAATGGAATGCGGATGTGGTCATCGCGCCGCGCACGAACGACTATCACCCGGATCACCGCAACACGGGCGTGGTCGTGCAGGATGCCGCGTACCTGGTAATCGTACCCAACATTTTAAGCAGCGTGCCGCCGCTTACCAAAAACCCGGTTTTTCTCTATTTCCGCGACCGCTTTCAAAGGCCGAACCCGTTCCGCCCCGATATCGCAGTAGATATCACCGAAAACCTTGCTAAAAAAGTTGACGGACTGGACGCGCATGTCTCCCAATTCTATGAGTGGCTCCCTTGGACAAACGGGGACTTTGCTAATGTCCCCAAGGATGTAAACGACCGTAAAAAATGGCTCTTCGCTTCGATGGAAAAGCGCTCGTCAGTAACCCCTGAAATCCGCCAGTCCCTCGAAAAATGGTACGGCCCGGACAAGGCGGCGAAGGTGAAATACGTGGAAGTTTTCGAAATCACAGAATACGGCAAGCAGCCAAGCGACGCGGAAGTGAGAAGGTTGTTTCCGATGCTGCCGGGGCGTTAATTTTGAATGAGTGAATGATTGAATGATTGAATATTTTTTCCAACTACTCAGTTCAGTCATTCGGTCATTCGGTCATTCAGTCATTCAATCATTCAAAATTATTTAGAACTTTTCCGCGAACCGCTTCAAGCCACAAGTAACCATCACACATCAACCCGTTTACACTTACTATGATAACCTGTCCTTGAAACTTTCGTATCCGTAGGAGCGAATAAGCTGGAATTTTTGGTCTGTTCTCCATATGCCAATGGAAGGCAAATTAACGCCGTTAAATGTGGTAGTCTTTACCATGGTGTAGTGGATCATATCCTCAAATATAATTTTATCACCAACTTCCAGCGGCCTGTCGAACGAATAATCGCCCATGTAATCGCCTGCGAGGCAGGTCATCCCGCCCATCCTGTAAGTGGGTTTTCCGGGTTCGGGATCGTGGTACGCGCCGCGGATAACCGGCTTATAGGGCATCTCCAGGGTGTCGGGCATATGCGCCGCGAACGAGGTGTCGAGAATCGCGACGTCGATGCCCTGGCTATCCAGTACGTCGAGTACCGTGGTGTACAGGATGCCTGTCCGCCAAGCAATGGCCGAACCCGGTTCAAGGATTACTTCCAGATTGTATTTTTCCTTTATAGTACTAACTAAATAAATTAGTTTACTAATATCATATCCTTCTCTTGTCATGAGGTGCCCGCCTCCCATGTTCAGCCATTTGGCCTGACGAAGCAAATCACCGAACCGCTCTTCCAATGCATTGAGCGTACGCTCCAGAGTATCCGAGCCATTCTCGCACAGCGTATGAAAGTGAATGCCGTCAATGCCTGCGGGAAGCTCGCCGGGCAGCTTGTCACGCGTGACGCCCAGGCGCGAGCCGGGCACGCATGGATTATACATGTCGGTAGCTACCTCCGAATATTGCGGATTTACGCGAATGCCGCAGGATAATATCTTCCCCGGATTCGCCGCCTTGTAGGCCTCCACCCTTTCCCGAAACCGTTCCCACTGGCTCAACGAATTGAATGTGATGTGGCTGCTGCGCTGCATGATCTCGCCGAACTCGCTATCGAGGTACGCGGGCATGTAGGTGTGCGACTTGTAGCCCATAAAGTCGTTGATCAGTTTCACCTCGTTTAGCGAGCTCGCAGTAGCCCCCGAAAGGTATTCTTTCACAATGGGGAACGCGCTGTACATGGAAAACCCTTTGAGCGCGAGGATAATCTGGCATCCCGCCGCTTTCTGCACCGAGTCGATCAGTTCCAGGTTTTTACGGAGCAGCTCTTCCTCCAATATGAAACACGGGGACGGAATTTCATTAAAATCGATAGCCATTTGCTATAAATGAGTGTTTGTAGAATCTTCTTGCATGCAATGATTGCATAATTTTGTACATAAAACTATAAGTTTGAGTTTCCAAATTATGACCATTTTTCCAATAGCCCCGAAAGCCATCCTATGTCCTTCCTTGTATTAGATATCGAAATGACCGGGCCCGAGCCTGGCTGGAACGAGATTATCCAGATCGGCGCGGAGTTTTTCGACGACAACTGGCGGTCGCTCGGTACCTACCTGCAAAATGTTTACCCGGAGAACGAGGAGGCGTTTTCAGTGAAATCGGAAGAGGTGCACGGACTTTCGCTGGACGACCTGGAAGATGCGCCGATGATCTACGACGTGCTGCCCGAATTCGAAAAATGGATCAGGAAGCTCAATGTCGGCAAACCGAGCCTCGCCAACGTGGTGATTTGTGGCCAGAGCGTGATCAACGACATCAATTTCCTACGGTATGCCTACCGCAACGAGAAAATGAAATGGGGTTTTTCCAACAAAATGCTCGACCTCCATACCGTCTCCTATTTATTTTTCCAAATCCTCGAAAAGAACGGCAAACAGGTACCACGTTCGCTGAGCCTCGGCTCCGTAGCCAGCTATTTCGGATTCGAACGGGAGGAAGAAACGCACAATGCCCTGGAAGATGCACGCCTGACGGCCAAATGCTTTAAAGAATTTTTTAAACTCATCGACCAGGTCAAGCTTGTATGATCGATTACAACCCCAAGGAGTGGTTCCGTTACATTTTCTATTTCCAGAAGGCGGACACCGTGCGCAAGCTGGCGCCGATGATCCTCACAATGGCCGTATATTCGAGCGTTATTGCGTACCTTATTATCGTACATTATAAGATCAACGAGAACCACGACCTGAAAAACATCTCGCTGATGCACTCGCTGCTGGGCTTTGTGATCTCGATGCTGCTCGTTTTCCGCACCAACACCGCCTACGACCGCTGGTGGGAAGGGCGCAAGCAGTGGGGCTCTCTGATGAACGGCAGCCGCAACCTGGCATTGAAGCTCGCCGGACTCATCGGGCCGGAATATGCGGCGGAACGTGAATTTTTCGCGAAGATGATCCCGAACTATGCATTCGCGTTGAAAAACCATTTGCGCAGCCGTTACATTTCCGACGAATTCGAGGATGCGGCGCTTTACGGGAAGTCGTCATTGATCACGAGCGATCATATTCCCAATCAGATCGCCGCCGCGTTGTTTGCAAAAGTGATAGAGCTGCAACGAAAAGGCGCGCTGCTTCCGGAACACACCCTTATTCTGAACCACGAGCTCGAAGGTTTTACAAACATCTGCGGGGCTTGCGAACGCATCAAGAATACCCCTATCCCGCTGTCATACAGCTCTTTTATAAAAAAATTCATCTTTATTTATTGCCTTACATTGCCGATCGGCTACGTGTTCAGCCTGCATTTCCTGGTGGTCCCGTTCGTGATGTTCGTGTTTTACATCCTGGCAAGCCTCGAAGTGATCGCCGAGGAAATCGAGGACCCGTTTGGCGAGGACAGCAATGATCTCCCGATGGAGCGGATCTGTAAAGGCGTCCAGACCTCGACCCAGGCGCTGCTCCGGTGACTCTTCACCCAGGAATCATTAGAAACTGATTAGAAACCCATTAAAATCTGAATTTTTTCCGCGATTTTTTGGGTGATCGCATTTAAAGCTATTTTCCCGTCCAGTGTATTTTTTTACCCGAAATCACTTTTGCATGAAACCCGGTTTTCGGATTTCCAACATTTTCGCATCAAACTATTGTAAAAATACAACCTACCCGCGTGAAATAGCGATTTTCACACTTATTAGAGCATTTGAAATTGGTTTTTTCTGTTGCTATTTTCAACCTGCCCCCTCCTGAGAAAAGGGGCAATCAGTGAAAATTAAAGGGTATCAACATGAAAAAAGCCACATTCTTAATCGCCATATTAATGACCGGATTGTTCACCATCGCTGCCCGTGCGCAGTCGATCGTCGACCCCGGAATTTCTGTCTATAACTACAAACATCCGAACAAGGCCGCACAGGCAAAAGCGGCCGGCAAGGATCAGAACACGATCCGCGTCGCGAACCTCAGGACCGTCGAGCGGTTCGGCAAATACCAGCAAGGGACCGTCAGCACGACGCCGAAATATGCGCCGCGCCCTGCGACGCTGGTTGTGACGCGCGAGTACAAGCCGGAAGGAGTGGAAATCAACCCGCTGACCTCGCCGCGTAACTACAAAACCCAGGCGCCCGCGCTCAAAAAGGACACCGCGCAAATGGCCGATTACTATAATACGCCCGACAAAGTTTATCCGACGAGGGATTAAACCAGTTATAAGTGCATACGACGCCGGCCCCAACAGGCCGGCGTTTTTTGTTGCCGGCCATGAAAACCGGCCCGATGCTCCCATATCCACATTCGGGCCCGCCGGACAAAACGCCGGATTCGTAGCGCTATTCCGGTATTCCAAAAACTCAAAAAAAATGGTTTAACCGGGAAAATTCATAACGATACCAAGTCCCACGCCCATTTAATTAATTTTTAACCCTTCTGCTTTGTAGCCAATATTTGAATTTCATAATTTCAGCTCATGATACCCAATGAGACTGTAGCACATTTCTACCAGACGCACCCCGCTGCGAAAGGACTGAAAGGTCCGGACAAAACGACCGGGGACGAAGGTCACTTCAATGTGTTCTCCCGGGTATTCTGCAACAAGTACACTTCTTACGCGCGACGGGACTTTTACAAGATTTCATTGATCCTCGGTAAAGGAAAGATTACCTACGGCGACCAGGAGGTGGAAATCAACCGCAACGCACTGGTTTTCTTCAACCGCAACGTTCCCTATTCGTGGCAGGCGCTGTCGGAAGAGCAGTCGGGCTACTTCTGTCTGTTTACCGACCAGTTCCTGAGCACGATCAACCGTTCGGAGACGATGACCGACTGCCCTATCCTGCGCAGCGACGCTATTCCGGTGTATTTTATCGATGAAGAACAGCAAGAATACCTGCTCAGCATTTTTGGGAAAATGCAGGCCGACATCGAGTCGAACTACGTGCACAAGTACGACCTCATGCGCAACTACGTGAACGTGCTCGCGCACGAGGCGATGAAAATGCAGCCATCCGGCGCTGGCGACCTGCACGTCAACGGCTCGGCCAGACTGTCGTCGCTATTCCATGAACTGCTCGAACGCCAGTTTCCAATAGAATCCCCGGAACACAAACTCAAACTGAAAACCGCGAGGGATTATGCCGGCAGGCTGGGCGTCCACGTGAATCACCTCAACCGGGCCCTGAAAGAAATCACCGGAAAAACTACCACCGAACATATTGTCGACCGCGTGCTGGCGCAGTCCAAGGTAATGCTCCGGCATTCCAACTGGAGCATCGCCGAGATCGCATTCTGCCTTGGTTTCGAATATCCCGCTTACTTCAATAACCTTTTCAAGAAGCAGATTGGCGTTACCCCCAAATCGTACCGCGTTCGTGAACGCCAGTGATGTTTGAATTTTATAAGATATTGTTTGAAAGTAATAAACATTGCCAAAAGTCCCCGCTTTACCTTTGCGAAGCAATTCGACGGGCCTGGCAAACCACTTTGATCCCACACACTCGCCCCGGTTCAGTTGCCATATAATTCTGAATGCAAATGACATCGAAGAAGTATTTCCCCTCCCTGTTGCTGACCCTCTCGCTGGTCGGAGCCGGTGAAAAACTGAGTGCCCAAACGCTTACATTACAACAAGCCATCGAAACGGCTGTCAGCAATTATGGCAGCATCAAAGCCAAGAACAACTATCTCAGCGCTTCCAAAGCGACGGTCCTTCAAAGCAAGAAAGACTATCTGCCCAATTTCAACCTCTCGGCCCAGCAGGATTACGGCACCGTGAACGGCCAGAACGGTCCGCTTTATGGCCTTGGCCTTTCCGTAGCTTCCTCGGGCCTGCCTCTGCCGAAGCAAAACTGGAACTCCGCATTCGGGGCGCTGTACCTGACGAACATCAACTGGGATTTCTTCGCCTTCGGCCGGGCGCGCGAACGGATCAATGTATCACAGTCGATCGTGAACCGCGACCAGGCGGATCTGGAACAGGAGCAGTTCCAGCACGGTGTCCGCGTGGCAGCGGCCTACCTGAACCTGCTGGCAGCGCAACGTCTTATCCGTTCCTGGGAAAACAACCTCGAACGCGCCAACGCATTGAAAACAGTGGTGGTTACGCGTGTGAAAAACGGCCTGATCCCCGGCGTCGATTCGTCGCTGGCCAATGCGGAGGTTTCCAACGCGAAGATCAGCATTATACAGGCGCGCGATTTTGAGCAGGAACAGGCCAATAACCTGGCCAGGTTGATGGGCGTCACGGAGCAGCGCTTCCAGCTCGACACTTTGCTCCTCACCCGCATTCCGCGTGCCGTGGCCGATTCGGCCGGCAAGCCGGAAAACCATCCGTTACTGAAATTCTATGCCAACCGCATTGCCGTCAGTGAGCAGCAGGCCAAATACTATCACACACTTGCAATGCCCACATTTTCGCTGTTCGGGGTATTCCAGGGGCGCGGTGCGGGATTTTCTTCCAGCTACGCAAGCGACCAGACGGCCTACACGCAAAATTATTTTGAAGGCATCAAGCCCGTCAGGGCAAATTACCTCCTCGGGATCGGCGCTACCTGGAATATGACCGGCATTTTGCGGACCCGCCAGCAGGTCATGTCGCAGAAATTCGTTTCCAATGCATTAAAGGAAGAATACGACCTCGCCGACCAGCAGTTGAAAAACCAGTTGATCCTTTCCGAAACGAAGATCAGCAATGCGTTGGCGAATTACCGTGAAGCGCCCGTGCAGGTACAATCGGCTTCGGATGCTTATTTACAGAAAAGTGTATTATACAAAAATGGCCTTAGCAATATCGTGGACATGACGCAAGCCCTCTACGTTCTGAACCGCGCCGAGACAAGCCGCGACATCGCCGCGACGAACGTATGGCAAGCCCTGCTCCTCAAAGCCGCGGCAGCAGGCGACATGGGCATATTTCTGAATCAGTGAACCTTGTGGGGCTGGGAATAGCCGGGTGTTGTCACGTGTAGTCAGATGTTGTCAGGTGTAGTAAAGCGTTGTCACGTGTAGTCAGAGGTAGTCAGGTGTTGTCAGGAACGGTCATTAACGGTGTCGTGAAACGAACGGTTTTTATTTCTCTCAATAATTACATCCCGCCACTAACCGAACCTGACAATACATGACAACACCTGACTATAAATGACAGCACCTGACCATAAATGGCAACACCTGACTACTAAATGACCAAGTCCGACAATATCGCTCATCAATACAGTAGTACCGTTACAACTTACAATTTCGTAACATGGATTTAATACGTTTTGCATTACGTAAGCCGATAACTATCATGGTGATAGTGGCCGGTTTATTCTTTTTCGGTATCAATGCGGTGCGGAACATCAAAGTCGATATTTTCCCGAAACTCGATTTGCCGGTGATGTACATCGCGCATCCGTTCGGGGGATACACGCCCGACCAGATGGAAACCTTTTTCGCCAAGCAATACATCAATATCCTCCTCTACGTTAACGGGATCAAAAGCATTGAAACGAAGAACATCCAGGGCCTTACCCTGATGAAGGTGAACTTCTACCCCGGCACCAATATGGCCCAGGCCTCCGCGGAACTCAGCGCGTTCACCAACCGCGCACAGGCAATTTTCCCGCCGGGCTCCAACCCGCCGTTCATTATCCGTTTCGACGCTTCCACGCTGCCGGTGGGCCAGCTCGTGTTAAGCTCGGAAAAACGTAGCAATAACGAATTGCTCGACCTTGCCAACGTGTATGTGCGTTCGACATTTACCTCCATTCCCGGTCTCGTTTCTGCCCCTCCGTTTGGAGGTAACATCCGCACGATCGTGGTAAAAGCCGACCCCGAGCTGCTTCGCGCGCACAACCTCACGCCCGATCAACTGGTGGAAGCATTGCGCGTGAACAACCAGACCGCTCCGTCGGGGAATGTGCGCATCGGCGACAAGAACTATATTACCCCCACCAACACGACCGTGCGCACGGTGAAGGAATTCGAAAATATTCCCCTTTTCAAAGGAGGCGTGCAGAATCTCTACCTTCGCGACGTCGCTACCGTGGAAGACGGGGCCGATATTACCACCGGTTACGGGTTGGTCAACGGTAAGCGCTCGGTGTATTTAAGTATTGCCAAAAGTGCCGACGCCTCCACATGGGAAGTGGTCCAGAACCTGAAAAAGGCCATCCCACGCATTCAGAATACACTGCCGGAGGACGTCAGGGTCAGCTACGAGTTCGATCAATCGACCTATGTCATGAACTCCGTCAAGAGCCTGCTCACCGAAGGTGCCATCGGGGCGATCCTGACCGGGCTGATGGTGCTCCTCTTCCTGGGTGACGCCCGCGGTGCATTGATCGTGATCCTGACCATCCCTACGTCCATTATTTCCGGCGTGTTGTTCCTGAACCTTTTCGGGCAAACGATCAACATCATGACCTTGAGCGGGTTGGCCCTGGCAATCGGTATCCTTGTGGATGAAAGCACCGTGACGATCGAGAATATTCACCAGCATTTCGATATGGGCAAACCGAAGGCCCTCGCCATTTGGGACGCCTGTAAGGAAATCGCATTTCCCAAGTTGCTGATCCTCTTTTGTATCCTCGCGGTATTTGCTCCCGCATTCACGATGGGTGGTATTCCGGGTTCATTGTTCCTGCCGCTGGCATTGTCGATCGGTTTCAGCATGATCGTCTCCTACTTTCTGGCACAGACCTTCGTGCCTGTTATGGCCAACTGGATCATGAAAGTGAAGCATCATCAAAAATCCGACGGCTCGCAAATGACCGACGCCGAAGAATTTGCCGCATCGGGCCTCAGTAAAAATCCGGACGCCCAAAAGGAAGCGTTGATCCACCGCGCGGATGCAAATCAGGACGGAAAAATAAGCGCCTTCGAGCGTGTCCGCGCCCGCTTTATGCGCTTTATTAACCGGACAATGCCGTTTCGTAAACCCATTGTGGCCGCCTATCTGATCATTACCACTGCCCTGGCTGCGTTTTTGCTGAGCAATATCGGAAAGGACGTTTTACCCAAAGTAAACGGCAGCCAGTTTCAGGTGCGCCTGCGTGCTCCCGACGGCACCCGTATGGAGCTCACGGAGGAAAAGACGCTGAAAACGATCGATATAATCAAAAAAATCGTGGGGCCGCATAATGTATCGGTAACATCCGCGTACGTCGGCCAGCACCCCGGGTTATTCTCCGTGAGCCCCATTTATCTGTTCATGGCGGGCCCTCAGGAGGCGGTTTTACAGGTAGGCCTGCACGAAGGGTTTCATACCAATCTGGACGAATTGAAAGAAAAGATCCGTAAAGAATTGAAACAGGCAATGCCCGACGTGACAACCTCTTTTGAACCCATCGAACTCACCGATAAAATCCTTAGCCAGGGTTCACCCACTCCTATTGAAGTGCGGATGTCGGGGCGGGACAAAAAACTGAATGAGCAATATGCACGGAAAGTTATTGCCAAATTGAAAGAGATCAGCTATCTGCGTGATATCCAGCTGGGGCAATCCACCAAATATCCGGCGATCAGGATCGAAGTGGACCGCATACGGGCGGCGCAGCTGGGTGTGGACATGAACGACGTATCCAGATCGCTGATCGCGTCGACGTCCTCGTCGCGTTACACCGACAAGAATATCTGGGTCGACGAAAAAGGTGGTTTCAGCTACGCGGTACAGGTCCAGATTCCTGAAAGTAAAATGAATAGTATTCAGGAAATCAACGAGATACCATTGCTCAAAAATGCCAACCGTCCTGTGCTTGGCGATATCGCGACCATCACACCCGATACTACTTACGGCGAAAACGACAACCTCGGCGCGATGCCAGTCCTTTCTGTGACCGCCAATTTGAATAACAAGGATCTGGGTGTAGCGCAGGCCGACGTAAGAAATGCACTGGCCTCCCTGGGCGAGCTGCCCCGTGGGTTGACAGTCGAGCTGGTTGGTTTGAGCCAAACACTCACCGACACCCTCGACAGTCTCCAGAATGGTCTTATTGTGGCTATCGTGGTGATATTTCTGATGCTGGCGGCGAACTTCCAGTCGTTCAAAGTGTCGGCAATCGTCCTCGCAACGGTGCCTGCCGTTATCCTCGGCTCGCTGGCGTTGCTGATGATGACCGGCTCGACGCTGAACCTTCAAAGCTACATGGGCATTATCATGTCCGTAGGGGTATCGATTTCGAATGCGGTACTTTTGATTACCAATGCCGAACAGCTACGCAAACACAGCGGCGACGCCATCGAAGCGGCCAAAGAATCGGCCGGCCTGCGGCTCCGCCCTATTGTTATGACGGCCGTTGCCATGGTGGTGGGTATGATCCCGATGGCCAGCGGGCTCGGCGAAGCCGGTGACCAGTCGTCGCCACTGGGCCGCGCGGTAATCGGCGGGCTGATCGCCTCCACGTTCGCCGCGTTGTTCATCCTGCCGCTGGTATTCGCGTGGGGACAAGGCAATGCGTCTACGCAAAGCGTTTCCCTCGATCCCGAGGATGAAGAAAGCAAGTATTATGTTCCTATGACCCGTTAATTAACATTGAACCTATCCGACTATGAGACATATTCATCAAATCGCCATGACCGTCCTCGTTGCAGGCGCAGCGGCGGTCCTGCAAAGCTGCGGTTCGTCACAGGCCGAAGAAGAAGAGAATAAAAAAGCAACGGCGGAAACAAGTGCCGCGGTGATCGACGCATTCCCGCTCAGGAAGGAACAGCTCGCATCGAACATCCAGATTCCCGGAGAGCTGATCGCATTCCAGCAGGTCGATATTTACGCCAAAGTGAGCAGCTTCGTCAAAAAACTCCACGTGGATGTGGGTAGCGAAGTGCGCGAAGGACAACTGTTGGCAACGATGGAAGCGCCCGAACTTACTTCTCAGCTCTTGACGAGCGAGTCGCGGTTGAAATCATTCGAAGCGATTTACCAGGCCAGCAAAGCTAATTACGAACGTCTGCTCGAAACCAGCAAAACGCCCGGCACCGTTTCGCAAAACGACCTGGATGTGGCGCTGGCAAAGCAGCGCTCCGATCTCGCCCAGCTCGAAGCGGCTCGCTCGGCAGCACGCGAAATCACCGATACCCGCAATTACCTCGAAATACGGGCACCGTTCAGCGGCATTATTTCGGCGCGTAATGTGAGCACGGGCGCATACGTGGGCCCATCGGGAAAAGGTTCGGAATTCCCGCTTTTTACATTGGTCGAACAGCGTAAACTGCGTCTGGTGGTAAGTGTACCGGAGCAATATACCAGCTATCTTAAAAACCAGAGCCAGGTTACATTTAAAGTAAAGTCACTTCCCAACCAGCGTTTCCCGGCGAAAGTTACGCGCCTGGCCGGCGCGCTTGACGCCCGCCTGCGCTCTCAACGCACAGAAATGGACGTGATTAACACCGATAGAAAACTTTTACCCGGTATGATCGCCGAAGTTTCGATCCCGTTGTCCGGTGGTACCGGCACATTTACGGTTCCAAGGTCGGCGGTGCTCCAATCCACACAGGGTACGTACGTGATCAAGGTGGTGGATAACAAGGCCGTCTGGGTGCCGGTTACCACGGGAAGCAGCAGTACCGAAAAGACCGAAATTTTCGGCGATGTGAAGGAAGGCGACGTTCTGGTGAAAGTCGCCAATGAGGAGATCCGAAATAATTCGGATTTAAAAAATGTGAAGCAGGCGGAAATCTAGGCCGTCAGCGGAGGGCTGTTTTGCCCTCGTTCAATACTATTCTCAGTTTAAAACCTGCAAGATCGGTCTTTACCTCACGGCAAAGGCCGTTTTTGTAGGAATACACCCCTTCCTTGCCGTCGGGCAGCGTTACGCCATATCGGCCGTCGGACAGCTTGCGGATATGGCACATCTTGCCATACCGTTCGGAATAAACCTCCGTGATATTGACAGGCTCCCTGTAATATAAGCTGGTAATGGTGCTGCTGATCGGCTTATTCACGACGACGCTCGGCTTGTCCGCTCCGTCCTCTCCGGAAAACAAAACCTCGTAAAGCGATTTCGAACTGGTTTTGGTCAGCGTTTTTTCTTTGAGATCGCCGTTGACGTGATGCGCACAGGTAGCCGAAACCAGCTTTCCCTGTACATAATTGGTTTGCGTCGAATAGGACCCTTTGTAGAACATGACCTTGAAATCCGATTCGATGCGGTGCGTTTCGTTGTCGTCACCGCTTTTTTCGTCAAATACTTTCAAAGATCCGATGGTACGGCCCGCCACGATGACGTCGTAGACATTCTGGCCCCTGGCAACTGTAAAAACGAGCATTAATAACCCGACCACTCCTAATTCCGATACACGCATTTTCCCGATTGTTTTAAGTTCCCGAATAGTGTGCAATCCCTTTATAACTCCATTATTTTCATTCCTATTGCCTTCGAATGAAGATTATCGGAATGCTAACTTACCCGAATGCGCCGGAAAGTGGCGACCGATCAGGAAAAAAGGGGAAAAATGCCACACAAGTTACTGAACGGCATCTCTCCGCTTGCTGTCAGAACCGACCGAATTTAAGCGTCACATTGTAAGAAATATTGCTCAAATCGCTGTCGGTAAGGCCGTTTCCTTTCGCATTGAAAGCCTTACGGTAAGAAACGCCGGGGCTGAACCGCATCCATTTAAGCAAATTGAACTCCACCTGCACTCCCGGTTCCATGACGAAGAAGAATCTGGCATCGTCATCGTCGTAGCGGTCGTCCCATTCCCAGTCGTCGAAATCCCGCCGATCGTATTGCAGTGTGAAGCCGCTGCCGGTCATCAGGTTGGCCGTAAAATGCACCTTACGCGTCGATGCGATCACATATTCGGTCATCAAACCGAACTGACCGTACAGATAGCTCATTTTCCTCGCCGGGAAATTCTGTTCCAGTTCGGGCACGCGGATGAAATTGGTGGTCGCAGCACCTTCCAGACCAATCATAAACCGCTGATTAATAAACCAGCCGCCGTAAATTTCCGGCATATTGGCAAAGCGCCCGTCGATCTTCGTGAATTTGTTGGAAATGCCCGCATAACCGCCCGACCGCCATATGCCCCGGTTTTGGAAAATAGTTTCGTTCTCCTGTGCAAAAACGCTGGCGCAGCTTGCCAGGACGAACATAAGAGTAAAAGATAGAATCGTCTTTTTCATAGTTGTCTTGTTGTTTCTACCGAGACAACCGGCCTGTTCGATCCCCCTATGCCCTCCGGTACTTTTTTGTAGTCTATCGGACCAATGAAAAGTCGAGCTGCTGAATCAATGCGGGATTTTCGGGCGTGAGGGTGAAAAACACTTTGATACTACCGGATGTGCACTGCAGATCGAACGTGCCTCTGAGCTGGTTTTCCGCAACCATATCGGTCGACCCGGTAATGCTTCCAACCTTCGAAAGCAATGCATCCAGCTCCTTACGGCGGTGCGGGAGTGAACGGTCGGGAAAGAAATTTTCCGCAAAAATACCGCTCTGCTCGGCACCCTGCCAAGTTGGGAGCAGTTTTACCAGCTGTTCTTTCCGCTGCTTTAATATAGCTGAAACCGTTACCGGCAACGGCTTCAACCCGGCCAGAGCGATTACCGTGTCGAGCACCGCGGTGTTGATCGCGGCCATACCCGCATACGTGCGGTTCGCGTGCGCGATGACGCCAATGCCGTATTCGGGTAAAATCTGCCACTGACTTCCAAAGCCCGGCAAGCCGCCGGTATGTCCTATGCCGGTTCTGCCCTCGCAATCCCTGCTCCACCGCAGCCCGTAACCGTAAGCCGAAACCATCGCACAGGCGCGTCCGCCGGGATACCTGTACGAAGCGTTGAGATTATTGAAATTCCACGGCATTTGCATTTCCCGCACATCGCTGCGCAGCACCGGGCCCGTCTCGGCACCCGAAGAAGGTGGCCAGGCCGACAGGTGGAACGCTACATATTTACTGAAATCTTCGATAGAGGTAATCAGCCCACCCATGGCGCCATAAGTGCCGTCGTGCTCCAGTTTCTCCTCTTTCCACATGCCATCCTCATGCCGGTAACCATGCGCAAGCAGCCGTTTGGGTGCCTTTGTGTACTCCCAAATGGTGCTGGTCATCCCCAGCGGCTTGAAAATCGTTTCATAAATGTATTCCTGGTAAGGCTTGCCCGACACATTCGTGATGATCCTGCCCAGCATTGCGAAGCCCAGATTGCTGTATTCATAAGTCACGCCCGGCACATTGGAAAAAGATATGCCTTTGGAAATCAATGCGATCAGCTCCTTGTCGCTGGTAGCCAGCTGGCGGTCACCCCATGGGTTGTCTTCCGGAAAACCGGCCATGTGCGTAAGCAAATGCCGGATCGTGATCGCAGGGGCGTCGCCGGTAGGTAATGGCATATTTTTCAGTTCGGGTATATAAAGGTACGCCGGGTCGTCGAGCTTCAACTTTCCCGCTCGTCTAAGCGCCAGTACGCCCATTGCGGTCACGCTCTTGGACATGGAGGCAATGCGGAAAAGCGATTGCGGGGTCGCCTTCGTGGATGTCGCGATCTCGGTAAAACCTTGTCCGCCAGACAACAGCAGCTTGCCATCCACCACCAGCCCGAATGCCAGGCCCGGAAAATGGTTCTTCTCCGCATAGTCCTTATATAATCGCTCGATGACCGGTAACGTCGCCCGGATTTTTTCCAGCCGGGTATCGGGTTGCGACCGGGCCTGCAATATGACTATGCTGAGGAGTGTAGTAAAAATAATGCGCATCGGCTTGTTCTGGTTGGTTGCGGAATGGGTGAATTTAAAAAACGCAGGGCATTTTGCCTACAATTTTTCCTGCCGTCACGTTCAGATAGGCCGGAAAATCGGTTCCAAGAAGGATATCTTGGTTTAGTACAATACATACTTTTTTTATATCATCAAAAAAGTACAATTCTATTGAATAAAATCATAGCTATATCTGTTAATTTTGCAGCAACAAGTTGGAAGGACTGCCCAGAATGCAATTTCCGATCGATTTTACCGAATTTGAGAAAAATTAAAAAAATTATATAAAAACAACACCGAACCACACACCGGGCACATTAGCCGGCTAAATTTCCGTTACTATGAATTATTCAATTTTCGCCCCTTCCGATTCGAGACGATATTTAAGATGGGCCGTCGCGGCTTTCTTCTTCGTCCAGGGCCTCAGCTTTGCCGCATGGGCAAGCCGGATCCCGGATATCAAAAACATGCTGCACCTTACCGAGGGTGGCCTCGGAACCGTACTTCTTGCGCTTCCGCTCGGCCTGATGGCGAGCCTGCCGATCTCCGGATGGATGGTCACGCATTATGGCAGCAAGAAAATGGTGCTCATCGGCGCTATCCTTTATGCTATTACACTTACATTCATCGGATTCGTGACCCGCACCGAGCAGCTCGTCATCGCATTATTCGCTTTCGGGCTCTGGGGCAATCTCACCAACATTGCCGTTAACACCCAGGCCGTGGCGGTGGAGCAGGTTTACGGCAAGTCCATTATGGCATCGTTTCACGGTTTATGGAGCCTGGCGGGCTTTGTGAGCGCGACAATCGGTTCCTTGTTTATTTCTGTACATATCCCTCCTCATATTCATTTTATCATCATCGCCCTGGTTGCTTTTGCCATTATTTTCACCGCTTACAAGCACACGATGCCCGACACCGAAAAAGAGTCGGGCGAAGCGCAGCCGATGTTTGTCAAACCCGACCGCGATCTGCTGATCCTAGGCCTGATCGGCTTCTGTGCGATGGTTTGCGAAGGGGCGATGTTCGACTGGAGCGGCGTTTACTTCCAGGAGGCCGTACACGTTCCGGCGTCCATGACAACACTGGGCTACGTGGCGTTTATGGGCACGATGACCGGCGGCAGGTTTGCCGGCGACTGGCTTGCCAACCGCCTCGGACGCCGTAAAATGCTACAATTGAGCGGTACATTAATGGGGACCGGCCTGGCGATCTCGGTTGCATTCCCATACCTGGTACCGGCCACGCTCGGTTTTCTGCTGGTTGGATTCGGTGTTTCATCGGTTGTTCCGCTGGTTTATAGCGCAACCGGCCGCTCGAAAACAATGTCGGCAGGTATGGCCCTGGCCGCCGTATCGTCCATCAGCTTCATAGGCTTTCTGATCGGCCCGCCGTTGATCGGCATCGTTGCGCAGTTTGCCAACCTCCGCTGGTCGTTTGCGATCGTAGGTGTGTTGGCAACATTGACGGCCTATTTGTCGACGAAAGCCCGCCTGATCGACTAAGATCTAGTTGGTATATATTTTTCAATACAGGAGAGGATAGCGGGAACGGTATCCTCTTTTCTGTTTTAAAGCTCGAAACCTATGAAAAAACTTAGCCTGGGCGTTGGCCTGTTTTTCCTCTCCTTCACCGCCGCAAACGCGCAAAGCGACACATTGCGGCCATTGGATATGAATCTGGAAGCCTACACCTATCCCTTCGCCGTGGATTACCTCGAATTCGAATCGCAAGGTGAAAAGCTCCGTATGGCGTACATGGACGTACGCCCTGCGCGCGCGAACGGGAAGACGGTCATGCTTCTGCACGGGAAAAATTTCAACGGAGCATACTGGGAAGAAACGGCCAGAGCACTAGCCGACAGAGGCTTCCGGGTCGTGATCCCCGATCAAATCGGCTTCGGGAAATCTACCAAACCGGCCCATTACCAGTATTCGTTCCATGACCTGGCTGCCAATACCAAGAGGGTCCTCGACAAGCTGGGCGTTACCAAAGTGGCGGTCCTGGGACATTCTATGGGCGGTATGGTGGCAACCCGGTTCACGTTGATGTACCCCGAAACCGTAGGGAAACTCATCCTGGAAAACCCGATCGGGCTGGAAGACTACAAGGAGAAAGTTCCGTTTCAACCGGTAGACAAATGGTATATGGGCGAATTAAAAAGCGATTTCAATTCCATCAAAAATTACCAGTTGAACAGCTATTATGACGGCAAATGGAAGGATTCCTACACCAAATGGGTAAATCTGCTGGCGGGCTGGACGCTTGGCAAAGACTATCCGAGAATTGCCTGGAACAGCGCATTGACATACGACATGATCTACACGCAGCCCGTCTGCTACGAATTCGGGCAAATTAAGGCCCCTACGCTACTCATTATCGGCCAACGCGACCGCAGTGCCGTCGGAAAAAACCTGGCGCCGGAAAACGTACGGAAAACGCTCGGAAATTATCCGGAGCTCGGCAAACAAACCAAAGCAAGGATTCCCAATAGCGAGCTGGTGGAGCTGGACGATATCGGGCATTTGCCGCACATTGAAGATTTCGGCAGGTTTATTACGCCGCTGATACGTTTTTTGGAGAGGCAGTAATTTTGATTTACAATTTTAAATTAAACATAATTTATAATTATAAATTATTGAGGTTACCCGGCACACTGTGCATAAACAATAAAGCAATGGCGTGATGAGGATAATCATCACGCCATTGCTTTATTGTACATCCGGCTCCTACGAAACCTGACCGAAGTTCTAGCCCAAAAACTGGTTTATATAATTCCGGCTGGTCAAAATGGCGCTTTTTACATCCGTAATATTACCTTCATAGGCCTTGTCCTCTACTTCGATCACCACGGGGCCGCGATAGCGCACGTCTGTCAATGCCGCGAAAAAGCCACGCCAGTTCACATCGCCCAGGCCAGGCAGTTTAGGCGAGTGGTATTCCAGCGGGTTAGCCAGGATCCCCACATTATTTAATTTACTTTTATAAACTTTTGCGTCTTTCAAATGAATATGATGGAGCCTTGATTTATAATTATAAATTGGCAATAATTCGTCCATCATTTGCCAAATCATATGAGAGGGATCGTAATTCAACCCGAATAACGGATCGGGTATGATCTCGAACATTCTGTCCCAGACAGCCGGGCTGATCGCCAGGTTCTTGCCTCCCGGCCATTCATCGTCCGTGAAGAACATCGGGCAGTTTTCGATGCCGATTTTCACATTGTTTTCCCCGGCCACCTTTACAATGGCGGGCCACACGTCGGCGAAGCGGGCCAGGTTGTCCTTAATGCTTTTCGAGGGATCACGCCCGATAAATGTGGTCACGACGGGGATGTCGAGCTTCGCCGCGGCGCGGATCACCTGCTTGATGTGCTCTATATAGTATTCCGAACGATTCGGGTCAGGGTCCAACGGGTTGGGATAGTAGCCCAGTGCTGAAATGAACACCCCGGCTTCTTTCAGATTGTGCCTAATAGACGAGACCTTCTGTTCGGTGAGGTTGTCGACGTCGATATGGGTCACGCCGGCATACCGGCGGCTGTCGGTATTATCAGCTGGCCAGCACATCATTTCAATACACGAAAACCCATTGTTCCCAGCGAAATGTACGACGTGTTCGAAGCCGAAATCGGCCAGGATTGCACTATTAAAACCTAATTTGAGCATAAGGACTTAGTTTTTTGGCAAACATCCGTAAAAAACGGGCTGCATTCAAGAATTCATCCAAAATTTCGGCGGCTTCATCAACGCAGGGCGCCATTGGTAAACATCGCCCCCTATGAAATCCTCTGAATTTTAGTAATATTGATCCGACAAAAACAATGAACCTTAACACTTTATATCCCTATGGCAGACTCTGAACCGGGTATTGGTAAAAAGATACTCAGCTTTTTTATCAAGGATATCGACGAGGTGGCCTCTACTCCCGTCCGTCCGGCCCCTGGAAGGCCGGCCCCCGGAAGGCCGGACGCCAGACCCGCCGTGGCCGGTGAACCGTCCCAACCAGTTGCTGCACCGGCCACGGTTACGAACGCGGCGGAAACGGGTCAGATCGACAAAAAATTTGTAGAGCACTTTGTCAATCTGCTGGAAAAGGCAAACCTGCCAGGACCCGACTATTTCGAATACAAGCAGGCGCTTCAGAGTATGGAAGGCCTTGGATTGGGTGAGGAAAAGCAGTTTCAGGCGGCCTGGGCGAGTTTCAAGGCGATGGGCGGCGCAAAAGAAACCGCGGTCCTAAGAACTTCTGCCGACCAATACCTGGGCATTTTGGGCAGGGATCGGGACGCATTCCTGAAAGATGTCGAAAAGGCGATCAAGGACCGCGTGGGCGCATTGCAGGACGAGCATCAGAAACTGGAAGAAGCGAATGCGGCATATGCACAGCAAATTCTTGATTTACAGAAGAAAATAGAAGAAAACAAAAACCGGCTGGGACAGATTTCGGGCGAAATATCGGAGCAGACGGCAAAAATCAATACCAATAGAGATAGCTTCGAAACGACCTACCTCAGCTTCGTGGAGCAGATTAAAGCTGATCTCGCGAAAATCAATCAATATCTTCAATAAACCTGACAACTAAATCACAAATGGCAACACCGGATTTCACCCAGATCGGCGGCCCGCAGGAGGATAACTCCAAAAGGTCCTATTGGAGCCGACCGGAAGGCATTACTTCACTCCTTTTCCTGGGAGGTATAGGGGCTGTAGTCCTCTATTTCTGGAATAAAATCGCAGCTTTCCTGATCGAAGTGACGCAGAATACCCTATACCTCGGCTTCCTGATGGCGATACTGGCCGTGGTGATATTTCTGCTGACAAGCAAGGACGTTCGTACCGCGGCATTCTTTCTGTTCAAATCGCTGATGCGCAGCATTACCGGGCTCATTATCAAGCTCGATCCGATCGCCATCATGAAAATTTACATTGACGACCTGAAAGAGAAGCGTGAGAAAATGCAGGGGCAGATCAACACCCTGGCGGGGCAACTGGTAAAGCTGAATAAGAACATCAACGAGAACAACGAGCGCATCAAGCAGAAATTTGCCGAAGCGAACAAAGCCAGCACCATGCTCGACCGCCCGGGTATGAAGGAAACAGCTTCCCTTGCAACCATCGAAGGGGCGGGCTTGCAGGAAATGAACGAAAAACTCCTGCCTTTGCAGCGCAATATGAAAACTGTGCTGGAATTTATGGAAAAAGTAAACAAGAGCGCAGATTACATTATTAAAGAAACCGAAATAAAGGTAAAACTCAAAGAAGCCGAGTATAGAATTGTAAAGGAAAGCTCCAATGCGTTGCGTACGGCTATCAGCATTTTCAAGGGCAACCCTGACAAAAAGTTCTATTTCGACGAATCGATGGAATACATTCAGGACGACATGAGCCAGAAATTGGGAGAGATGAAACGTGCGATGGATTTGTCGCTGGACTTTATCAATGCGGTGGACGTGCAGAATGGTTTGTTATCGGACAAAGGTCAGGCAATGCTGGAAGCCTACAACTCCGGTCAGTTCAAACTGATCCAGCTCGATTCGCCCCAGTCCGCGCCCCGTTCGATAGATACGCCGAAAGATTCGAGCTATAAAGGGCTACTCGATTGATAAATCTTCATTTATTCGCTTCATATTTCCAATTTACAGACCATAACACATGAAAAGACTAACAGTTGCCGGCCGGTTGATCATCACTGCGCTTATTTTGGGGGCCCTATTCGTCGGGTACAAATACTTCGGCGGACAAAAGGCCCTGAACCAGATGGCCGAAGACCAGGCCCAAAGCCCTGAGACAGAAGCCACAACGAGTGGATCTGAAAGCACCGCCTCTGATCCGGGTACTTCTTCCACCAGCGAAGCTGCCAGCGATGGGACGGGCGCGTTCACCTACACGCCGCCTGCACCGGTAGACGGCAAACTCAAAGGTGTGGTAGAACTTGGCGCCAGCGGTTTTAATTCTTTTATCATTACGGTCGATAAGGAAAAACGCTGGAAACTCGAAAAATCGGAATTCGGGAACAGCCTGGTGACAGAGAATATGGCCACGGACGAAGATGTGCGTATCGGTTTGAAAAAGTACATCGGTACAATGCTGGATTACGGCGTGGGCAGTAAGGACATTCACTTCGTTGTGAGCTCCGGTGCCGCCAAAGCCGAAGTTACCACCAAAATTACCCGCGTTCTGAAGTCGCTCGGCTATGTGGTGAACCAGGTAACCCCTGAACAGGAAGGTCAGTTGGCGTTAAAATCCGTTCTTCCGACCGAATACGCCGACAAGGCATTTGTAGTGGACATCGGTTCCGGTAACACGAAAATCTCCTGGATTAGCGGCGGTAAGATCTCGGCCCTGGAGTCCTACGGGGCGAAGTACTTCCAGGACGGCACCGACGATTCGAAAGTGTACCAGGAAGTTAGCGCCAAGGCGAAGCAAGTGCCCGCCAACCTGCGTAATACGTGCTTTATCATCGGCGGTGTGCCTTTCGAGATGGCTAAGGAAGTACGTAAAGGCAAAGAGCGTTATACGACGCTCGCGGCTCCCCTGGCCTATTCCAAGTTGACAAACGCGAAATCCAAAGCCGGGGTTAACATTTATAAAGCCATTACCGACGCAACCGGCTGCCAGCAATTCGTATTCGACTGGGACGCCAATTTTACGATCGGATTTTTACTTGGTCTTTAATTTGTAGGAAGGAAAGGAGGAAAGGGAAGAAGAAAATTTCCTCCTTCCTCCTTTCCTCCCTTTCCTCCTTCAAAAAATGACGCTACAACAATTCTTCACTTCCGTGTCGTCGAACCCCTGGCCTGCGGTAGTTTATTTTTTTGATATTGCCATTTACCGCATGGGTGGTTGGCATGGCAGCGGACGGAAGCCGGGATATTAAGTTTTGGAGCATTATTTATGCAATCCTCGTTTACGCGGTTTGCATTCCGGGTATTTTCGCGGTTACCCTTAACATCTACCTTTTTCTCTTCGAGCGCCAGAGCATCTGGCAAGCCAACATCTTTTTGCAGTTTTTGCCCATTGTTTCGATGGCGCTCACTCTGATGTTGATCAAAAGCAAGATCCCGTTCTCGCTCATTCCCGGTTTTGGGAAAATTTCAGGATTTCTTACCTTAATTGCCGCGCTCATCGGCGTGATGTGGTTTTTCGACCGAATCCACTTAGTAGCATTCACTTACGTTCCGTTTTCCGTTATTTTAATTGGTTTTGTACTCACCTTGCTGGCCATCAGGTTTGCATGGAGCAAATTGTTCTGAACAACGGCACTTATATTCAAATCTCCGTCGGCAACGAGCAGAAGCTTTTTGCCCGACAGCTCGTTGACCATTCGATAAAACACCACCGTGTTTCGAACATTTGGGATAAAAATGCGGACCGCCTCGCGCAGACGCGCATGATGCGCTTCACGGGTACCTTGGGGGAAGTCGTCTTCGCAGACTGCTACCATTTTCCGCGACCGTCCCGCTCCTTTGGCGCCATCGACGGTCAGGATTGGGGCCAGGACTTCCTAATCCGTTCAGAGACCGAAGAATTCGCCGTCGATATCAAATCCATGAAACGCCGCTCGGGCACGCTTGCTGGCGATTACGTGTTGAATATCCCTTCTTCGCAACTTCATAAACCGGGCTCTAAAACTTCGCATTACTTCTGTATTTCATTTCACCAATCCGTGAGCGAGGGAACTATTGCATCCCTGCTCGGTTTCATCGACAAGCAGGCCTTGGAAAACGGTGAACTCGGGACACTTTACCTTTCCGGTGCAAGGCGCACGCGGGCGGACGGCAGCACATTTAAGTTCGACGAACCCACCTATGAAGTGCCGTTTTCACACATCGCACCTCCTGTGATAACCGGTTCACTCCGCAGGATAAAGGGATTCCGGTTATGCGCGTTGAAATGATATATTTTGCGACATATATAAACTATTTCGCTCATCAACTTATGAAAAATCAGAAAAGATCCAGCCAAAGTGCGCCAACTGTTTTTAAAAATCAGCGCAATCAATATCCTGAAACGGAGGAGAGGCACAACGCAGGGTTTGAAGATTTCAAACCTACCTATGAAAATGCCAACATGACCGAAAAAGAAGAATTCAGAAATTCCCTGCCATTTGCGCTCATTGGATGCGCTAAGGGCCATTAAGCCGCCTGACTGACGACGAAATCAAAAGGACAATGATCGCCGAGAAATTGGGTTCGTGAGGATTTTTCTTGATACCAATGGGCTAATCGACCACGCGCTGGAAAGGCAAACAGGTCAACCGCTTGAAATTGCATACATTCTATTCAAAGCACGAAAAGATCAGATTCCGGTTTTCATTTCACCGGGTTCATTGTATACTTTTGTATATGTCATGAACAAAAACGGGATACATGGAAAAGCGCTTTGTGCCAGGCTTGAAGCCTATCTTTCGTTTCTCAATATTTGTATTTCGGATAAAATGGTATTTACCAAAGGTTTGTCTGCCGGTTTTAAGGATTTGGAAGATGCCTTTCAATATGCAGCGGCAGTAATAGAGCGTTGTGATTACTTGATTACTTCCAATGTGTCGGATTTTGAACCTTATGCCAAACATATCCAGGTAATAACGCCGTCTCAATTTGTAATAAAAGCATTCCACAAGAAACCCGGCATCGATTTCTGACAATGGCTTCACAAACACGCATGTACGCGCGGAAAAAATTGCTGGGCCAGATTTATACGCCGCTTCATATCGTTGAGAAAATTCTGGGGCATTGCGGTTTTTACGAGGATGATCTGACGGGCAAGACAATGCTCGATCCAGCCTGCGGCGACGGAAGGTTTCTGGTGCCGATGGCCGAATTTATCATCGGTAACACCCCGGCGGAGCAGCTGGTTGAGAGGCTGCAACAATTACATGGCTGGGATATCGACAAAAATGCCTTGCAGCAATGCCGCGAAAATCTGGATGCGCTGACCGCACCTCTGGGAATCAGCGTAAACTGGAATTTACGCAAATGCGACGCCCTGAAACAATGGCGTTCCCGGGAGAAATTCGACATAATCGTCGGGAACCCGCCTTATATCCGCATTCAGCATTTGCCCGAACCCCAACGAAAATACATCCAGAAACACTACTCGTTTTGCAGAACGGGTTCTACGGACGCGTTCATCGCCTTCTTCCAGTTGGCAACGAAGCTACTGAACCCCAACGGCATATGCGGGCTGATAACTCCCAACTCATACCTCGTGTCGGAATCGGGTGCCCCATTGCGCATGCACTTTTATAAGCACCGGAATTTGAAACATATTACCAATTACCGCGATATTCCTGTGTTTGGAGCCGCTTCCACCTACCCCGCAATCACAGTATTTGGTAGTGAGCCTGGTGACCGCTTTCGGTTTGAGCATTGCCTCAATAATCGCTTCGAATACCTTGGACGTAACATTCCTTACCTCGAATTGAGCCAGGATGTTCCGTGGCAGTTGTCCATGCATGAGCAAACAACGCCGCGGGGGCGCCGGCTGGGCGATATCTGTAAAATCTCGGTAGGACTAACGACATTAGCCGACGGCTGTTATCTCTTCAGTATTATCAGCGAAAAGAATGGCGTGGTTTATGCTAAAAACAAAAACGGTTTTTTTACACACCTTGAAAAACAGTTGCTGAAACCGGTTATCAAAGGCTCCAAACTGAAAAGCGCCGATGATCCGGTCACGGAATACATCCTCTTCCCTTACCGGAAAGATAAGTCTGATAAACAGCGCATTATCCCCGAAGAAACGCTTAAAGCGGAATTTCCTCAAACATATTCCTATTTGCTTAAAGTAAAATCCGAACTGGATCGTCGTGATAACGGGAAACCTAATGCAGTGGCCTGGTATGCATTCGGGCGTGCGCAGGGGCTTGACAATGCGTTTGGCAGGAAGATCATTTTCTCGCCGATTAACCGCAAACCTAATTTCATATTATATGAAAACCCGGATGTGACTGTTTATTCAGGTTATTTTATTAAATATGACGGCGATTACCAGATGCTTCTGGAACAGCTCAACTCGCAACGGATGGCCGACTTCGTAGCCGTAGCGGGGCGGGATTTCCAGGGAGGCTACAAAGGATACAACAAAAAGGTAATCGAAAATTTTATAGTCACCGACCACTCCTGAAACCATGGACATCAGCGCAGCTATCGACCGTTTAATCTGGCTCTGTCAACACATCCCGGAGCGCATAGAAGCCGTTCCCGCCGCCGAACTCGAAAGCAAACCGGCGCCGGAAAAGTGGAGTAAAAAAGAAATTCTAGGCCATTTGATCGACAGCGCGGCTAATAATCATCAGCGGTTTATCAGGATCCAGGCCGAGCACGAGCCTGTAATTTTCTATAACCAGAACGACTGGGTGTGGCTTAGCCGATATAACGATATTCCGGTCGAACAACTGATCGCGACCTGGAAAAATTACAATCTGCTCCTGTCGGCTGTTGCCGGGGCGATCACGCCTGAAAACCTTGCGCGAAAAGGCGTGGGCAGGGATGGCCAGCCACATACGCTGAAATGGTATTTTGACGACTACGTCGACCATATGGAGCATCACTTAAGACAAATAGTAACTTACTAATCCGCCTTTTGGGGAATTTTTCAGTTACAAAACTATAAATAAACGAACGTTCATTTATATTTGCATTACAAATATGACCTATTACATTGAGAATCAGAGACACCAACAAAGAAGCCTTAATCCGCGAGAAAGCCATTGAACTCATCGTCCAACACGGTTTCGACGGACTAAGCATGCACAAACTGGCCAGGGCGGCAGGCGTTTCCGTTGCCACGATTTACATTTATTTTAAAGACCGGGAAGATCTGATCCAACAGCTTTATACCGAAGAATCGCGTAAAATGTCGGATGCCACGTTGGTGAACTTTGACCCGGACGCGCATTTTGACGAAGGCCTGAAAAGACAGTGGATCAACCGAATGAACTATTGCCTGGAAAATCCATACAGCATGGCGTTTATGGAACAGGTGAAGCATTCGCCGCTGGTGGAGCGTTCGACGATAGATACGCGCTTTTTGCAGGCAATGCAACGGTTTGTACACAACGCGATCGAGCGAAAGGAAATCGTCCCGCTGCCGGTTGAAATATATTGGTCGGTTGCCTTTGCCCCGCTTTATCAGCTCGTCAAATTCCATATTTCCGGCAAAAGCATGCCCGATCGCCCTCCGTTTATTTTCGATGAAGAGAAAATCAACCTGACACTCGGATTGGTACTAAAAGCATTAAAACCTTAGCGGTTTGGCTGAAACCGGTCTGCATCCCAATTTGTTTGCCATGAAAAACGATGAAATCACCGACGTGTTCGTGCTGGTTTTCAAAACCAACATCAATAATCTACGACAAGTCAAATCGGTTGCGGCTATGCTGGATAACTGCCCTGATATCCTGAAATGGAATGTCGACCTGGCCGATATCGACAAGGTGTTGCGGATTGAAGCCACACATGCGCAATGCGCGCCCATGATCGAGCTGGTGAGGCGCGCGGGCTACGCATGCGAAGAATTAACAGACTGAAAATTCACAAAATCCAACTTTATGTCAGAAACCAAACCCACATTTACCGGCTATGAAAAATTCATCATAGCCCTTTTAGCCACTCTGCAATTTACGGTTGTGCTCGACTTCATGGTGCTTTCGCCATTGGGCTATATCCTGCTCGACAAACTATCCATTACGACCAGTCAGTTTGGTCTCGTGGTATCCGCGTACGCGTTCAGCGCGGGCGCGTCCGGCCTGCTTACCGCAGGTTTTGCCGACAAGTTCGACCGTAAAAAGCTGCTCCTTTTCTTTTATGTCGGCTTCCTGATCGGAACTTTCCTGTGCGGGATAGCGCCGACTTACCATTTCCTGCTTGCGGCGCGGGTATTTACAGGGATTTTCGGTGGCGTCATCGGCTCGATCAGCTTTGCCATTATCACGGATCTGTTCGCTATCAACGTGCGTGGGCGCGTGATGGGATTTGTACAAATGGCATTTGCGAGCAGTCAGGTACTAGGTATTCCGATCGGCCTTTACCTGGCTAACAAATTCAGCTGGCATGCGCCGTTTTTAATGATTGTCGGGCTGGGCCTGATCGTCGGGGTGCTTATCGTGACGCAAATGAAGCCGATCGATGCGCATTTAAAACTTCCGCAAAAAGGAAATGCGTTCCAGCACCTGGGCAAGACGCTCTCGCGCCCCGATTATCTGCAAGGCTTTGCGGCAACAGCCCTCCTTGCAACAGGCGGCTTCATGCTCATGCCGTTCGGTACCGCCTTCGGGGTGCATAACCTCGGCATTGCCGAAGCGTCGCTTCCTACGCTATATATGGTGACCGGTATTTCGATGCTCGTATTTAGCCCTATGATCGGGAAGCTCAGCGACAAGATCGGCAAGTACAAAGTGTTCCTTTTCGGGTCGACGATCACCTGCGTGATGACCCTCATTTATTGTAACCTGAGTGTAACGCCGCTCTGGATCATCATCGGTTTGAACGTCCTGCTTTTTGTTGGTATCACCGGCCGGATGATCTCCGCTTCGGCATTGATGACGGCCGTCCCCGATCCGCAGGACCGCGGCGCCTATATGGGAATCAATTCCTCGATCCAGCAAATCGCGGGAGGGCTGGCATCGCTACTGGCTGGATTTATCGTGTCGGAAACGAGCTCCGGCTTTATCGAGAACTACCCGCTGCTGGGCGATGTAGTGGTGTTCGCGGTAATCGTGACGGCGTTGTTGATGTATCGCATTCACAAATATGTTGCAGCGAAACTCGCTGCCGTAACGCCTGCGAATGCGCCTAATCCGGCGGTGTAAAAGTTTTTTGTGAACCTTGGCGTCGCCCTTAGCGCAGTCGGATGGTAAATACGATAACCTCGTCGCATTCCCTTTCGACTTCGCTAGGGGTGATGTCTTTTTACAGACATCTCAAAATCAACTCATTGTAAAATATTTATAAAAAAATTCTTTTAATACTTTTTATTCATTTAAAATGATCGATACATTTACAACGACAAAAACTTTTAAGACTTTTTATTTACAAGGATTAGGGATAAAAATATTTTACGTTTATTTACGTATCGGACGCGAAATAAACTATTAACTTTTTATACTTATAATACTTTTAAATGAAAATCATCAGTATTGTCAACAACAAAGGCGGTGTGGGAAAGACCACATCTGCCCAAAGTATTGCTGCCGGTCTCAGCAAATTTGCCAATGCACGTGTGTTGGTTATTGACCTGGATGCGCAAGCCAGCCTTACCAAAAGTTTCGGCATTCACCATGCCGGGCTGAAAAAGGACAGCGGCTCGTTCATCACCGGCGAATACGAATTTGATGAGATCGTCAAGCGTGTTGGAGATATTGATGTTTTGCCCGGATCAGCTGAAATGATCCACCGGGAAGATACGATCAAGTCGGCTCCGGTTTTTCCGTTCAACCTTAAGATCGCGCTGGAAAAAGTGAAGGACCGTTACGACTTCGTGATCATCGACTGCCCTCCTGCCCTGTACGGAAATACGAGGCTGGCATTGGTTTCCTGCCACCAGTATTATGTGCCGTTGCAGGCGGAGTTTCTGAGCTACGAGGGTTTGCGGAACTTCCTGGTATATTCGGCGGAGATCAAAAAGATCAGCCCAAGCACCAACCTCGGCGGCGTGTTCGCGACACGTTACAATCCGAAGATCCGGAAGAAAATCAGTCACGAGCTGATTATGGCGACACGTGAGCAGCTCGGCGAGGTTTTCATGGAGGCGTACATCCGCGACAACATCGCATTGTCGGAAGCACAGGCGAACGGTACGACGATTTTCGATTACGCGCCACAAAGCAACGGAGCAGAAGATTATTATAAGTTAACAAAAGAAATACTCGAACGAATAAATAACTGATACGTATGGCAAAGGAGAGAAAGTTTGATTTTGCACCCCTACCCCTGGTACCGGAAGTACAGGACGAGCCCACAGCAACCAAGGCAGTAGCCGAAGTCGCCGAGGGAGCCCCTACCAAAGTTACTTTCGACTGCGATTATGTGCTGATGGAGAATATGAAGGATTACGGCTATTGGGAAGGCCTCACGCAAAAAGACATTATCATCGAATCCTTAAAGCTGTATTTTCAGGACAAAGAAATCCGACCCCGCCCCGATAAGATACGCAACCGCACGAAAGTGGGCCGCAAACCCAAGTCGGCACTGGTTTAGAAATGAAAGCCTCCGGAATGGAGGCTTTTTGCGTTTGATACCTTACTGAACAGCTACTTTTCCCTGTGCCTCTCTGCTGCCATTTGTAAACCGGTAAATGTAAATCCCCTCAGGTACGTCGATTATAACCTCCGTTTTTGATTGAAATTGCTTTGACAAAACCACCCTGCCTGCCTGATCGTAAAAAACGATTCTTGATTCACCCGGCAATCTTGTCTCCAGCCTAATCAGGTTCCTTGCTGGATTAGGAGATATATTCAACCATCTCTGCTCATGATCTACCGATAAAACCGGTTCGATTTTAACCTCCGTTTGGAGCGTTTTTGAGCAGCCATTTTCACCAGTGACTTTCACGTCGTAAACACCTGAACTATATATGCCAGCATCCGGTATCGATGCTGTCGCTGTATTCGCGGTAAAATTTCTCGGTCCGCTCCACCGATATGCTTCTCCACCAGACGCAGTCAATACCACCGTTTGCCCGACTGTATACGGGCCTCCATTACCGGCGATTGCCTCTGGTAGCGGCAAAACGGTTACCGGTATTTCGAAAGTCAGCGGTGGGCTATCGTCGGTTTTGCATTCGGCTTTGTAAATAGCAGCCCCGGACGGCGCCACAGAAATAGATCGTGCGCTTTGCCCTGTTGACCAACGCAGCTTGCCGGCGCAACCATAGCTTGTGAGCGTGATTGTGTCGCCTGCGCAAACCGTGTCCGCCGAGGCTACCACTTCAAATACCCCGCGAAGTGCAGATCGTAACGTCCAGTGGATGGTTTTCGTACGCTGATTTCCCGCGCCATTCCTCCTGCTCAGCGCTGTGGAGTCGAATACGGTAGCCGTCAATACCGAGCCGTCCGGTACCTGATGGGGTTTAAAAATTAATTCGTCCCGGTTCAGCGAAATGCGTTTCCCATTCAAAATCCATTCTATCCTCAGGCTGTTCGGGCTGGGTTTCAGCATATGCAGTTTGAAGGCCACTTCCTTGTCAAGCTTAATCGCGGCGGACGTATCCGGGCTAACTCGGTCTACGGGACTAACGAGTCCTAAAATCCGTTCAACCACTGCCTCACGGCACACCGCACAGTATCCATTATTTATATACTCCATCAAACAGGTGCCCTGCGCAGGCTTGTACCATCGCGCTGCTTCTCCTTCGCTACCATATTGATAAACGCCAATTGGAGGAGAATTGAGCCAGTTTTTCCATTTCACTGTATTCGTGGAACCATTCGCTGTGATGTTTGGTCCCTCTCTCGAATAAAAACCGTAGGGCTCTTGCCAATATTCATCAGCCAGATCGGCCAGTGTGTGCCCTATTTCATGTACGCCAATATTATTCGACTGCTCTTCAAGACTGAAAATAGCAACTCCGCCTCCCGCACCCCCATAATAGCGGGTATTCGCGAGTAAAATAACCAGATCGTAGGCTGGAAGATGGGAAGCAAGCAGATCTGAATACACCTCACGTTTTGTAATTGTCAGCAGCCTGTGAATCTGTTCGCCAAAAGAAACGCCGAAGAAAGTTTCCTTCTTTTCAACTGGTTGGTCAGGATATGCATCCGGTGCGGTGCCGGGATTGGTGATACCACTGTCTTTCGACGGGGTACGGATTGCGAAAAAGTTGAAATAATCGCGATAGCGATCAAAAGGCTCATAGGACCGAAAAAAGTCGCTGAATTTTTTAGCCTCGGCGGCAAACTTCGGCATTTCTTCCTGCATAAAGCCGTCGCCCAGGATGACGACATTAATACGGTTATCAAGCGGGCCCGTTTTGTAAAGTGTGTCGACCCGATAATGCTGCCCGAACGCGCTGGTCGTCGTGCATAGCAACCAAATGATCAGAAAATATCCTTTCATGATTTATATAATTATAGTGTGTATTTAAAACTGTCACCCTAATTCCGACGCTACTGAACCGCGACCTTTCCTGAAACTTCCCTTCCCCCGTTCGTGAACCGGTACGAATAGATGCCCGCCCCGATATTCAGCTTAATATCCGCATGCTTCTCAAAGAACCGCGAAAGCATTTCCCGACCCGCTTTATCATATAGTTTGATATTTGACGTTCCCGCCAGGCTTGTTTCGACAGAAATGTAATCTCTCGCAGGGTTAGGCGAAACAATTACGGTCACGTCCTGACCTCCTGGCGCGGAGAGGACCGGATCTACCTTTACTTCTGTATACGCAATGGCGGAACAACCGTTTACATCTGTCACCACGACCTCATAAAGCCCTCCCTGGTCCGGCGATGCGCCGAAAAGCGAAACATGCGGCAAATCGGAACTAAAAAACAATGGTCCCCGCCAAAAATAACTCTCGCCCCCTGTCGCTGTCAGTTCGATGGTATCACCAACAAGGTAAGGCCCCCCCGTTGGCGGCTGTCGCATTGGGTGGCGGCATTACCCTGACGGACACCTCCGCGGTTTTTGCAGCCGCCCCCTCCACCTTGCAGGACGCCGAATAACGGGTTGTCTGCCCCGGTTTGATTGCAATGGATCTGCCCGTTTGGCCTGTGGACCAGCTTGCTGTCACCGGACACCCCAGAGCGGTGAGCAAAACCTCGTCGCCTGCGCACACCGAATCCACAGACGTGATAATTCTGAACTCGGCGGGAACCGACGACTTCATTTCCCAGCTTACCGTCCGGGTACGCATGGAACGTGCGTCCCTGCGCCGGCTGAATGCAGTGCTATCAAAAACGGAGGCGGTTAGCACCGCCGAATCCGGGACTTCGATATTTTCCAATGTAACTTCCGCGCCGAGGGCATCCAACAGCCTCCCGTTCAGGCTCCACTTCACTTCAAAGGTATTCCGGTCCGGTTTTAGCAGCCCCAGCCTGAACGTCCGGGTTACATTCACGTCCACCCTGCCGGCAGTATCCGGTTCGACCTTTTCGATGGGGTTAATATGTTCCAAAAGCCGTTCTATCGTTGCCTCGCGGCAAACCGCGCAAAACTGCTGGCTGAGATATTCCATCAGGCAAGTGCCGTTGGCCGGCTTGTGCCATTTGGCCGCGTCGCCGTCCAGGCCATGCTTGTAAATACCGATGGGCGGATGATTGAGCCAGTTTTTCCATCTTACCGATGCGGGATCACTTTTGGCGGTCATATTCGCGGATTCGGTGCCATAAATGGAACCGGCCCAATACTCGTCGCTCAGGCGCCCGAACGTATGCCCGATTTCATGCACCCCGATGGTGTTGGCTGACTCGTGTAATGTATGCACGGAGATCATCCCTCCCGAACCGCCATAGTATCCGGTGTTGACAAGCACCACGATAAGGTCGTATGCGGGAAAATGCGTTGACATGAGATTATAAAGCACGTCCGGCTTCGTGACTTCGACTAACCTGTGTATGGACTTCCCGAACGAAGCTCCGAAAAAAGTATCTTTTTTTTCGACAGGCTGGTCCTTGTAAGCATCCGGCGCGGTTCCCGGATTGGTCACGCCACTTTCCTTCGATGGCGTCCGGATCGCGAAGAAGTTGAAATAATCACGGTAGCCGTCATAAGGACTGTAACCGAGAAAAAAATCGGCAAACTTCTTCGCTTCGTCGGCGAACTTCGGCATTTGCTCCTCAGTGAAACCGTCCCCGAGGACCACGATGTTGATCCGGTTATCCAACGGTCCTTTTTTGTACAGCGTATCTACCTGGTAATGTTGGGAAAATGCCGTTGCACCAATGCAGATGATGAATAGTGTGATAAAGATCCTTTTCATAGCTAATTTAAATCGAGGGTGTAGATTTTTACAGTTCCGTTTCCGGGACTGACACTGAAAAGCTCCAATTGGTTGAGTCCTGGTTGCTGTTGCAGGCGGATCAGCAAATTGCCCTCGCGGGCTGTAACGTCAACATGCCGGATGTGCCCTTCCGGATCGCTTACTTCGGCATTTCTGAACAATGGATGCTCGAAAGCCATTTCGCGTCCCGCAGCCCCGGTTTTGAAACGGGGAATAGCTTTGATCTGGTAAGGGGAATGCACCGGCCGGGCAATGTCTTTCATCCGGCCATCGCCGGCACTGGCGCTCACAAGCTGCACCTCTTCCTTCCCCGAAACGGCTCCGGTAATACGGAAATTCAGAAAGAGTATGTGGTCCGGTGATTGTGGATTGTAGTTTGGAACCTGGTTCACCGCCAATGAGGAACGGGCCGGCTTGCATTCAAACAATGACAAGCCGGCCAGCAGAATGGCTGCGGTTGAAAATAGACGAAGCATGTATAATCCAGAAAACTGTAACGGGAATCAATGTACAGCTTTAAGAACGAATTTCACAGTTCCCTCCATACTTCTTCCATTTCCCGAATAGCGATTCTAATATCCTCTTCTGCCGTTCGATAATTAACAAACGCAGCTCTCACGGCAGGACGCCCCGATAGCAAAGTTGGCGTCATAAAAACTTTTCCCCTGCGATTTATCCTTTTCAGAAAATCCGACATTTTTTCGATATCATCTCTGAGGCGAAAGCACACGACATTGAGCCGTACCGGTGCGAGCAGTTCGAAATGCGTACTGTTTTCGATGTAGGCACCCAGCTCCCTGGCACGGGCGATACTGTTTTCGACAATCCATTCGAAACCACCGCGGCCATAGGCCATCAAGCTGAACCAAGCCGGCAACGCACGGAAGCGGCGCGAGTTTTCCGGAAGAAAATTGAGGTAGGAAAAATTTTCGGACGGGTCGCCCAGGTAAGGTGCATTGGAGTTTTGGAAAGTGCTGACTTGTAACCTGCTGTGCTCCTTCCGGATCAGGGAAACGGCGCTGTCATAAGGTACATTCATCCATTTATGGCAGTCGATGGTAATACTGTCGGCCTGTTCCCAGCCTTCCAGCAAATACCTGTACGAAGGAGAGCAGGCCGCAAACCCTCCGAACGCGGCGTCGACATGCAGCCAGAAATCGTGTTTCTTTTTCAACGCTGCGATCAACGCAATATCATCGAAATCAACCGTATTGACTGTACCCGCACTGCAATTGACAATAATCGGCTTGCTCTGATTCTCGATGAGTTTTCGCTCAAAATCGTCCGGGTCCAGCGCTTCCCTACCGCCTGAGGTTTCAATGCGGACTACGTTATTGCTGCCAATCCCCAGCATTCCCAGCGATTTGATCACCGACGAATGCGGTGTGGCCGCCATTATCACGAAATCGCCGGCCATTCCCTGCCGGGAAACGTCCCTGCCTGTCCGCTCCCCGGCCCATTGCCTGGCCACGGCGAGTCCGGTGAAGTTGGACATCGTCGCGCCCGTCACGAAGCCTCCCACGAAGTTGTCCGGTAGATGCAAAAGCTGACATAACAACCGGACCGTTTCCTTTTCCAGCATGGCCGAAACGTCGCCGTCGCCCTGAGAACTCTGCGTGTTTTGATCGTAAACCGCGGTGAGCCAGTCGCCGGCGATGGCCGCGGGCGTTGCACCGCCGGTCACAAAGCCCCAGTACCGCGGGCCAGGGCTCGCCACCATCAGCTTTTCGTAGTGTTTTCTGAATATTTCCAGACTTGCCAATGCGCCCGCCCCGACATCCGGCAAACCGGCCGGAACAAACGACTGGTCGGCAATATAAGTGGGCCGGTCAGCCAGATTTTCAAGAAATTCCAGGCTGCTATCTTTTACCCGGCCCAATATGGAATCCAGGTTGCCCAGTTCATTTTCAAACAATTCAAACATTCTTACCGATCATAATGCGCCTTTACCAAATTGATTTTACCGGAATCGTCGAACTCCATCATTTCGGCGGCCATGCGGTTGTTCACGCTTCCGTAATACAAAATCACCGAACCGGCTCCCGCGAGCACTTCATGCAACTCAAAATGAAGGTCGGGATAAACCATGAGCGCCTTTGCGAAATACTTTTCGAGTTCGCCCCTGTCCGAGATCATTCCGTCGTTATTCATGCCCAGTTTGATGATATACGGCGAAAAGAAGTGGATCTCCTGCGCATAGAGGTCCATAATAGCCGGAAGGCTATGGCTGTTCCAGGCCGCAATCCATTGTTCTGCAAAGGATTGTGCCGATTGTCCTGTCAAATGCATATTCGTTATGGTTGTGTTGATTGTACTTGCGTAATCCAGCGCCGGTGATAATTGATTTGTCCCAGATGCCACGAGAAATGCGCAAGCAGATGCGTAAGAATTACTCCGACGGGCTGTTCCGGAAACATATCGAGTACTGTGCGGGGATATTCTTCCAGCATTTTGCCGCCATCGAGCCCTTCCAATGCGCCGGTTACGATTCGTTCTAGCGTTTCAAGCTCGTCCAGCATCCTCGCTCGTGAAAATCTTCTTTGACCGAACTCCGCATCGCGGTCGCGGGTGTATGCGTGCCCTCCCAGCGTAAGGCCCACATAGGTGCGCAGGTTTCCGATCAGGTGCTGGCATAAATTGCCGCCCGTATTGATTGTACCGGGCAGCCGGGCCCATAGCGCAGATTCCGAAGGATACTGTTCAATTTCGGCCCGGAGTCTCTTTATATCGCGCGAATAGAGTGTTATGAATGTATCCTTATTCATGACTGTTTAGCAAGGTTAGTGTATTTTTCCGCTTTTGCAGCTGATACCCGCGGTTTACGAGAAATACCCCGCCGGTTGTTAAGATAAATGCGAGGACTGTCAGCCAGGTAATTTTTTCATCCAATATAAAAAAACCCAAAACCAGTGCCACCAGGGGATTGATATAGGCATAAACCGACACCAATCCCGCCGGCAACCTGGACATGGCAAACAGATATGAAGCATAAGCCAGAATGGAGCCGAAAAAGACCAGGTATAGGAACGCATATAGGGAATGTGCCTGCATTTCAGGGAGATTTACCCAGTCCTCGTTGAGCGCACTCAGCACGAGCAGGCCGGCGCCACCGGCCATCATCTGGACCGCCGCATTGAAAAACGAATCCGTCCTGCCGGTATAGCTCTTGGTATATAACCCACCCAGGCACCAGGATACACACGACGCCAGGGTCACGCAGATACCTGTAAACGATTTTCGCTCGGCCAGATATTCCAGATTATCCCTGAAAACCAGCATCACACCGGCGAGGCCCAGCATCATCCCGCCGGCGATGTGCCCATTGATGCGCTCCTCTTTCCGCGCCAGGACATTAACCAGGATTGTAAAAAGCGGAACCGTGGCATACAACAATGCCGCCAGCCCGCTGGGAATATACTGAACGCACCAGCCTACCAGGCCGGTCCCGAACGTGATCATGCACCACCCGGGCACCAGCTGCAATCCGATATCCCGCATTGTCCATGGGAACGACCTTCTTTTCAGGACCAGAAACCCGAGCAACAGAGCGCCCGCAACCACATTCCGGAAACCCATGAAGAAAAGCGCGGGAAAACCGGATACGCCGATGCGCGCCGCCAGGTAGGTTGTACCCCAGAAGAAACACACCATCGCGAGTGCCAGATAGGCCGTCAGATTACTTTTCATAGCTGTTTGTGATTTAACGGGACAAAATTCCGGTCGTGAATTGTAATAAAACAGATTCACTTTTGTTATTTTAAAGCATAACAGATCAAATTCCTGAAATAATGACCGAAGAAACCGTTCGCGAAGACTTTTTGTATTCGCAGATCGCCGACCGCCTGGCGGCCCAAATCGAAAAGGGTATTTTGAAAGCGGGCGACAAACTCATTTCCCTGCGCGCATTAAGCAGGGAACAGGGCATCAGCCTCAGCACCGCATTTAAGGCGTATGTCGAACTGGAAAACAAAGGTATCATCGAGGCGAGGCCCAAATCGGGCTATTTTGTGCGCTATTCACCGCTTAATGCGCCGGAAAGGCTTCGAAATGCTGCTCCGGATACGCTGATCGAGAAGGCGAATGTCGACGAGATGATCCGGACGGTTTACAAAACGATGACCCACGAGCGGATCATTCGCCTTTCGGTGGCGGCCCCTTCCGCCGAACTCATTCCCGAGGCGAAACTGAACAAGGCAATGCTCGAAGCGCTGCGGAAAAGTCCGCACAGCTGCACGCAATACGAGGAAGTACAGGGAAATCGCGCATTACGGCAGCAAATCGCGAAACACGCATTCAACTGGAAAGGAAATGTAAGCGCGGACGACGTGGTCACGACGCAAGGTTGCATGGAAGCGCTGGTTTTCTGCCTCAAAGCCGTTACGGAGCCCGGGGACACGGTGGCGATCGAGAACCCGATTTATTTCGGCATTTTCAACATCATGAAAAGCCTGGGACTGAAGACCCTCGAAATTCCCTGCCATCCCGATGAAGGGGCCGATCTCGAATACCTGGAAAAGGCACTCGAAACGGTTCCGGTGAAAGCAGTGCTTTTCGTACCCAATTTTTCCAATCCGACAGGCGCATTGATGCCGGACCACCGGAAAAAACAGCTCGTAGAAATGCTGGCAGCCCGCGAGATCCCGCTGATCGAGGACGACATTTACGGGGAAATGTATTTTGGCAAAACCAGGCCCGGTACCTGTAAAAGCTATGACAAGAAGGGGCTGGTAATGCTCTGTGGCTCGGTCTCGAAGACATTGGCACCAGGTTACCGGGTGGGTTGGTGCCTGCCGGGCCGGTTCAAGGACAAAGTGTTGAGCAACAAACTCCTGCACACAGTTTCATCGGCGACACCCACACAAGCCGCAGTGGCGAACTTCTTCGAAACCGGTCGTTATGATTTGCATATGAGGCACTTGCGAAAGTCGCTGCACACCCAGTGCCTGCGGTATGTGCAGGCGATCAGCGACTACTTTCCGCCCGATACGAGGGTTGTACGGCCGCAGGGCGGTTATGTATTGTGGATCGAACTGAACAAGGTCGTCAATGCCTTCGAACTTTTCGAAAGTGCCATCCAGGAAAGTATCAGCATCGCTCCCGGGCAGATTTTCAGTACCGACGCACGTTTCTCCAACTATATCCGCATCAGCTTTGGGGCTCCGTACAACCCGTTGATCGACGCAGGCTTACGCAAGTTGGGAGAGTTGGTTAAATGCCGATATCACTGAATGCATTATGCGAAGTGCTTTTTTGGGTGACCCCGTCCTCAATCGACTGGAAGATAGACAAATGACACTCGCAACAATATTGCAATTAATTGATTTTCAGCACCTGTAACCCTGTTGCACGGTATTGTACCCTACCTTTGCAATGATCCTGCGAAACGCTACCCGGGCATGTGGACGCAGGACAATTGCTTTGAATCAGAATAATTGCATTATGAGACTCGACGAAAAAACCTCCGCTCATCAACGTCATGACGACTGCTGCTCGGGTAAGGCGCGTACCCAACACAACGGTCATACGCATGCTCATGAACACGACCACGAAGACCACAACCACGGTAGCGACGGCGACGCAAGTATCCTGAAAAGCCGCTGGATGCTATGGACCAGCCTTTTGATACTGGGTATATTTCTGGTTTTGACCTATATCGCCAGAATTCAGCTACCGCGCTTTGCTGAAATCGGACTGATGCTGGTCGCTTATTTTCTCGCGGGAAACAAAACCGTCGCACTGGCATTCCGTAAAGCGGGCCGGGGCGATTTTTTCAATGAATTTACATTAATGACCATCGCCACTTTCGGCGCTTTTTATATCGGCGAATTCAGCGAAGGTGTCGCGGTTATGATATTTTATGAAATCGGGGAGCTTTTCCAGGACATCGCCGTCAACAAGTCGAAACGGTCGATCAAGGCATTGCTTGATATCCGGCCGGATACGGTGACGGTCCTGCGCAACGACAAGCCGCAACAAACAGCGCCCGAGAATGTCCGGATCGGCGAAAAAATCCTCGTCAGGCCGGGAGAAAAAGTCGCGCTCGACGGGACAATGCATTCGGTATCAGGCATATTCAACACAGCGGCACTGACGGGCGAACCGAAGCCGCAGGTTATCGCTCAGAACGAAACGGTGCTTGCAGGCATGATTTCCACAGAAAAATCAGTCGAGATAGAGGTCAATGCGCTTTTCAGGGATTCGAAGCTATCCCGCATCCTGGAAATGGTACAGGAGGCCAGCGCCCGCAAGGCTCCTACCCAACTGCTGATCAGCCGGTTGGCTCGTATTTATACGCCGGTGGTTTTCCTGCTGTCGTTGCTGATTATCTTGGCACCGGCGCTTTTCGTCGCCCCGTACGACTTCGATCAATGGTTGTACCGCGGAATGGTGTTCCTCGTAATCGCCTGTCCTTGCGCATTGACGGTCTCGATTCCCCTCGGTTACTTCGGTGGCATCGGCCTGGCTTCCCGGAATGGCATTCTTGTTAAAGGCGCAAACTTCCTCGACATTATTACCAGGATCGACACGGTCGTTTCGGACAAGACCGGTACGCTCACAAAAGGCGTTTTCAAAGTCCAGAAGGTGGAGACGTCTGTCGATGAGGCCCGGTTTGTCCGAATGGCCGCTTCATTGGAAAGCCACTCGACCCATCCCGTCGCCAGGGCCGTAGTGGAATACGCTGGAGACGTTGAACTGACGAAACCCGCCGAAGTAGAGGAAATAGCCGGGCATGGACTGAAGGGCCTCATCGACGGCAAACCTGTGCTTGCGGGAAACACCAGGCTTCTCGATAAGTATTCGGTTGACTACCCGCCCGAGCTCGCTGCGATTGTGGAAACAATTGTGGTCGTAGCCATCGATAATATGTACGCAGGCCATTTCCTCATTGCCGACCAGGTAAAGGACGATGCCGCGAAGGCGGTTTCCGATCTTAAAGGATTGGGTATTTCAACCATTATGCTGTCCGGCGACAAAGATGCGGTTGTCGCGAAAGTGGCGCGCGACCTGGGCATCGATAAAAGCTATGGCGGTCTTTTACCGGAAGATAAGGTCAAAATCGTGCAACAGCTTAAAAATCAAGGGAAACGCATCGCATTCGTAGGCGACGGCGTGAACGACGCGCCGGTGATTGCGCTTGCCGACGCGGGTATAGCCATGGGTGCTTTGGGCTCCGACGCCACGATCGAAACCGCGGATATCGTTATCCAGAATGACCAGCCGTCGCGCATTGCATCGGCCGTTAAAATCGGCAAAATCACAAAATCGGTTGTTTACCAGAACATTTCCCTTGCATTCGCGGTTAAAATTGCAGTAATGGCGCTCGGTGCCGGCGGTGTCGCCACATTATGGGAAGCTGTTTTTGCCGACGTCGGCGTGGCGCTGCTCGCCATCCTGAACGCCTATCGCATCCAGGGGCGGCAGATATAGTTACACCGATCATGGATCACACCGCGAACGGAATGAGCTAAACGCCTGGGTCAGGAAACAAGGCCCCCCGACGACATCCATGCCTGCTGGACGCGCAAAAACAACACCGGTATCGACGGTTTCGACACTGGCATACTCGCTTCCGCAGCCAGTGGAAACAACCAGATACCAGATATTGCGGGTTCAGGATAATTGAACCCGCAATACGTACCACACATGGCCTGCCGCTACGAGCCCAGGGCTCTCACAGCAATCCAAAGCTGCTTTCGGTCCATGATCCTCCTACTCCGAAGCCATTTTTAACTTCCGGAAAATAAGTGAAATCATCCGTAAAATAATTGTTCAAACGATTGGAACGGGAGTAATGCCTGCCACCTTTTCCAGGGCGATGGTAACCCTTTCGATGCGGTCGACGTTGCCGCGACTGCTGTCCGAAACTGCCTGTGCCACTGACGTTAAGTAATCCCCGCCAAGCTTGGTGTTGAAAAAAGGATCACTCTCGGCGAGAGCCCCCCGCCAGTTTTTGCCCACAATGTTTCGGGACTTGATGAACCTGACTAACAGGCGCTCCTTAATGGATAATCCGCCATACTCGGAGACTCTTGCTTGCATCTCTGTCATGGTAATATAGGTGTGTGATAAAAAATTGTAATTTGCGCTTTACTCATACTCCTATGCATAAGCACTATACAAAAGTATAGAAAAAATATACAATAGTCAAGTATTTTTATATTAAACTTCTAACTAATGTCAATCGTTGGCGAACGCATCAAAAAATACCGCGAATTGAAAGGCTGGAACCAGCACAAGCTGGCCAAAGCATTGAAGAAATCGGGCAAGGCGGTGATCTCCAACTGGGAAACCGGAAGAAACGACCCCTCCCTTGCCGAGCTCAGAATGATGGCGGAAATCTTTGATACGACGGTAGCCCAGCTGGTAGGCGAAGTGCCGATGCTCGAAGAACCGCGGGAACAATATATCATGATCAAAAAGGACGATCTGATCGACCTCCAGCGTAAAGCGCTCGAACTGGAAGCCGACCGGATCAATAACCTGAAAGAACAACTGGAACAAGCCCAGAAAAGCGGGGAAACGGCCGACACTCCTGAATCATAACGCCAGTTTCCGCTGAAACAACAGCCGGAAACCCAGCGCACATACGCAGCTGATCACGATAAGCAAAATCCACAACGCGCTGTATCCCCAATGCCCGGCCACGTAGGCCCCCATTACAGGACCGATGATTTGGGCAACAGCCTGTGCCACCGAATAAGCCGCGGAATACTTCCCACGGTTCAGATCGCTGGCCCGGTTCATGACGAACGTGCTCAAATACGGGAACGCGAGCATCTCGCCGGTTGTAAAAAGCACGACCGTCACCACGGCAAGAACAACCGGCAATACGTATGGCGTAACCAGTGCCAGGAACGCGACGGCGCTGAACAGCGGGCCGGAAACCATGTATATGTAGTCGGGCTTGCGGTTGGCCAGGCTCCGGACCAGCACCATCTCAAACAATGCGATGATCAAACCGTTCATTCCCAGCAAAATTCCGATGGTCGATTCGCCAATCCCCATCTCCTCCTTCCAATACACCGGCACCAGCCTGAACAACAACACGAAACACAGCATATATAAGGTAACCATCACCAGGAAGCGAACAAAAAACGCATCCCGCCAGGGCGAGGCGGTGCTCACGTCGGCATCTTGCGGAAAATCATTTCTGGTAACGTGTTTTCGCTTCGGAAGCAGCAGCACAATGAGCACCCCGGCCAGCACATATACCATACCGTCGACCCAGAACAACAAATGATAGTTGATAGCTGCGAGCACCCCTCCTACACCCGTTCCGAAGCCAAAACCAATATTAGTAGCCAAACGGTTGAGCGCGTAGGAACGAATCAGATTTTCGGGTGCCGAGTAGGCTGCGATGGCTGTCTGGTTAGCAGGCTTAAATGCCTCGACGAAGAAACTAAGGACGACGATCAGTCCGCAAAGTACCGTAAAGTCGCTGACGAGGCTGAAAAGGACGAAGAATACCCCGCTCGATATCAGGCTTCCGATCTGTACGGGTTGGAACCCCAGTTTATCGGTAAGATACCCGCCCGCCATTGCGCCCAGAACCGAACCCGCTCCGAAAAGTGTGATGATGATGCCGGCATCTTCGATGCTCCGGTGAAGGCTTTGGGTAATGTACATACTCATAAACGGAACGGCCATATACCCGCAACGGTTTATCAGTATCACGAGGCTTAGCAGCCATGTTTCCCTGCTTAAACCGCTGAATGACGTCCTGTAAGCGCCAATAATTTTTCTGATCATAATAAATCCCTGATAATCTTTACGCTCTGTTCGAGTTCCCCCGGGTCGGAAGAAGCAAACCCGAGGCGTATATAGTTCCTGAACTCGGGAGGATATCCCGCTATCTGACCATTTGAAAAATACAAATCCTTTTTTGCAGCCTTTGCAGCAAGTTCGGGAATGTCGATTGAAGGGTCGAATCGGGCCCAGACGGCCATACCGCCGTCCGGGACTTCAAACCGGATGGCACCGGCCAGTTCAGTCCTCAACAGTTCGCAGAAAAAATCGCGGCGCTGCTTGTACACCCGCACCGATTTTCTGAGATGGCGCTGAATAACGCCCGTTTGAAGCAGTTCAGCGACTGCATTTTCAAGCATTGAATCGCCCTGGCGGTCGATAATCCGTCTCAGCGATGCCAAATGGGCGATAACATCCTCCGGCCCTACCAGATACCCGATGCGAAAAGCCGGCGAGATCGTCTTGGTAAACGAACCGCAGTACAACACCATACCTGCCTGATCAGCCCCGAAAAGAGGCAAAAGAGGCTTGCTGAGATAATGAAAATCGAAGTCATAATCGTCTTCAAAAACCACAAAACCATACTTTTCAGCCAGTTTCAGGAGTTTGATCCGCCTGTCGGGCCTTAGCGCGACGGTGGTGGGATATTGATGATGAGACGTTACATAAACCATCCTGACGGGCTGTTTCATGCAAAATTCTTCGAGCGCATCCACATCCATACCATGAGCGTCCACGGGCACATAATGTATGCGCGCGCCCGCTTGCAAAAAGTTCATCGATGCCCCGAACCATCCGGGCGAATCGGTTACCACGTAATCGCCCGCTTTGACGAGGCTCGTTACGGCAAGGTACATTCCCATAATCATCCCCCTGACGATCAGTATGTTGGCAACCGAAGTCCGTAACCCTCTCGTTTCGTTCAAATGTGCGGAAAGTTCCTGTCGCAACCAGCCGGCCCCGGTGGTATCGCCATAGCCGAGGCGTTGATAAGAGTTTCCGTGCAATAACTGGCTGCGATACGCCCGCGAGAGATCTTCAAGCGGGGCAAGACGCGGATCGGGGAAGCCGTCGTCGAGGTGGAACCGGGAGCTTGCTTTCAATACCGCCCTGTCCAGGTGAGCGGGCCTGTCAAAAGAAAAACCTGCCTTTTTCAACGGGTCTCTGCCTCCTGCCCCGTCCAAAGCGATCGGAACCGGTCGCAGGTCGGGGAGATTTCTTGCCACAAACGTTCCGTTACCCGTCTGGCTTTCCAGCCATCCTTGTGCCAGCAATTCGTCATAGGCCTGCACCACCGTTCGCCTGTGCACATTCAGGATCGCCGCCAATTGCCTGGTACTGAGCAACCGATAGCCGGATTGCAACGTACCGTCTTTAATCAGCGCCATCAGTTGATTGGCAATCTGAATATATACCGGCTGCTTTCCGCCTTTTTCCGGCGCAATAAGGGTCGACAGCACGTTCATCACAATTGGACTACCTTCATTTGATAGATTGGATTAAAACAATAGGCCAATTACACCATAATT